>SVLE01000003.1 GCA_015068065.1 Oscillospiraceae bacterium | reverse complement strand
GAGCGGAACTCATCGTCCTTTTCCGCGGCCAGTATAAATTCCGGATTGGGAGTGACCACGTAGTGGAAGCCGGGCTGGGCCATCAGCTGCGCGCCGCGCTCCAGTGCCTCTTCCGGTGTTACATTGTCAAAACGCACGCCAAGAACATTGACCTTCATGGCACATGCCTCCTGTAACTATTGTTGGCATAATTATCTAATATGATAGCACAGAAAGGGGAAAAAGTCCATACGCAAACGGCTTCTTGACTTGCTCAAAAAAGGGAAAAATGATATAATCTAACAAACTGTTATATTACCGCAGACCAAGGGGGAACAGCCATGAAACTCATGGTCCTGGACGGCAACTCCATCGTGAACCGCGCCTTCTACGGGGTCAGTCAGAATCTGACCACCCGGGACGGCCAGCCCACCAATGCTATTTTTGGTTTTTTGAACATTCTGAACAAGCTGCTGGAAGAGGAGAAGCCCGAGGCCCTGTGCGTCACCTTTGACCGCAAGGCGCCTACCTTCCGCCATCTGGCCTATGAGGGCTATAAGGCCCAGCGCAAGGGCATGCCCGAGGAGCTGGCAAGCCAGATGCCCATTTTGAAGGACGTTCTTGCCGCCATGAATATTCCCACCTACGAAATGGACGGCTGGGAGGCGGACGACCTGATCGGCACCATCAGCGTAAAGGATACAGCCGCCGGATGGGACACGGTGGTCGTTACAGGAGACAAGGACTCTTTGCAGCTCATTACCGATACCACCACCGTCAAGCTGGTGTCCACCCGCATGGGACACACCACCACCCGGGATATGACGCCGGAGGCGTTCCGGGAGGAATACGGATTTGATCCCATCCATATCATCGATCTGAAAGCACTCATGGGTGACTCATCGGACAACATTCCCGGTGTAAAGGGAGTGGGGGAGAAGACTGCCATGGCCCTCATTCAGCGCTACCACAGTATTGACGCGCTCTTTGCCGCCATGCCCCAACCGGAGATGGAAGCAGGTGTGCCCGCCAAGCCCGGCGTGGTGAAAAAACTGGCTGAGGGCGAAGAGGATGCCCGTATGTCCTATGACCTTGCGACCATCCGCACCGATGCTCCAATGGACTTTGTTCCGACGGAAAATCTGCGCCGTGAGCCGGACAATATCAGACTGTATGAACTGTTTCTGCGGCTGGAATTTTCAAAGCTCATCGATAAGTACCACCTCACCGCCCCGCAGGGGGAGGGGAGCGTGCAGGAGGAACAGACCTTTGAGGGCAGCTGCACCAGTGAGGTGGTCACCGACCGCGCTCGCATGGAGGAATTGCTGAAAATCTGGCGTTCTGAGTGTGAAGTAAATATACTTGCTCATCCTGATTTGAACACGGTTTGTGTGGAGTGGCGAGTCAGCGAAGCGGACGGCTGCGCGGCAGTGTTCTTTGCCGACAAGCTGGAGTGCTACAATGACTTCTTAAAGGGCCTGTTTGCACCGGATATCAGGAAAGTGGCCCACGGGGTCAAGGGTCTGTGCCGGACCTTGCTGGAGGAAGGCATTACCCCCGAGGGCTTCGTTTTTGACACGGAGGTGGCCGCCTACCTGCTGGCGCCCACCGATGGAAGCTACGAGCTTGAGAAGCTTGGCCTGACCTATTACAACCACCAGTTCGCCAAGGCGGAGGACTATCTGGCTGAGGGTGCCTTCGGTCCGCTGGCTGACCCTACCGTTCCCATGGCCGCGTTGCTGTCCCACTGTTCGCTCATCGGCGCTCTGCGGGATACCCTGTCCAAGCGGCTTTCCGAGCTGGACATGGATAAGCTGTATTATGAAATTGAGCTGCCCCTATGCACGGTTTTGGCCGAGATGGAGCAGGAGGGCTTTCTCATTGACCGGGGGGCACTGGTGGCCTTTGGGGAGATGCTCACCGAGCGGATTGACAAGGCGCAGGCAGCTATCTACGAACTGGCCGGGGAGCAGTTCAATATCAACTCCACCCAGCAGCTGGGGCATGTCCTGTTTGACAAGCTGAATCTGCCCCCGGTGAAAAAGACGAAAACGGGTTATTCCACCAATGCCGAGGTGCTGGAAAAGCTGCGTGGGCAACACGATATCATCGATGAAATTCTGGAGTATCGTCAACTGACTAAACTAAAATCCACCTACGTGGATGGACTTGGTAAAGTGATTATGCCTGACGGGCGGATCCACACTTCATTCCAGAATACCGTCACCGCCACCGGAAGATTGTCCTCTGTGGAGCCCAATCTACAGAACATTCCCGTGCGCACGGAACTGGGCGCGCAGCTGCGCAAAATGTTCGTGGCTCCTGCCGGTAAAGTTCTGGTGGACGCGGACTATTCCCAGATCGAACTGCGCCTGCTGGCCTGCATGGCCGGAGATCAGGCCATGATCGACGGGTTCAATTCCGGGGAAGATATCCACACCATCACCGCATCTCAGGTGTTTGGTGTCCCACAAAGTGAAGTCACGTCCCTCATGCGCCGCAGCGCCAAGGCAGTAAACTTTGGAATCGTGTACGGGATTTCTGCGTTCTCTCTGTCTCAGGACATCAAGGTGTCCGTGGCGGAAGCGAAGGACTATATGGACCGCTATTTTGCCCACTACGCCGGGGTCAAGACCTATATGGACGCGGTGGTTGAGCAGGCGAAGAAGGAAGGTTACGTGGCCACCCTCTTTGGCCGCCGCCGCTGGGTGCCGGAGCTGAAGTCCTCCAATTTCAATATGCGTTCCTTTGGGGAACGGGTGGCATTGAATGCCCCCATTCAGGGTACGGCTGCCGATATCATCAAACTGGCCATGATCCGGGTGCGTGACCGGCTAAAGGCGGAGGGACTGGAGGGCAAACTGGTCCTGCAGGTCCACGACGAACTGATCGTGGAGTGCCCGGAGCAGGAAGCGCAGCGGGTCTGTGAGCTGGTGGAAGAGGAGATGCGGGGAGTGGCCGCGCTTGCGGTGTCTTTGCAGGCGGATACCCACGCGGGCAAGTGCTGGGCAGATGCCCACTAAAAGGAGGGCAGGTATGCGGGAAAAGATAGCACAACTGCAAAGATGGATTGATGAGAGCAGCTCTGTGGTCTTTTTCGGCGGGGCCGGCGTCAGCACGGAATCGGGTATCCCCGACTTTAGAAGCGTGGACGGTTTGTATAACCAAAAATACGATTGGCCTCCGGAGGAGATTTTAAGCCATACCCTTTTCCGTCGGCACACCAAGGAGTTTTACCGATTTTACCGGGATAAGATGCTGTGTCTGGACGCTCAGCCCAACGCCGCCCACCGGAAACTCGCCCAACTGGAAAAGGCGGGCAAGCTGCGCAGCGTGGTGACCCAGAACATTGATGGGTTGCATCAGGCGGCAGGGAGCAGACGGGTATGGGAGCTACACGGCAGTGTGCTGCGCAATTACTGCACCGACTGCGGAAAACCATGCACGGCGCAGGATATCCTGAACAGTGAGGGTGTGCCCAAGTGTATCTGCGGCGGAACATTCAAACCCGATGTGGTGCTGTATGAGGAGCAGCTCAACGGTGATACCGTGGCGGGTGCGGTGCGGGACATCAGCAAAGCGGATATGCTCATCGTGGCCGGCACTTCTCTGACTGTTTATCCCGCGGCAGGACTTGTGAATTACTATGCCGGAGACCGGCTGGTGCTCATTAACAAATCGCCCACACCCTATGATCATAAGGCTGATCTTCTGATCGAGGGAGCGGTGGGCGAGATCCTGGACCGGATTGAAGTGAGGTAACATGCAACCCCCGGAAAATTCCGGGGGTTGCATTCTGTTTTCGGATATCGTATAATAAGCAGGACAACTGAATCGAATGTCTTCAGGGCGGGGTGAAATTCCCCACTGGCGGTACAGTCCGCGACCGAACGCCGTGCGTTCGCTGACCCGGTGAAACTCCGGGACCAACGGTATAGTCCGGATGGAAGAAGATGTGTGTTACAAACCATGCGCACCTCCTTATGAGTTTTAACACCTGGAAGGCATTTGTCTTTTGGGTGTCGAAACAACATGAAGGAGTGTTTTTTATGTCTCACAACCGGGCCGACAAGTGGCTCAATGTTCGTACCATGGTCACGCTGGCCATGCTCGCCGCTGTGGCGTGGGTAGTTACCTATCTGTGCAAGGTTATTCCCAGTGTCAACGGCTTCCTGGATTTTGAATTCAAAAGTGTAGTCATCTGCATTGGTGGATTTACGCTTGGACCTGCCGCAGCCATCATTCTGTCCATCCTTGTGCCGGTGGTGGAATTCTTTACTTACAGCGGCACCGGACCCTTTGGCCTGATTATGAATATTGCTGCCACGGCCAGCTTCTGCTGCACTGCCTGCTACGCGTATAAACGTCAGCACTCCAAGCAGGGTGCGGTGATTGGCCTTGCTGCGGCCACCGTGGCCATGACGGTGGTGATGGTGCTGTGGAACTATCTCATCACCCCACTGTATCAGGGTACGCCCCGTGAGGTCATCGCAGGTATGCTGCTGCCTGTGTTCCTGCCCTTTAACCTGACCAAGGGCGGACTGAACATGGCAGCCACCCTGCTGCTCTACAAGCCGGTGGTCACCGCTCTGCGCCGGGCCGGACTTGTGCCCCCCTCCCAGAGCGGACAGAGCAAAAAGTTCAGCGGCGGCTTCGTGCTGTTTGCGCTGGCACTGCTCATCACCTTTGTGCTGTTTGCGCTGGTACTGCTGAAGATCATCTGAGAAATAAGGAGTGGTCGCAATGGCCGGAACTCTATACCTCGTCCCCACGCCCATCGGAAATTTGGGGGATATTTCTCCCCGCATGGCGGACACCATGGCTCGGGCAGATTTTATCGCCGCGGAGGATACCCGGGTTTCTTTGAAGCTGCTCAACCATCTGGGGCTGAAAAAGTCCATGATCTCCTATCACCGCCACAATACCGAGGCGGGTGGTCGGGCGGTACTGGAGCGGCTGTTGGCAGGGGAGAGCTGTGCCCTCGTTACCGATGCGGGTACACCCGCCATCTCCGATCCCGGTCAGGAGCTGGTGGCCCAATGTGCCCAACAGGGGATCGATGTGGTGGCCATTCCGGGACCCTGCGCGCTGGTCACGGCGCTGGCCGCGTCCGGGCAGCCCACCGACCGGTTTACCTTTGAGGGCTTTTTGCCCATGAACAAAAAGAACCGCCGTGCCCATCTGGACAGCCTGAAGGGTGAGGAGCGCACCATGGTGTTTTATGAAGCGCCTCACAAGCTCAACGCAACCATTTGTGATCTGCGGGATGCCTTTGGGGAAGAAAGGCCCATCTCCCTGTGCCGGGAGTTGTCCAAGCTCCATGAAGAGGTGCGGCGTACCACATTGGGCGAGGCGGCCCGCTGGTACGAAGAGAATCAGCCCAAGGGTGAGTTCGTCCTTGTCATCCGCGGAGCTGAGCCTGTGGAAGAGCAGGAAGCCACGCTGGAAGACGGCCTTGCGCGGGTGGAGGCGCTGCGGGCAGGAGGGGCGTCATTGAAAGATGCGGTAAAACAGGCGGCCAGAGAACTGGACCTGTCTAAAAATGAATTATATGACCTGGCATTGGGTCGATGAGAAAAAACACGATGGCTTTTGCCATCGTGTTTTTTCTTCGCGTTGGCCATCATATATTGTATGGAAATGGGAGGGAGATGCGTGCTGGGGTTATTGTGCTGGAGCGAGGGGCGAGATATCAGGTTGGAGCGGGCACAGTTGCTGGGGCTGCCGGTGCTTCGGGTAAGCTTTTCCCCCGGTGGGCGGTGGGCGGCGCGGCGGCTTCACCGGGCTGCCCGGCTGTTGGTCCGGAACGGGGTGCGCCGGGTGCTTGTTCCAGTGGCATTTGATGGTTGGCAGGAACTGAACCGATGGGGACTGCGGGGGGTGGATCCTGTGCCGCTGCACCGGGCCATGGCGGATCGGCTGGTGCTGGCCGAGCTGGAACGCAGAGGGGTGGAGAAAGAGCGGGCATGCGTGGCGCTGCGTGGAGAATATGTGGATGCGGAACTGGCGCGCACTGCCCGGTTGCTCTGTCCCCAAGTGCGCACGTTGATTATTCAGGTGGTATGGGGAGGGGAGCGGTTGGTGCGGGAGCTTTACCGGGAGTTTGGCGCGGTGGCGCCACCCGGTGCGCAGGCAGATGTGGCCGTCCGGTTCGGCGGAGAAGGGGGGCCGGGTGAACTGGTGCTGTGCGGTCAGCCGGAACTTTTAGGTTTGGATTTGGAGTGGCCGGGGATAACCCTGCCGGAAGAACTGGAGCGCTTGCCGCTGCTGACGGTGCTGTGGCAAGCGGGGAGACTTTCTCTGGAAGAATTGAGGGTAAATACCATTAATTTTTCTTGACATCCGATGACAAAGAGGCTATAATGTGTCACGCTCTATACTCATGCCCATTTCTTTATTATAATGTATATAGCCGCCCCTTTTGATGGGTCGCGGCGGGAAAGGTGTGCAACGATCATGGCCAAGGAATACAAGCTCAGCCCCGAGCGGCTGAAGGAACTGCAGGAGGAAATGACCTACCTGAAAACTGTCCGTGAGAAGGAAGTGGCGGAGCTGATCAAGGAGGCCCGCTCTTTCGGTGATTTGTCTGAAAACAGCGAGTACGATGAGGCCAAGAACGAGCAGGGCAAGCTCTATTCCCGCATCGCCCAGCTGGATGAGATTTTGTCCAATTACGTGGTCATCGAAGAGGAGACCGAGGGAGACTATGTCCGCCTGGGCTGCACGGTGAAGGTGCTGGACAAGGAGTTTGACGAGGAATCTACCTATAAGATCGTGGGCTCTCAGGAGGCCGACCCCATGAATGGCGCGATTTCCGAGGATTCTCCCTTCGGTAAGGCTCTGTTGGGAAAGACCGCAGGTGAGGATATCGTTGTGGATGCTCCCGGCGGCACTGTGGAATATAAAATTATCAGCGTTGAGAAGTAAGACAGATAGGAGTTTGCACTATGTCTGAACAGAAGAATAATCAGAATCAGCAGCCCGAGCTGAATCTCAGCCAGCTGCTTCAGATCCGCCGCGATAAGCTCAAGGGGCTGCAGGAGAGCGGCAACGACCCCTTCCTGATCACCAAGTATGAGGTGGACAACCATTCCGCCAACATCAAGGCCAACTTCGATGCGCTGGAAGGCAGCGAGGTTTCCATCGCTGGCCGCCTGATGTCCAAGCGCGGTATGGGCAAGGTCTCTTTCTGCGACCTGCAGGATAAGTCCGGCCGTATCCAGATCTACGCCCGCAAGGACGAGATGGATGAGGAGGAGTACAACCGCTTTAAGAAGTATGATATCGGTGATATCGTGGGTATTAAGGGTGAGGTGTTCCGCACCCAGCGGGGCGAGATGTCCGTGCGTGTGATCCACGTTACCCTGCTGTCCAAGAATCTGTTGCCCCTGCCTGAGAAGTTCCACGGCCTGACCAGCACCGAACTGCGCTTCCGTCAGCGCTATGTGGATCTGATGGTCAATCCGGAGGTCAAGCGCAACTTCGTGATCCGCTCTCAGTTCATCAAGTTCATGCGCAGCTATCTGGACAATATGGACTATATTGAGGTGGAGACCCCCGTTCTGAATACCATTGCCGGCGGCGCTTCCGCCCGTCCTTTCATCACCCATCACAATACGCTGGACATCGATATGTACATGCGCATCGCCACCGAGCTGCCCCTGAAGCGTCTTATCGTGGGCGGCATGGAGCGTGTGTACGAGATCGGCCGCATCTTCCGTAACGAGGGCATGGACCCCAAGCACAACCCTGAGTTCACCACTGTGGAGCTGTATCAGGCCTATGCCGACTTCCACGATATGATGGACATTGCCGAGGGAATCCTCTCCGGTGCTGCCAAGGAAATCTTGGGCACCTATGAAGTGGAGTGGATGGGAGAGAAGATCGACCTGACTCCCGGCTGGCGCCGCCTGACCATGGTGGACGCGGTTAAGGAGTATGTGGGCATTGACTTCGGTGCCATCACCGACGATGCCGAGGCTGTGGCTGCCGCCAAGGCCATCGGCGTGGAGCTGGCCGATGCCGCTGAGAAGACCTGGGGCAACGCTCTGTATGCCTGCTTTGACCAGCGGGTGGAGGAGAAGCTGATCCAGCCTACCTTTATCACCATGTATCCGGTGGAGGTTTCTCCGCTGACCAAGCGTTCTCCCGCCGATCCCCGTCTGACCGAGCGGTTCGAGCTGTTTATCTGCCACAGCGAGCTGGCCAACGCCTACTCCGAGCTGAACGATCCCATCGATCAGCGTGCCCGATTCCAGAAGCAGGTTGAGCAGCGTGAGCGCGGCGATGACGAGACCGAGATGATGGATGAGGATTTCCTCACTGCTCTGGAATACGGCATGCCCCCCACGGGCGGCATGGGCATGGGCATCGACCGCTGCGTCATGCTTCTCACCGGTCAGGACACCATCCGCGAGGTCATTCTCTTCCCCACCATGAAGCCTCTGGACTGATTGGATTTCAAGATAAAAACAGACCTGCATACATTGCTGTATGCAGGTCTGTTTTTATAGAATAAAAGAAGTTGCTTACGTTCGAAGCTTCTGACAATACTGCGTACACAACTTATCAGTACATTCAGAGCATTTCAACGCGGCGTTTGACTGCTCCCAAAAACGCTCCGGGTACATTATGATGCACAGTTCCCAAACCAGCCAGGCAAGAAAGGCCAGTGCTACAAGGGAGACTGCGTAGAAACCGCCCATGAAGATCAGCGGGGAGAACATCATCAAATGATCCCAGTTGAAGATGCGGCAGGTGGTGCAGCATCGGGTTTTCATCAGCAGCCGGAACGGGCACCAGATCAGCACGCAAATCAGGTCGCATACATAGAAGCAAACGCTGATCATAAACAGACCGGTCTTGTCGATGATACCGTTCCAATACAGGATGCCAATCACGGCGATCAACAGGCACCATAGAACGAAGACCTTGTATGCAGCCTTGGTGGTAGTGAGGATATAGCTTCGCAGGGCTTCGTAATTGATTTTTTCGCGAATGGGGCTGAAACGGTTTGCGAACAGCTTTTGGGAGCCAAGGGGAACTTTGTTTCGTATGGGAATGATCTGCAGGAACATATCGAATACCCAGACGACCCACAGAGCGTGGAGCAGAGAAATCCGGGAAAAGAAGTTCATGCCGTCAAGGACCTTGAACTCCTGCGGCGCAAAAAGGCAGAGCATGCAGCACAGCGCCAGAACGACACATCTGCCGATCAGGCGCAATATGTAGTCTTTTCTTGTTTTTGACATGGTTTGTGATCGCCTTTCTGTATTGGGTCAGCTGTCTGTCAATCATTATACTAAGCATGCAGAACAATCTCAATAGTTTTTTGGAAACAAGCCTTGACAAGTGAAATTCTTTATTATAATGTATAAACGCATTTTTCTTGACAAGCTGTCGGTATACCATTACCATATAGACATTCGTAGAAGCAAGGGGGGACTGTGATGGAACAGATCACCAGCCGGAAAAACCCGCTTATCTCTCATATTCGAAAGCTGATTTCCGACCGCATTTACCGCCGGGAATGTGGTGAGTATTTGGGCGACGGAGTCAAGCTGCTGGCCGAGGCAGTGCGCTGGCAGGCACCGCTGACCTGTGTGGTGCATACCGCCGGGACACAGCTCCCAACCATACCTGAGGGTGTGCGTGTGGTGCAGGTGCCCGAGGATGTGATGGAGTCTGTCTCCCCCATGAAGGCCCCTCAGGGCGCTTTGTTTCTGTGCCGTATGCCGCAGCAGGAGATGCCGGATAAGCTGGCCGGGCAGCGCTACCTGGTGCTGGACGGAGTGCAGGATCCGGGGAACGTGGGTACCATCTGGCGCACGGCGGACGCTCTTGGGGCGGACGGTTTGATTTTGACAGGGGAGTGCGCCGATGCGTGGAACCACAAGACCGTGCGCGCCACCATGGGAGCCTGTTTCCGGTTGCCGGTATATGAAGTAAAACGGCAGGACCTTCCCGCCCTGCTGGAGCGGTCCGGCCTGCCGTTGTATGCTACTGCGCTGAGAGAGGATACCCTTGACCTGCGTGATGCAAACCTGAGCCGCTGCGCCGTGGTCATCGGCAGTGAGGGCAGAGGGGTATCCGAGGAAATACTCTCCGCAAGTGAAAAAACACTGAAGATCCCCATGCGGGACCGCTGCGAGTCGCTGAATGCTGCAGCCGCGGCCACGGTGGTGCTGTGGGAGATGGCCCGTTAAGCCCTGTCTGCCTTCAACCGGGAATAAATCCCCAGAACGATGAGATAGGCCATCAGCAGAAAAGCGGTAAAGAGCAAATAGGCGGGCAGATAGCTGCCACCCATGAGATCGGCAAGGATGCCGGGGACGGGACCAAATATCAGCATGCCCACGGTATAGGCCACGGTGAAAGAACGGACCAGCTTCGGGTAGTTGTCTTCCGAAGCAAGGTCCTGCGCCCACACGGCGGGTGGAACACCACAGATGGATAAACCGAGGGAGAACAGTAAGAGTGCCGCGACGGCGATGAAAATACTTTGGGTAGGGGCCAGACAGCACAGGATGAGGCCTAACAGATACGTGCCAAAGGCGAAATGGTTGCCTGCGCGTACCCCCATGCGATCATAAATCTGACCGCACAGGATCTTGCCCAGACAGATGGCAGCCCCCATCATGGAGATGAGCGTGGCAACAAGTCCGCTGTCAAAGCCCTCGGAGGTGTAATACACCGTCAGATGGGTGAAGCACGGACCTAGCGGACCGCCAAGAAGCACACCGGCAAGGAGAAGCAGCATCTGCGCCCGGGGACGGTCGGTGCGGGGGCCCGATACCGCTGCGGTACGGGGTACACCATCAGACACCGGGGAACCGTAGGGTTCAAGGCAGAGATCCTCCGGGCAGCTGCGCAGAAGCAGCCAGATCAGGAACGTGCAGATCAGAATGAACGCACCCTCCCAGCCGAAAGCCGTGTGCAGTCCCTGTGTGCGGATTAGCTTGGTGATGACAGGTGGCGCAAAGATGGTGGAAATACCACTTCCTGCGGAAGCAATACCCAAAGCCAGCCCACGTCGCTCCCGAAACCAGCCGCTGATGAGCAGGGAGAGGGGAACCATGCCACCCAAACAATATCCAAGCCCTGACAGGGCGGCGGAGAACAGGTACATGGGGAAGGCCCTTGAAAGCGCAAAACAGAAATAGGACAGCCCCGTGGACAGATTGCCCAACGTCATGACCACACGTAGGCCCAACCGGCTGCACAGCCGATTGACCATAAACAGTGACAGCAGGACAAAAAGGCTGCGGGTGGTAGTAATCCAGGAGCCCTGAGCGTTTGTAAACTGATGAAAGGCAAGAATTTCCGGTTGGTAGATGCTAAACACATTGGAACCCAGACCCATCACGGTGGAAAGGGACAGTGTGCCGCCCAGACAGACCAACCAGGCGTAGTGAGGTCGTTTCACTGTGTGCATGGGAGATCACTCCTTTGTCTACTTGAGACTATAGCCCGAAAATCTGGATTGTCAAGCGCAAATATTATCATAAAGCACACGTAATTTATCAAAGAGGAGGGCGAGGGATGTCGTCGCTGAAATACTGGCTGTGGCTGGCTACCAGAAAAGGGATCGGCGTGCAGGGAATGCACACGGTACTGGAACGGTTTGGCACGCCGGAGCAGGCATTTTTTGCCGATCCGGAGGAATATGATCTGCTGCCGTCCGCGTTGGCGGCGGGGCTGAAGGATCGCTCCATGGTGCAGGCGGAGCAGGTGCTGGCTGACTGTGACCGGCTGGGCATCCGTATCATGACCCTGCAGGATGCCGACTATCCCGCACGGCTGCGGCAGTTGGACGACGCGCCCTGTGTGCTCTACCTGAAAGGGAAACTGCCCGATTTGGATGAAGAAGTCTGTGTGGGTGTAGTTGGCACACGGCAGGCCAGTGAATACGGAAAAACGGTGGCCGGGCGGCTGGGTCTGGAACTGGCCCGGGGCGGCGCGGTGGTGGTGTCGGGCATCGCCTCCGGTATTGATACCTGCGCCGTCCGCGGCACGCTGCAGGCCGGTGGACGGGCAGTTTGTGTTCTGGGTGGCGGTATCGACGTGCCGTACCCGTGGGAGAACCGATTTTTGTACGAGGATGTGGCGGCCACAGGTCTGCTCATCAGCGAGTATCCACCTGGAACGGAAAATCTGGGTAGTCACTTTCCGGTGAGAAACCGTATCATCAGCGGACTTTCGCTGGGTGTTGTGGTGGTGGAAGCAAGAGAGTACGGCAGCGGTGCTATCATCACCGCCAATCTGGCCCTGGAGCAGAATCGGGACGTGTTTGCCGTGCCGGGAAACGTGGATGCACCACACAGCCGTGGCTGTATCCGGCTGATCCAGCAGGGAGCCAAACCCGTGCTGTCTGCGGAAGAAATTTTGGAGGAATACCGGGACCGGTACCCGGTCAGGCTGGTGAAAATGCCGCCCATGGCCCCGGAAGAGCAGCGCCAGCGGCTGGAGCATGTGCAGGTTTCGGAAACACCGTTTCGACAAAAAGCCCCTGTTGACAAGGGAAAAGACAAGGAATATAGTGTCTTAAAGCGCCGTGCGGACAGCTTTACCGATGATGAGCTTGCCATCATCCATGCCATGGGGGACAAAAGCTGTCAGCCGGACGAGCTGGTGGAGCGCACCCAAATCCCGACGCGCAGGGTGTTGTCCGCACTGACCATGCTGCAGATTGCCGGCTGCGTAGAGGAAAAGCCCGGCAAGCGGTTTATCAGCACGGTCCAACTGGAAAAGGAATAAAAAGCGCTGCCCCAGCGGCGGCGATTGGAGGATAATATGGCAAAGACCAATCTGGTGATCGTGGAGTCACCATCCAAGGCGAAGACCATCGGAAAATATCTGGGTCCGGACTATGAAGTCAAGGCGTCCATGGGCCATGTGCGTGATCTGCCCAAGAGCAAGATTGGCGTGGATGTTGAGCGGGACTTCCTGCCCGACTATCAACCTATCAAGGGCAAGGAAGATACCATCAAGGACCTGAAAAAAGCGGCCAAGGCCAGTCAGAAAGTGTATCTGGCAACCGACCCGGACCGCGAGGGCGAGGCCATCTCCTGGCACCTGAAGGAGCTTCTGGATATCCCGGACGAAAAGACCTACCGTGTGACCTTTAACGAGATTACCAAGCGTGTGGTCACCGAGTCCATTGCCGCCCCCCGGGCCATCGACACCAATCTGGTGGATGCCCAACAGGCCCGGCGCATTCTGGACCGCATCGTGGGCTATCAGCTGTCCCCCCTGCTGTGGAAGAAGATCCGCCGGGGACTGTCTGCGGGCCGCGTGCAGTCCGTAGCCACCCGCCTCGTGGTGGAGCGTGAGGAGGAGATCCGCGCGTTCCAGACCCAGGAATACTGGTCGCTGGAGGCGGACCTGTCCCGTATTGCGCCCAATGTGGGTGCGTTCAAGGCTCAATTCCACGGCAAGGACAAGAAAATCGACCTTGCCAATGAGGAGCAGGCCAACGCTGTTATGGACGCGGTGAGCGGCACACCCTTCACTGTGGCCAAGGTCAAGCGTCAGGACAAGAGCCGTCAGCCGGCCCCTCCCTTTACCACGTCCACGCTGCAGCAGGAGGCATCCCGCAAGCTGAATATGACCCCCGCCCGCACCATGTCCATCGCCCAGCAGCTGTACGAGGGCATTGATATCTCTGGTGAGGGAACCGTGGGTCTGATCACCTATATGCGTACCGACTCTCTGCGCCTGTCTGACGATGCTCTGGCTCAGGCCAAGGAGTTCATCCACAGCCGCTACGGCCGAGAATACTACCCGGCGCAGACCCGCCGGTTCAAGACTAAGTCCGGTGCTCAGGATGCCCACGAAGCCATCCGTCCTTCCGACGTGACGCTGGTGCCCGAGGACATCCGCAAGGATCTGACCGGGGAGCAGTACCGGCTTTACAAGCTGATCTGGAGCCGTTTTCTGGCCTGCCAGATGGCAAATGCTGTGTACGACAGCGTATCCATTGACGTGGAATCGGCAGGCTATCTGTTCCGTGCAAATCATTCTTCTGTGAAGTTTAGTGGCTTTACAGCTGTTTATGAAGAAGGAAAAGACGAGGAAGAGGAGGTGCCCCAGTCTCCGCTGCCTGACCTGAAGGAAGGCGAGCGTGTGGAGCTGACCGGGATGAAGAAGGATCAGCACTTTACCCAGCCTCCTGCCCGGTATACCGAAGCCACTTTGATCCGTGCGTTGGAGGAAAAGGGCATCGGACGCCCCTCCACCTACGCGCCCACCATCTCCACCATCCTCAACCGTGAGTACGTGGTCAAGGAAGGCAAGCATCTGCGCACCACGCCCTTGGGTGAGGTGGTCACCGGCCTGATGCTGGATAAGTTCAATGACATTGTGGATTACCAGTTCACCGCCCAGATGGAGGAAAAGCTGGATAAGGTGGAGGAGGGCGCAGCCAACTGGAAGCAGGTCCTGTCCGACTTCTACACCGACTTTGACGCGGAACTGAAAAAGGCAGAGGCCGATCTGGACGGAGAGCGCATCAAGGTGCCCGATGAGGTATCTGAGGAGCTTTGCCCCCAGTGCGGACGCAACCTTGTGGTCAAGTCCGGTCGTTTTGGCCGTTTCCTGGCCTGCCCCGGCTATCCGGAGTGCGGCTTCACCATGCCACTGGTGGTGGAGATGCCCGGTAAGTGCCACAAGTGCGGTGGCCGTCTGGTCAAGCGTACCGGTATGAGCAAAAAGACCGGTAAACAGTACACCTATTACTGCTGTGAACACATGAACAGCAAGGATGCGGCTCAGTGTGACTTTATGACCTGGGATGTGCCCGTGAAGGATAACTGTCCCGTGTGCGGCCGTACCATGTTCAAGAAGTCGGGCCGTGGGGCCAAGAAGCCTTTCTGCATCCATGAGGATTGCTCCAACTTCACCCCCGAAGAAAAGCGTGGCGGCTGGAAAAAGCCTGCCGAGGGGGAGACGGAGGAGAAGAAGACCGCGACAAAGAAGAGTGCGGCCAAAAAGACTACGTCAAAGAAAACGACCGACAAGAAGACTGCGGCAAAAAAGACTACCACCCGCAAGACGACCAAAAAGGCGGAAGGATGAGTAAATCCCGGCACGGGCGGGAAAGCCGAATTAGGAGAACTATATGCAGCCTGTTATTGTGATTGGCGCAGGGCTTGCGGGCAGCGAGGCTGCCTGGCAGCTGGCGCAAAGAGGTATCCCGGTGGAACTGCGGGAGATGAAGCCCCATAAAATGACTCCGGCGCACCACAGTCCGGACTTTGGAGAGTTGGTGTGCTCCAACTCCCTGCGTTCGGACCAGCTGGAAAACGCGGTGGGTTTGCTGAAAGAGGAACTGCGCCGGTCCGGCTCGCTGATCATGCAGTGTGCCGACGAGACCCGGGTACAGGCGGGAGGCGCACTGGCGGTGGATCGCCACGCCTTTTCCGCGGCTATCACGGAAAAAATCAAAGGCCATCCTCTCATCACTGTGGTGGAGGGAGAAGTGACACAGATCCCTGAGGAGGGGGAAGTCATCATTGCCTCCGGGCCGCTGACCTCGGACGCTCTGTCTGAAGCCATTGGTCGCCTGTTCCCGGACAGCAAGTACCTGAACTTCTTTGATGCCGCCGCTCCGCTGGTCACCTTTGAGAGCGTGGACATGGACAGCGCGTACTTTGCCTCCCGCTATGACCGGGGCACGCCGGACTACATCAACTGCCCCATGACCGAAGAGGAGTACGATGCCTTCTGGACAGCGCTTGTCAGTGCACAGGAGGCGGAAGTCCACGGCTTTGAGGATGCGGGCGTGTTCGAGGGATGTATGCCCGTGGAGGTCATGGCCCGCCGGGGCAGACAGACCCTGTGCTATGGCCCTCTCAAGCCAGTGGGGCTGAGAGACCCCAAGACGGGAAAGGAACCCTTTGCGGTGGTACAGCTGCGAAGAGACAATGCCCAGGGCTCCATCTACAACATTGTGGGCTTTCAGACCCACCTGAAGTGGCCGGAGCAGAAGCGGGTCTTTTCCATGATCCCCGCGTTGAAGAATGCGGAGTTTGTGCGTTACGGGGTGATGCACCGCAACACCTATCTGGACTCGCCCCGGCTGCTGGACCGCTATTACCGGGTGCGTGGAAACGAGCGCATCACCTTTGCCGGTCAGATCACCGGGGTGGAGGGCTATGTGGAGTCCACCGCCTCCGGCTTTGTGGCGGCGGTGGAGCTGGCCCACAGACTGTTGGGTAAGCCGCCGATGGATTATCCCCGGGAGACCGCGCTGGGCGCGTTGGCTCTGTACATCAGTGACGAGTCGGTGGTACAGTTCCAGCCCATGAATATCAATTTCGGCCTCATCCCCCAGCTTGGCTACCGGGTAAAGGGCAAGCGGAACAAAAATGCCGAACTGTCCAGACGAGCGCTGGAGGCGCTGCCCCGGCTGGAGCCGGATCAAACAGAAAGAGGAGAATAATATGCGTATCATCGTAGACGCCATGGGGGGCGACAACGCACCCAAGGCCCCCGTGCTGGGCGCCATTCAGGCCAATAAGGAGTATGGGGCGGAGATCACGCTGGTGGGCCGTGGGGAGGACATTCTGAATGTTCTGAAGGAAAACGGAATCGAGAAGCTGCCCACCGGTGTGGAGATCGCCCACGCCAGCGAGGTTGTGGAGATTTGCGATAACCCCGCCACCGCATTTCGGGAGAAGAAGGACTCTTCCCTGACTGTAGGTCTGAACCTGCTGAAAAATGGAGTAGGTGACGCATTCGTCAGTGCCGGTTCCACCGGTGCGCTGCTCTCCGCGGCCACGCTGCTGGTCAAACGCATCCGTGGTATCCGCCGTGCGGCTATGGCACCTGTGATCCCTACCGGAAACGGCGGGTCCGTGCTGGTGGACTGCGGAGCCAACGCAGAGTGCAGCGCGGAGTATCTGCTTCAGTTTGCCTATATGGGGGCATACTATGCCGAGCACATTCTGGGCCGCCCGGAGCCCCGCGTGGGCCTTTTGAATATCGGTGCGGAGCCCAGCAAGGGTACCGATCTGCAGCGGGAAGCATACGAAAAGCTTATGCAGGCCAAGCAGGAGGGCCGGCTGAACTTTGTGGGCAATGTAGAGGCGCGTGAGGCTGTGGAGGGCGCGGTGGACGTGATCGTGGCCGACGGCTACTCGGGCAATATCTTCCTCAAAACCATTGAGGGAAGCGCCCTGTTCCTCATGCGGGAGATCAAAAAGGTGTTTAAGAAGAATCTGCTGACCAAGCTGGCGGCACTCATCGTTTCCGGCGGAGTCAAAGATCTGAAAAAGCGTATGAGTGCCGATGAGGTGGGAGGAACTGCATTGTTGGGTATTTCCAGACCCGTCATCAAGGCCCACGGCTCTTCTGGAGAGTATGCCATTAAGAACGCAATCCGTCAGGCTATGCAGGTAGCCTCATCCGGAATCGTGGAGAATATTGAGGAAAATGTGGACTACATGCGCCTGAACCGGGAAGGCCTTCAGGACTGACCCATGTGGAGAAAATTTCGGAAAGCTATTGACAGAGCTGCACTTTGTGCCTATATTAGGAGTGTAATCCAACCTTGCAAGGAGTTTGAGTGTATATGATTTTTGAGCAGTTGAAGACCATGCTGGCCGAGCAGTTCGGCGTGGATGTGGAGAGCATCAACATGGAGACCTCTTTTGAGGATGATCTGGGTGCCGACTCTCTGGATCTGGTCGATTTGTCCATGGCCATGGAAGAGGTCTTTGGTGTGGAGGAACTGACCGAGGAAGAAATCGCCGGCATTACCACTGTGGGTGATCTGGTTCGTTTCCTGCACAGCCGCGTGGACAACTGATAAAAGAAAAATAAAGCTCCGCCGTTGGCGGGGCTTTATTTTAACCGAAACGGGTGAAACGAATGAAAGTTTTACAGGAAAAACTGGGATACTTCTTTCAGGATATCTCCCTGTTGGAGCATGCGCTGACCCACAGCTCCTTTGCCAATGAGAGCCGGGGCCGTTATACCAGCAACGAGAGACTTGAGTTTCTGGGAGACTCGGTGCTCGGCATGGTGGTGGCGGACCACCTGTACCGCACCTTTCCGGACATGCCGGAGGGGGAACTGACCCGGACGCGGGCCGCACTGGTATGCGAGGAGAGTCTGGTGGAGGTAGCGCAGGAACTGAATCTTGGTGAGTATCTTCGGCTTGGAAAAGGTGAGGAACTCAGTGGTGGCCGCCACCGGCCGTCCATTCAGGCGGATGCGGTGGAGGCGGTGCTGGCCGCGGTCTATCTGGACGGCGGCATCGGCAGTGCCCGGAAAATCATCCAGCGCTATGTCCTGAGCAAGACGGAGAAGCCTACCGGGCATCGGGATTATAAGACTGCCCTGCAGGAGCTGATTCAGCGAGAGAGTGGCCATACGCTGACTTACCGGCTGACCGGAGAAGAGGGGCCCGATCACGCCAAGATTTTCTGGGTTGAGGTCTGCCTCAACGACGAGGCGGTGGGCTCCGGTAAGGGGCACAGCAAGAAAGAGGCTGAACAGATGGCGGCAAAAGCGGCTATTGAACGGTTGGAAAAGTGATGAAGAAAAGGGCAGGGGAGACCCTGCCCTTTTGCGCAGATGCGATTTCGGAGGTGCATGGAAGATGAAAACCGGACTGGTGTTGGAGGGGGGCGCACTGCGCACCATTTTTTCCGCCGGTGTGTGCGACAGCCTGCTGGCGGGGGGCGTGATGTGCGATTATGTGGTCGGTGTGTCCGCCGGGGCCGCCTATGGGGTCAGCTATCTTTCCGGGCAGCAGGGCCGCAATCTGGAGGTGGCTACCCGCTTCGCGCCGGACAGGCGCTATATGGGGCTTGGTAATCTGCTGCGGCGGGACAACCGCAGCTACTTTGGGCTGGACTTTACGTTTCGGCACATTCCAAAGGAACTGGTGCCCTTTGACTATGAGGCCTTTGCCGCCTATCCCGGAAAAATGGAAGCCGTAGTGACCAACCTGAACACCGGGAAGGCCGACTATCTGGAGGTACCAAGGGATGCCGAAGGCAGCTCATTGGTGCTTCAGGCCAGCTGTGCCCTGCCGCTGATGTTCCCTGTTTTTCGTATCAATGGCCAACCCTATCTGGATGGAGGTGCGGCGGACGGAATTCCCTTTGAGCGGGCGCTGGAGCAGGGGTGTGAGCGGGTCATGGTTGTGCTGACCAAGCCCCGGGACTATGTGCGCAAACCGGACCGGGCTCTGAAACTGGTGGAGCGGAAATACCGGGAGTGGCCCAACTTCTGCGACACCATGCGCCGGCGGGCGGAACAATACAACCGATGCCGGGAACGACTGTTTCAGCTGGAACGTGAAGGGAAGCTGCTTATCATCGCGCCCGAGACCACCCGCGGTGTGTCCCGCACGGAGCGGAATGTGGAGAAACTGCGTCTGCTGTGGGCGGACGGGTTTCAGCAGGCTGCAGAACGCATGGAGGAGATCAGAGCCTTTCTTGATTGAACTCCTCCTGGCAGCGTTTAAGCTGCGGGTCAAAGGAGAGCAGAGCCATGGTATCTCCCAGTACAGTGAAGAACGCGGCCATTCTGCCAATCTCCTCCGCGGTCCGATCTCTGGTCAATGCGTCGGCGGTAAGGACGGCAGCGATGGCAAGGGCCCGTGAGCCGTTTGACGGAGTGCAGCCTGAGTGCATCTGGCATCACCTCTGCTCCATTGTATGTCAGGTGTGATGTGGGGTATGACCATGGCGGAAGAAGGAAAAACAGGGTGCGGGCTCTTGCAATTTTAGACAAAAAGCGGTACACTGTTATCATTATAGGCAGATTAGGAACGCGCGTGTTGCTGCGCTTGCGCAGCTAAGTGCCAAAGGGACAGGGACTGCCCTTCGGACGAAAAGCAGATGCTTGCAGTGCGCGTTTCGGTTCCCGCTGCCGCATACCGGAGAGACCTCCTCTGTGCGGCTGACCAACAGGCTTCGGTCTGCCGTTTTTACAGAAGGAGGTTTTTTTATGAACGCACCTACCAAGGAAACTCTGTTCCATCGCAGCTACTGGAGGGCTGCAGTCGCAGACCTGTACAGCACCCGCAATCTGGTCTTTGCGGCCCTGATGGTGGCCATGGCCCGTGTGTTGGCGCTGATCCCCAGCATTCCTATTGCCCATACCAAACTCAGCTTCAGCTTTCCTGCCCGGGCAATGTGCGCACTGGTGTGCGGTCCGGTGGCGGGTATGGCCTACGGCTTTGTTGAGGACATCCTCAGCTTTATTCTCCAGCCTACGGGGGAGTTTTTCTTTGGCTATACTATCTCGACCATGGCGGGTATGCTGGTGTACGCCCTGTGCTTTTACCGGCGCAGAGTGACAGTGGCGCGAATTGTGGTTTCCAATGTGTTGGTTAATATTTTTGTCAATGCGATGATGGGTTCCCTATGGACCATGATGATTCGTGGCGGCGGCTATTGGGGCTGGTTTAGCGTCAGCCTGTCCAAAAACCTGCTGACCATCGTGCCCAAGAGCGTGCTGCTCTATTTCTTCTTTCAGGCATTGCTTCCGGTTTTGGGGCGTGTTGGTGTGCTTGGAAAGGAAGGAAACGATTTGATCCGAGCGTGGTAAGTTGACGGTCACTGCGCGAGAGGGGAGACAGAATGCGCAAGCTGGCTATCTTTTCCGCCGGATATGCTGTGGCAGTTTTTGCAGCCACACTCTTCCTCCCAGAGGGGACTGCCCTCCCGCTGGGAGGTTTTTGTGTTCTGCTGTGGGTGCTGCTGTGTCTTTTGAAGCGCATTTTACTTGAGCGGTGGCGCAGATACGCACTGCTGTGCTGCGCAGGTATAGCGATGGGTCTGCTGTGGACCTATGGATACGGACAGCTGGTTCTGGGGCCTGCCAGGCAGCTGGATGACAGAACAGTGGTGCTGACGGGCCGGGTGACGGACTTCCCGCAACCTTCGGACTATGGCGGAAAGGTTCTTATAAAGGCACAGACGGAGTCCGGGAAAGAGATTTCCGCACTGCTGCATGTTGATGAGAAGTACATGGATCTCCTACCCGGAGACCGGATTTCCACCATCGCCCACTGCACCCTGGCGACTCATACAGGTGACGGGGAGGAGATCACGTATTACACGGCGAAGGGGGTCTTTCTTACAGCTGTGGCCTATGGTGAACTGACAGTTCAGCCGTCGGAGCGCGTCCCACTGTCCTGTATGTCCGCGTACCTGTCCCGGGCTTTGAAGCAGAGCATTGACTGGATTTATCCGGAGGACGTGGCGGCACTGGTCAAGGCCGTGGTCACGGGTAATCGGGATCACCTGAGTGATGGATTTACCTCGTCCCTGCAGCGGACAGGTCTTGCCCATACAGTGGCGGTGTCCGGAATGCATCTGGCCTATCTGGCCGGATTTCTTGCGCTGCTGTTCGGTCGCGGCAGCCGGCGCTCGGCACTGATTTCTCTGCCTGCGATCGCACTGTTTGCACTTGTGGCAGGTGGGACACCCTCTGTGGTGCGTGCAGCCATTATGATCGCCATGCTGCAGCTGGCACCTCTTCTGGAACGGGAGCGGGATGATATAACAGCGCTGGCTTTTGCGCTACTGCTTCTTTTGGTGCACAATCCCTATGCCGCGGCGAATGTGGGACTTCAGATGTCCTTCGGCGCGGTGGCCGGAATCCTGCTGTTTTCCGACGGCCTGCAAAGGCGTATGCTGGAGCATATCAGAACGGTGGAAAAGCCGGGCAAAAATCCGGTGAAACGGCTGTGGAACGGGTTTGTATATTTTGTTGTATCTACCCTTTCAGCAACGCTGGGAGCGCTGGTGTTCACAACGCCCCTGACAGCCTTTTACTTTGGACGGGTGTCCCTGATCGCCCCAATTGCCAATCTGCTCACCCTGTGGGCGGTATCCGGGGTGTTTGTAGGTGGAATTATTACGGGTACATTGGGGGTGTTCTGGCCTGTGGAACTGTTGTCGGTGCCTTTGGTGGCATTGGTGCATTATCTGGAACAGATGGTGGGCCTGCTGGGCAGGCTGAACTTTGCCGCGATCCCAGTGGACAGTCCATATTACATTCTGTGGCTGCTTTTCCTGTATGCCATGCTGGCTGCGGCCCTGCTTGTGCGGGGACGCAAGCGGATGAAATTTCCCATGCTGGCAGGGGCAGTACTGCTGCTGGCTGCCATCCTGTTTGCCAACCGGGATTTCCATGCAGGGGAACTCAAGGTACAGGTGCTGGACGTTGGGCAGGGTCAGAGTGTGCTGATTCGGTCCGGAGACCGTCTGGCTCTGGTGGACTGCGGCGGAGACGGACATGAAAATGCCGGGGATGTGGCGGCGGACCATATTCAATCCATGGGGCGTTCCACCATCGATTTGCTGGTGGTCAGTCACTATCATGCAGACCATGCAAACGGCATCCCAGAGCTTTTGGACAGAATTGATGTAAAGGAAATTGTCCTGCCAGATGTAGAAGAGGATGCTCTGCTGCGCAGAAAGATCCTGGAGCAGGCACAGCAGCGGAATATCCCGGTGCGCTTTGTGCGGGAGGACCTTGAACTGCCCTTTGGTGAGGAGTCGGTGTTCACCGTCTATCCGCCCATGGGTGGGACTCAGACCAATGAACTTGGGCTGACCATACTGTGCTCAGCGGCAGACTATGACATCCTGATTACCGGTGACATGGGTACTTCGGCAGAAAAGAAGCTACTGGAGTATGTGCTGCTGCCTGATGTGGAACTGATGTTGGCGGGCCACCATGGGTCGAAGTATTCCAACTCTCAGCAACTGCTGGAAACCGTGCGCCCGGATGTGGCGGTGTTTTCTGTAGGAGCGGACAACAGCTACGGACATCCCACGCCGGAGGCTTTGGAACGGTTTGAAGATGTGGGAGCGGAGATTTATCGGACCGATCTGAACGGTACCGTGACAGTAACGGTGGATCCCGACCATTTACAGGAGTGATGATATGGCCGCAAGCAAGCAGAAGGCGGACACCTCCGCCTATACCAAACTGAAGAAGGATCTGGCTGACGGGACCCTTGGCCGGCTGTATATCCTGCACGGCGAGGAAGCCTATTTGCGGGACTTCTATCTTGGACGGATGAAAGATCAACTGGTGGGTCAGGGAATGGCGGAATTCAATCTGCACACCATTTCCGGAAAAGAGTTTACACCGCAGCGACTGGAACAGGCGGTGGACGCCCTGCCCATGATGAGCGAGCGGACCATGATCCTTGTCAGCGACTATGATCTGGGGAAGTCCGGGGAGAAGGACCGGGAAGAATTGATTGCTCTTTTTTCTCAGCTGCCCGACTATTGCTGTGTGGTGTTTGTATACGATCTGATCGCCTATAAGGTCGATTCACGGACCAAGCTGGCAGCGGCCATCAAAGAGCATGGCAGCGTGGTGGAGTTTGCACGGCAGGGACAGGGCGACCTGGTGGACTGGGTGCACCGGAGGTTCAAGGCGCTGGGTAAGGAGATCGACTCCGAGCAGGCACGTTACCTGATTTTCCTGTGCGGGGATTTGATGAACGGTCTGATCGGCGAGATCGAGAAGATCGGCGCCTATGCCCGGGGAAGCCGTGTGACCAGGCGGGATATTGATGCTGTAGCAACGCCACAGTTGGATGCGGTGGTATTTCAAATGACGGATGCCATCGGCGCGGGTAATTTTGACCGGGCTGCCCAGGTGCTTGGCGAACTGTTTCAAATGCAGGAGCCCCCTATGCGTATCCTCTATTCGCTGAGCAAGCAGATGCGGCAGCTGTATGCCGCCAGACTGATGCTGGAGGATCACGGGACGGCGGGTGACCTGGCCCAACAGTGGGCAATCAGCCCCTATCCGGCAGAGAAGCTGATAAACAGTGCCCGGAGATTTTCCTTGGCGTGGTGCCGCAAGGCAGTGGCCGCCTGCTTTGAAACCGATCTGTCAATGAGAGGGATCGGTGCGGACGGAAAGGAATTGCTGACCAACCTGCTGATTGAATTGGCCACACCGGCCAGGAAGTGAGAAAAGAGGGGAGAACCATGCTGCGAATCCGGGAAGCCATTGTGGTGGAAGGGCGTTATGATAAGAATACCCTGTCTCAGCTGGTTGACACCCTCATTCTGGAAACGGCGGGCTTCGGTATTTTTAAAAATGACGAGCAGATGGCGTTGCTGCGCCGTGTGGCGGTCCAGCGCGGCCTGATTGTGCTTACCGACCCGGACGGGGCGGGCTTTGTGATCCGAAACCGGCTCAAGAGCGCGATTCCGGCTGACCGGCTTAAGCACGCCTATGTGCCAGATGTGTATGGAAAAGAGCGTCGCAAAGCACAGGGAGGAAAAGAGGGAAAGCTTGGTGTGGAAGGAATGACACCCGAGATTTTGCTTCAGGCTCTGCGCCGGGCAGGTGCGACCGTGCTTGAGGATGGAGATGCACCTGCACAGAACCTCTGCCTGACCAAAGCGGATCTGATGGCCCTGGGCCTTGTTGGCGGGGCGGACAGTGCGGTGCGCAGAGGTGCGCTGCTGCGGGCGCTGGAGCTACCGGAGCATATGTCGGCCAACGCACTGCTTCAGGTACTGAATACTTGCTGTACCCGGGAAGAATTGGACCGGGCGCTCAGCTGCATAAAGTAAAAAAACTCCGTGTCCATCAGGACACGGAGTTTTAATTTGCCTTATTCGGATCACACGGCACGGGTGACCTTACCGGAACGGAGGCATCTGGTGCAGACGTACACATGAGTGGGAGCGCCATTCACGATCGCCTTGACACGCTTCACGTTGGGCTTCCAGGGACGGTTGGAACGGCGGTGGGAGTGGGACACCTGGATGCCGAAGACAACGCCCTTGTCGCAGAATTCACATTTGGCCATTTCGCTTACCTCCTCGCTTCGAAGTACACTCAAATCATGGAGCATCGACAGATATAATAACAGATACTTTGTCAAATTGCAAGGACTTTTTCGAAAAAAATTCGTTCCTGACAAAGGTTTTTCCTGAAACAGACGGGATAGGAGTATTTACCCGGAAGGATAGCGGTCCGTCAGGCCGGTTCTTTTGCGTTGGAATGCTTGCGCTGAGGCAGGGTGACCATGACGCCGAGAAGCATCAGCCCAAACCACACCAGGATCAGCGGACCCCAGCCGATGTCTGCAACGGCGTTGGAAAACAGGGAAGAGGATACGGCAGCTGCCATATAGCTGGAAAAGTCCAGAAAGCCGGTGGCCCCAGATACCATACCCGTATCCCGCAGGCTGGGGCAGTAGATGGACCACAGAATGTTGGAGGCACAGTTGGCAGTGGTAATGGCCAGTATCATGCACAGGATGCCAATGAAAGGAACGTGGATCAGCCAAACTAACAGGAAGCTGACAGCAGAGGTGGCGAAGGCCAGCAGCATGGTTATATCCATTCTGCGGCCCAGACACTCGTACATGAAGATGGCGATAAAGGCGGAACTGGATATGAAAAGGGTACCCACCGTGTAGATCATAGCGGAGGCCTTTGGGGAAAACCCCAGGTACTGAGAGATAAACGTGGGCAGCCAGAACACCACAGTGGTGCGGACCACACCGGTGAGTATGGACACCAGAGTGAACCGGATGATGCGGTGGCGAATCAAAACGGCGATGCTGCCGCCGGACTGCTTGGGAGTATCATATTTGCCGTATTCCACCAGTCCCCGGCGCTCCATAAGCGTGAAAGAAATAAAGCACAGCGCACCCATAATGAGCAGAATAGCACTGCTGGCAGAAAACACACCCTGCCATACCAGAGCCGCAGCCAGAAGGCCGGCGCAGGGGGAACCGAGGAAGGAGGAGAAGGTGTAGCCCAGACTGCACCGGGGGGTATAGATGGGATCGGTATTTTCCGCCACGACCTTGGTCATGGGGGCGTAGATCATGGCCAGAGAAAAGCCGGTCAGGGCGTAGGTGACTGTGCTGCCCGTAATGTTTCCTGCGCAGAGGGAAAACAAAAGGTTGCACACACCGGCGAAGATGAGCCCAAGGCTGATCATATACTTTGCTTTGACCTTGTCACCGATCGCACCGTTGATGAGCTGGCCCACGGCGTAAGCCACGAAGTAGACGGAGGACAGGGTGCCGATCTGGCTTTCGGTAAAGATGCCCTGTTCGATCATCTGCGGGGAAACGGAACCCAGAATATTCCGGGCCACATAGACTGCCAGATAGGCTACGGAGCACAAAGTGCCGATCTGCAGGGCGTGCCGCGCCTGGGGAGATAAGTTGAACATAGGGAGGACCTTCTTTCAATCCTGAATGCTGTGGGAAATGTTGAATTTACGCAGGCGGTCCCTGTTTGCCGGGTCCTCCTGCTGCATGATGGTTTGCAGATAAGTAATGAGAGAGTCGATAACAAAAAGCTGCGCCATTCGGGTGTGTCCCACACCTCCGCTCTGGTCATCCGGCGGGGCGGACAGCAGAACATCGTCGGAGATTTTGGCAAGGGGAGAGAAGGGATTGGTCGTCAGGCAGAGCACCCCAGCGTGATTTTCTTTGGCGATCTGTACTGCGTCAATAATTTCGGAGGTGCGACCGGAGGCGGAGATGGCAATGACCAGCCCGTTTTCGTCCAGGGTGGAGGCGGATACGGCGCACATAAAGGTATCTTCCACGTAGTTGGCGGGGATGCCCAGACTGATCAGCTGGAAGCACAGATCACGGGCGCTGATACCCGAGTGGTAGACGCCGTAAATGTCGATCCTGCGGGAGCGCAGAATGCGCTGCACCGCCCGGGCCAGTACGGTCTCGTCGTTGATCTGGGTGGTAGTCTCAAAGAAACTGCGTGTGGCATCGATGTTGCTTTGCATACAGGTCTTTACCGCCTGAGGCTGTACGGCGGGCAGGGGAGTGTCTGCAGAGGGGGTCAGACCTGCAGCTACCTGCAGTTTCAGTGCGGAAAAGCCGCAGGAAAAGAACTTTCGTGCGAAGTTGTTGATACTTCCCTGACTGACCTCTTCCTGCGCGGACAACTCAGCCATGGTCAGCGTAAGAAATCGGTCCGGTTGGCCCAATATGAAGTCGGCGATTCGTCGTTCCACACGGCTCATGTAGCTGTAGGAGGCCTTCAACTGTGTAAACACATTTTTTGTCATAATATCACCCTAGAAAATGAGTAAAACTCATTATTTTTTATGTGCAAAATGAGTATAGCGACCGAAACAGGAAAAGTCAAGAGGAAAATGAGAAAAGGGAATTTGGCTTGCAAGGAGCGGGGAAATGGACTATACTGTAAAAAAAGATATGCGGGGGTGCATTATGGCACAGGACGGATACAGTGTTAAGCTCAGCGAGATCATAGAACAGTTCCATCTGGAGATCCTGCGCGGGGGAAAGGATTATGGCGACTATATCCTGCGTACTGCGGATATCAACCGTCCCGGATTGCCCCTGACCGGTTTTTTCGACTATTTTGACGAGCAGCGTCTGCTGATTCTGGGTCTGGTGGAGACCACCTATCTGGCGGGACTTACCCCGGAGCAGCGGCGAGCCAGCTTTGACCGGCTGCTGTCCTATCCCGTTCCCGGCCTGATCATCACCCGGGGTATCGAGCCCTTTGCCGAGTGCATGGAGATGGCGGAAAAATACGACCGAACCATTCTGCGCACCCAGGAACATACCTCGGTGTTTACCAGCTCCCTGATCGGCAGCCTGCGGCTGCATATGGCGCCCCGAGTTACCCGCTCCGGGGTAATGCTGGAGGTATACGGCGAGGGCGTGCTCATTCAGGGGGAGTCCGGAGTGGGCAAGAGCGAGGTGGCCATTGAGCTGATCAAACGCGGGCACCGCATCATTGCCGACGATGCGGTGGACATCATCAAGAACAATGCCGGTGTGCTGGTGGCCTCCGCGCCGGAGCTGATCCGTCACTATATGGAACTTCGGGGTATCGGCGTGATCGATGTGCGCCGCCTGTTTGGTATGGGAGCCATCAAGGACAGCCAGGAGATTGATCTGGTCATCAACCTGGAGCCGTGGAAAGAGGGAAAGGTCTACGATCGGTTGGGTATGGACTCTACGTATGTGGAAATTCTGGACACCCAGATTCCATCCCTGACCATCCCGGTCAAGCCCGGGCGTAATCTGGCCAGCATTCTGGAGGTTGCGGCCATGAACAACCGCAACCGGAAGATGGGACACAATGCGGCGCTGGAGCTGAGTCAGCGCATGGACAGCCATTGGCAGCAGAACTAAAACAATATAAAAGCCCCTAAGTAAATTCGATTGAATCGACATTTACTTAGGGGCTTTTTTGTGGCCACACAGGCCGGATTATTTCGTTTTCTCCACAACGATCACACGGACCATGGCCCCTGTGGTTGGGGTTTTGTCATAGTGTACGGTCAGCGTCAGACCGGAGGAAACGGCGGTTCGTACCCCGTCCGTGCCGCTGAGCCACTGGTCAGTGGGGGCAATATAGACCTGCACCTGCTCGCTCACCGGGATCTGTGTGCCCGTTACTGATACGAACCAGTCATCTTCGTTCAGAAAGAACGCATCGGCGTTTAAAGGGGCTGACGAAGTCAGTTCAGTTAGGGCAATGACCTCCTGATGGGCGGCGCTGTAACTGCGCAGCAGGATGCCATAGTAGCGGTTGTAGTAAACGGGATAGCTGGACAGGTATTTCTGCGAGGTTCCAGAAGCGTTGGTCAGGGTGGCGGCACTGTTGTAGATGGGTTTGGGGGACGAAGCTGTCATGATCCCATCGGTACCTTTATAGCTGGTCAGCTTACCATAGGAATAGCAGTTTCCGGTGGTGTTTTTCAAAAGAATCAGATCCACCTGACCGGCGGAGTTAAGATGGACTTTGTCCACAATATCGGCAGAGAGTGTGTCGGTCCAGAAAATATCGGCAAAGTCTGTGGAAGCCACGCCCGGATCACCGGACAGGCTGTGGACATAGCCACTGCCGAGAAGGCCGCCGGCGTGCTCGAAAACGTGGCAGGTGGGGGCCAGAGAATAGCTGCCCAGTGTGCGTGCGGCAATATTCAGCGGGCCTGTGATTTTGGAGGAGTAGGCAAAGCAGGCCAAGGAATCTTCATAAACATTGACCCGGACAAGGGTTCCTCGCAGGCGCTCGTTTGCATCCACTTCTTTGGAGGAAATCACCAGACCGGAGGGGTAGAGCGTGACGTGGCTTCCGTCCGTGCTGAGGATGCCCAGCATATCGCTGCTGAGCTCAGAGGTGGGAAGGACGGCTGCCACCTTAAGGTCATCTGTGAGCAGGAGGGTGACTTTATCGCCCAGTCTGAACTGGCCCAGACTGTCCCACGCGGCCTCCAGCACGGGCAGGGCACAGCCGGCCACTGTAATGGTCTGGGCTGCGTCCAGCGTGGGGGAGGCGGCCTCAATATAGCCAGTGATGCGGTAATCGGACACGCACAAGGTACGGGAGGTGGCATCGAAATAAGCCACATCATACCGGGAAAGGTCATCAGCCTGCGCCCGGGAGCCGTTTTTGACGATCAGGTAGTCACCGGTAACGCCGAGCTTGCGGGCAAGCTCGGCGTTGGGCGTTTCGTACTGCGCGATAGCAACGGAGGAATCGGCATCCGTAGTTCCGGTGGAGACGTAGACATAACTGATTGCACCATCCTCATCGTAAAACAGGCGGGCGATCCGGCCGGCGAGTGCGTCCACGCGCAGATAGCCAGTGCTGCTCCACGTATAGATATCATCGCCTACGATGGTGACGGTGCTGCCGGTAATACGATGGGTGGTTCCGGAAGTGTCCGTGATGCCGGCGGCCTTGGCGGCAGTGATAATCACATCCTTGGCGTCGTTGGAGCCGGGGACAAAACCAATCGCCTTGCCGGCAGCGTTGACAAGGAGATCACCTTCACATCCGATGAGAACAGGGGAGGTCCAATTCTTCTGGGTAAAGTACTCGATGGAGGCACCGGCGGTTGTAATGACGCAGGCCATGAGCTGATCTGCGGCAGTACCGTTTTGGGTATTGACATCTAGAACGATTGCCTTTTGCACAGACGCGGTATCGCCGAAGGTTTTATAGTACGCCTCCCTACCCCCCTTGGGGTGGGTGTTCAGGGTATTGTGCAGAAGGATGGCGGCTTCGCCCCGGGTGACGCCCTTGTCTGCGGCGAGGGCCAGCCCTTCATCCAGCTCCAGTGTGTGGGCGTAGTTTACATAATCTGAAGGCCAAACATTGCCCACATCGGCAGAGGTATAGCCCAGAATCCGCAGCAGCAGAGTAGCCGCCTGTCCGTAGGTGACCGGATCGTCGGGACCAAATTTACCGTTGCCGTAGCCGGCCAACAGTCCCTGAGAGTAGGCCAGATTGACGTAGCCTGTGTACCAGTTCCCGGGCTTCACGTCGGTAAACAGGGTTTTGTAGGCGTGGGCGGAGGTCAAATCCTTCATGCCCAGCGTGTGGACCATAAGCACGCAGAATTGTGCCCGGGTGAGCACGGTGTCTGGGGAGTAGAGGCCATTGCCCACACCGCCCACGATGCCCATGCTTTGCAGCACGCCGGCGGAAAGAGCAGTCTGAGGGTCCTGTATGTCGGTGAAGGAGGCTGCCGCGCTGAGGCACAGACTGCCGGTCAGCAGGCAGGCCGTCAGGAGCAGGGAAAGCAGTTTCTTTTTCATGATCGGACCTCCGTTAGTCGTAACGCAGTGCGTCGATGGGATTGAGAACAGCGGCCTTGCGGGCGGGCAGATAGCCGAAGACGATGCCGATGGCAGCGGAAGCGCCAAAGGCCAGCGTAATGGAAAATAGGGTGGGAGTGACCATCATCTCTACCTCCATCATGGCTGAGATCAAAGCGGTTGCGATAGAAGAGAAAAGGTAACCAAAGGCGATACCGATAGCGCCGCCGATGGCGCTGATGACTGCGGCTTCGATGACAAACTGGGTGAGGATGTAGCGTTCCTTAGCGCCCAGAGCCTTACGAATGCCGATCTCACGGGTGCGTTCCGTTACAGACACCAGCATGATGTTCATGATGCCCACTCCGCCGACAACCAGCGAGATGCCGGCGATCACTGCAAGAATGGTGATCATTACGTTGATCATGTCATTCATCATGTCCAGAATCTGGGCCATGCTGATGACCATATAAGCCTTGTCGGAGCGCAGTTTCTGGTACAGGGCGTTTTCCAGTACGTCTACGGCCGGATCTGCAACATCCTCGGAGACTACAGTGACAGTATAACTGGAGATGGTGCCCATGTTGGAGATGCGGGCGGCGGTGGAGTAGGGGAGGTACACCGCGTCATCGGTACCGCCCTCGTCCGGATCGTCCTCCTCCGGGGCGAGCACACCTACGATGGTGAAGACATCGCTGCCGATGCGTATGGTCTGTCCAACGGCTTCACCATCGTACCACACATCGTCCACATAACTGCCCACTACACACACACGGGTGCGGTTGACCATGTCCACATAGCGCAGGGAGCGGCCCTTGGCAAGCTGATAATCTTTGATGTTGAAAAAGCTTTCGGCCACGCCGGTGGCTGTGGTGGAATCCAATGTCTCGGTGCCGACCTTTACGGTGCCGCGCATGGTCACGGTGGGAGTCAGGTCGGAGAAAAAGTCCGGATTGTTCTCCACGATTTCATACATGTCATCCACAGACAGCTTGCGGGTGGTGCCCTGTCCGGTGATGGTGACGCTGAGTGTATTGGTGCCGATACTTTCGAACATATCGGTCATGTACAGCTCCATACCGTTGCCAAGGCCGATGATGACCATCACGGCAGAGATGCCGATGATGATGCCCAGCATGGTCAGAAAGGCGCGCATCTTGCCGTTGCGGATATTCTGCAGGGCGAGGACAAAGCTTTCCGTCAGTTTCATCGTCCGGCCACCTCATCTCTGTGCACACCGGAGGCGGGGTCGTCTGCACTGCCGTCAAAAACTACACGGCCGTCCTCCAGACGGATCACCCGCTCTGCCGTAGCGGCGATGGAGTTGTCGTGGGTGATGAGTACCACAGTATTGCCCGCCTCGTGCAGGGAGCGCAGGATGCCAAGTACCTCGCGGCCCGTGCGGGAGTCCAGCGCGCCTGTGGGTTCATCAGCCAGAATGACGCTGGGGTTGTTGGCCAGCGCTCGGGCGATGGACACCCGCTGCTGCTGTCCGCCGGACAGCTGGCTGGGCAGATTTTTCAGCTTATCGCCCAACCCCACGCTCTCCAGTGCGTGGGTGGCGATCTCTCTGCGCTCACGCCGGGATTTGCCCGCATACATCAGGGGAACGGCCACGTTGTCCAGCACGCTGAGTTTGGGCAGCAGATTGTACTGCTGGAAGATAAAGCCCAGCTTTTCATTGCGAAATTCGGCCAGTTCGTTTTTATCCATCTCACCTACATTTCTTCCATCCAGAAGATAGTCGCCGCTGGTGGGTACGTCAAGACAGCCGATAATATTCATGCAGGTGGACTTGCCGGAGCCGGATTTGCCCACGATAGCCACAAACTCACCCTGAAAGATGGACAAGGAGATGTTGTCTGCCGCCCGTACGACGGTGTCACCCATGAGATAGGTTTTGCATACATTGCGAAATTCGATCAAAGGGATTTGTTCACTCAAGGTTCAACGGCCCCCTTTCACTGCCGGGGGGCGCCGCCCATTTGTGCGCCATCGGGCCGTCCACCCGTCTGGCCGGGGCCCATCTGGCCCATGGCACCGGGGCCCATCTGCATCATGTCGAAGATGGACAGGGAGGTGGTCATGGGATAAGCAATCTCGGCTCCGACCTCCAGGCCCGAGAGGATCTGAACATAATCCTCGTTGGATGCGCCTACCTCCACACGCACGAACTCATAGCCCGCGGGGGCACCGTTTCCGGTAGAGCCGTCTGCGGTTTTGACCAGAACACGGCTGCCGGACTGCACCGCGTCAGCGGGAACGGCAAGGGTGTTGGTTTCCTCACTGATGACAATGGATACATCCACGTTCATACCGGGAAGCAGACCGTCTGTTTCATCAATTCGGACTTTTACTGGGTAGGTAGTCACGCCACCGGCAGTGGTACCGTTGATGCCGACCTCAGTGATCACGCCTTCATAGGTCTGGCCGGGAACTGCGTCGGCGGTGATTTGTGCCGTCTGACCCACAGTCACACTGCGGATATCCAGCTCGTCGATATTCAGGGTCATGTTCAGGGTGGACAGATCGAAGATGGTGCACAGGGTCTTGCCGGCCTCGGCATTTTCTCCCTGCTTGTAGTATTTATCCACGATGGTACCGCTGATAGGAGCTTCAATGGTATAGTTGTCCAGAATGTCATACTGGTTTTCCAGAGACAGCTGCGCATCCCGCAGGGCATCGGAGGAGTCCAGAATGCTGTCGTCCAGCGTGTCACTGCTCAATTCGACCAGAGTGGTTCCGGCAGGGACGATCTCGCCGTTTCGCACATGGACTTTCTCTGCCGTGCCGGAGATATCGTAATGGACAGTAGCACGGTCGAAGGCCTCAAGTCCGTCCTCGTCGGTAATAGAGGGGTAGATCCCGCCATCAAGCCAGCAGGTAGCGGTGGTGCCTACGGTCAGAGAGCCGGGGTTTTCTACCCGAACAGTCACGGCAAAGCAGGTCACGCCGGTGACTGAGGTTCGTTTCAGGGAGGAGACCTCCTGTACCCGCCCGGACAGAGTCATCATCTGGTCGGAGATGGAGATGGTAGCGGACATACCCTCATAGATCTGACCGGAATACTCATCGCTGTAATATTCTGTCAGCAGCAGGGAAGAGGTGTCTTCAATGACGGCGGCAACGGTATTGGCGTTGACCGTATTTCCGACCTTGGCGGTGAAGCTGGACACAGTGCCTGCGATGGGAGCAGTCACGATCAGGTCTTCACGGGACTCCAACAGCCTGTCGTGACTGCGCTGCCGCTGCGCCAGGGCATTTTCGGCCCGCTCGATGCTGTTATGTGTGTCGGAGGAGTCAACCAGATAAAGGATATCGTCCTTTTGGACCACGTCGCCCGTTTCAAAGGCTGCGGACAGGATCTCCCCGGAGACGAGGGAGAATACGGTATAGGAGTCTGCGGGCTCCAGAGTACCGCTGTCCGTCAGGGCGGAGGTAATGTCCCGGTACTGGGCCTGAGTGTATACGTACTGCGAGCCGGCGGGACCTGTGCCGTTCGGACCGGGGTCGCGCCGCGGGAAGAAAAACAGGCCGAGACCCACAGCCGCGATTACAACCAGAGCCAGCCATTTTTTCTTGCCGGACTTGCGCTTGTTTGGTGCGGGCACATTGGCCTGATCAGGGGTATGTTCCGATTTTTTGCTGAGAAGTTTCATGATACGGAGCGCTCCTTTTTGTGGACAAAAGCCTAATTCGGAAACAGGTTATTCCAAAATTGTGAATACGATAACACAAAAATATGAACAGAATAAAAACGTTGGCAAAAAAGTATATAAGAAAACGCCGCGGGCGTGCCGCGGCGTTTTTTGCAAAGGGTTACTTCTTGAACTTTTTGATCAGCCACAGCAGCAGGCAGGCGCCGATGACGCTGCCGATGAAGCCCAGACCCAGCCCGATCAGACCGAACAGGAAGCCGCCCAGCCAACCGCCTACAATGCCAACGATGATGTTGCGCAGCAGGCTGCCCTCGTCCTTCATGATCTTTCCGGCCAGCCAGCCGGCCAGAGCGCCCAAAGCAATGCTGATGATGGTGGAAATGATGAAATCCATGGTGATTCCTCCTTTGAAACACAACTGCGTATCCTACGCTTACTTTAATTATAAAACAAAATACGGGAGAAAACAAGGTGTGAATTTACAGGAATGTGCGGGCTTCTTTGCGCAGCTGTGACGGGGTCTTTCCTGTGGCGTTTTTAATAAATGCGCTGAAATTGGCAGGAGAACTGTAGCCCTGCAGCTGAGCGATCTGTGCAATGCTCTTGTCTGAGTGTGTAAGCAGTTCCAGCGCGATCTCCAGTCGGATCTCTTTCAGCTTGTCCCGGTAATTGATACCGTAAGCCTGCTTGATGATGCGGGAAAGCTGCCGTGTGCTCACGTTCAGCTGTTGCGCCAGAAGGGGGGCACCATTGTTCAGGTGGAAGGAACGGCCGAAGAACTCATCAATGACAAAGTCCTGAGGTGTGGGAGGGGCGATGGAAGGGGGCAGGCTGGCCGGTTCTGCACAGGTCAGCATGTCAAACAGCTCCAGTATTAGAAACTGACTCAATGCGCGCAACTTTTCCTGGGTCACAGCGCCGGAGGTGGGGGACAGTGTGCGTACCTGACGTAAAACATCGGCCAGGGTACTGCTGGGGGGAACCTCCAGCAACAGGGGGGAGGAGAGGGAAAAAGCGGCAAAAATACGGTGGGCCAGATTTTCCTGTTTGCGGGAAACTGGCGGATCCAGCTGAATGGAAATTGTCATTCGGGAGGAGTCGGGGGTGGCGTCACAGGTGTAGTGATAGATAGCCGGTGGGATCAGCAGCAACTGATTCTCACTCACATGGCAGATAGTGTTATCTGTGGCGATGGAGCAGCGGCCGGCCGTTACATAGTGCAGCTCCATGGAGGGGTGGCGATGCTGATAATAATTGTTGGCGGTAGCAGAATGTATTTCGGGTGTCACACGGAACAGACGGCAGGGCAGATCACCCACAGAAAAGTTCAGCGCCAGTAAACTTTCGTTCATAAAAAGCCACCTCCTGTTTTGTATTTTACAATACAAGATCACTGAAAATCAATACTTCAGCCAATAAATATTGATTTTCGGACATTGGGACAAGAAAACTGGCAGGAGAAAAACTGGACATATGGACGTTTTGAGGTGATAATAAAATCAAATTCCTAATGAAATGAAAGGGGATATTTATGGACTACAAAAAACTGTTTGACCTGACCGGTAAGGTGTGCATTGTCACCGGTGCTACCGGCTATCTGGGCAATGCCAACGCAAAGTGCCTGAAGGACTTTGGCGCCACGGTGGTGATTGCCGACATCCGGGCAGAAGAAGAACGCTGGGAAAATGATGGCATCTTCAAGGGCGACATGTACGTTCAGTGCGATATTTCTTCCACCGAGTCCATCGCGGCCGCGTTCAAGAAGGTGGCCGATGCCTACGGCAAGATCGACGTGCTGGTCAACTGCGCCAACTACGGCGGCGGCTACGGCAAGGAGAGCTTTGTGGAGTTTATGCCCGACGCGGCCTTTGAGAAGGGCATTGACGGAACCATCAACGCCACCTTCCGCTGCACCCGCGAGGTCATTCCCTACATGAAGGAGCACGGCGGCTCCATCATCAACTACTGCTCCATGTACGGTCTGGTGTCTCCCGACCTGCGTCTGTATGCGGGTGGCTCCAGCCGCCAGCCTGCAAACTACGGCGCGGGCAAGGCGGCCATTGACCAGTTTACCCGTTATTGTGCCTGCGATTTGGCACCTTACGGCATCCGCGTGAACGCGGTGACTCCCGGTCCCTTCCCCAATCCCCGCAATCAGGGCGGCGAGTTCAATGAGAAGCTGGCCAACAAGACCATGCTGGGCCGCATCGGTCAGAACTACGAGATGTCCGGCGCGGTGCTGTTGCTGGCTTCCGATGCATCTTCCTACATGACGGGCACCAACATCGTGGTGGACGGCGGCTGGACCGCGTGGTAACAAGCGTCGAGCGAACCAATTTATAAAAAAGCAACCGGAACAGTACTGTTCCGGTTGCTTTTTTGTGTCTGTGCGGCTATAAATACGCAATCATACTTGCAATATAGAGATAATTCATTTATAATGTTACACTGTGTACCCAAGTGGCGGCTTCGGCAGAAAAACACTCCGAAGCTGAGTTTCAAAATACAGGAAGTGTTTAAAGTGAAGTACGATTTTACCGCCATCGAGAAAAAGTGGCAGACCAAGTGGAAGGACGAAAAGACCTTTGCCTGCCGGACCGGTGAGGCCAAGCCCAAGTTCTATGCTCTGGTGGAGTTTCCTTATCCATCCGGAAACGGCCTGCACGTGGGTCATGCCCGTCCCTACACTGCTATGGACGTGGTGGCCCGCAAACGACGCATGGATGGCCAGAATGTGCTGTTCCCCATGGGCTTTGATGCCTTTGGCCTGCCCACAGAGAACTACGCAATCAAAAACCACATTCATCCCGCTCAGGTGACCGAGAACAACATTGCCAATTTTACCCGTCAGCTGGAGATGCTGGGTTACTCGTTTGACTGGGATCGTGTGGTGGACACCACCGACCCCGGCTATTACAAGTGGACTCAGTGGATTTTCCTGCAGCTGTGGAAGAAGGGTCTTGCCTATAAGTCTACCATGCCTGTAAACTGGTGCACCAGCTGTAAGTGTGTGCTGGCCAATGAGGAGGTCGTAGACGGCGGCTGCGAGCGCTGCGGCAGCCCTGTGATCCGCAAGGAGAAGAGCCAGTGGATGCTGAAGATCACTGCCTATGCCCAGCGTCTGATCGACGATTTGGACGAGGTGGACTTTATTGAGCGCGTGAAGGTCCAGCAGAAGAACTGGATCGGACGTTCCACCGGCGCCGAGGTTACCTTCAAGGCTACTACCGGGGAGGATATCGTGGTCTTTACCACTCGTCCCGACACCCTGTTTGGTGCCACCTACATGGTGCTCTCTCCCGAACATGATTTGATCCGCGGTTGGCTGGAGGCCGGTAAGCTGAATAATACTGATGAGGTCAAAGTATATCAGAAGGTCGCTGCATCCAAATCCGATCTGGAGCGTACCGAGCTGAACAAGGAAAAGACCGGCGTAAAGTTGGACGGCGTGGCCGGTATCAACCCTGTCAACGGAAAGCAGATCCCCATTTTTATTTCTGACTACGTGCTGGCTACCTATGGTACCGGTGCCATCATGGCTGTTCCCGCACATGATGACCGTGACTGGGAGTTTGCCAAAAAGTTTGGCTGCGAGATCATTGAAGTCGTTTCCGGCGGAGAGGATGTACAGCAGGCCGCCTTTACAGCAAAGGACGAGACCGGCATCATGGTCAACTCCGAATTCCTCAACGATTTGACCGTTAAGGATGCTATTCCCGCTATCACCAAGTGGCTGGAGGAAAAGGGTATCGGCGAAGCCAAAGTCAACTACAAGCTGCGTGACTGGGTCTTCTCCCGTCAGCGCTACTGGGGCGAACCTATCCCCATGATCTGGTGTGACAAGTGCGGTTGGCAGCCTGTGCCCGAGGATCAGCTGCCTTTGCTGCTGCCCGAGGTGGAGTCCTATGAGCCGACCGACGACGGTGAGTCTCCTCTTTCCAAGATGACAGACTGGGTCAGTACTACCTGCCCCTGCTGCGGCGGTGCCGCCAAGCGTGAGACAGATACCATGCCCCAGTGGGCAGGCTCCAGCTGGTATTTCCTGCGCTATATGGACAACCACAACAACGGCGAACTGGTCAGCAAACAGGCTGAGAATTACTGGGGCCCCGTTGACTGGTACAACGGCGGCATGGAGCACACCACACTGCATCTGCTCTACAGCCGTTTCTGGCACAAGTTCCTTTACGACATTGGCGTAGTTTCTACAAAAGAGCCCTACGCCAAGCGCACTTCCCACGGTATGATTCTGGGCGAGGGCGGCATCAAGATGTCCAAGTCCCGGGGCAACGTGATCAACCCCAACGACATTATCGAACAGTACGGCGCGGATACCATGCGCACCTACATCATGTTCATTGGTGACTTCGAAAAGGCCGCTGCCTGGTCTGCCAACGCGGTCAAGGGCTGCAAGCGTTTCCTGGACCGTGTGTGGAATCTTGCCACCGAGCAGGAGCATGTGGGCGAGGAGTACTCCAAGGCCAACGAGTCTGCCATCCACAAGGCCATCAAAAAGGTCTCTGAGGACATTGAGGCCATGAAGTTCAATACTGCCATTGCTGCCCTCATGGCTTTGGTCAATGATTTCTATGCTAACGGTGCCAGCCGCGGTGACATGAAGGCCCTGCTGCTGATGCTGTCTCCCTTTGCCCCCCATATGTGCGAGGAGTTGTGGGAACTGGCCGGCTACGGCGGCGAGGTCTGTCTGCAGGCGTGGCCCGAGTATGACGAGAGCAAGACCGTTTCCGCTACTGTTCAGATGGCTGTTCAGGTCAGTGGCAAGGTGAAGGCCAATATCGTTGTTTCTGCGGACAGCAGCGATGAGGAAATCGTGGCGGCGGCGCTGGCTGATCCCAAGGTTGCCAAACTGGCTGATGGGATGACTTTGGTCAAATCCATCGTTGTTAAGGGTAAACTGGTGAGTCTGATTTTTAAACCCCAGTAATGGATGCAGCTTGTTTATAAAAAATTCAAAACTAATCGCAAAACCGTTCTTGACAAGGCGCAAAATATTGCATATAATAACTGAGTGATAAAGCCATAATTATGGCCCTTTCATGATGGAGCTTGCCTCCATGATGTCGGAGGGAGGGATATAGTCAATGTCGGAAGTCCGTGTTAGAGAAAACGAATCTCTGGAAAGCGCCCTGAAGCGTTTTAAGCGCAGCTGTGCCAAGTCTGGTGTGCTGGCCGAGGTCCGTAAGCGCGAGCATTACGAGAGCCCCAGTGTCAAGCGCCGTAAGAAGTCCGAAGCTGCCCGCAAGAACCGCAAGAAGTTCTATTAATGCAAAAAAGACTGTCTCAGTGTTAAGCTGAGACAGTCTTTTTTAGATGAAAAAGATTGAAAAATGGGATTGACAAGAATGAGCGTTTCTGCTAGAATATCACTTGCGCTGAGGCGGGGACGCCGCTGAGGCGTGCAATATATGGGGGTATAGCTCAGCTGGGAGAGCGCTTGAATGGCATTCAAGAGGTCAGCGGTTCGATCCCGCTTATCTCCACCATCGAAGCCTTGAAAACCATTGGTTTTCAAGGCTTTTTGCTGTTATGCGGTACTTTTATTTTGCTCGGTACTTTTCTGACCAGAGTTTTGACCAGAATTACGAAATGTCCAAAAAATCCAATCTGTTTCAAGAGGTCGGCGGTTCGTTTTTGACGAGCCGCTTTTTTTCATCCCACTCTGGGGAATTGTACGACCTTGCAGGCCCCGTCTGTGGGCTTGTCCGGGTCTGTGGTGTCGGAAGTAAAAGCCTTGCTGAACCTTGAGATGGCGTCCTGACGGATACTCTCCTGTACGTGGAGATAATGCTGGGTCATATCCACGTCCGCGTGACCGACGATGCTCTGAATGGTCGCAAGGTCAACGCCAAGCGCCTGCATCTGAGACACATAAGTATGACGGCAGCTGTGGGGCGTCAACACACGGACATCGGGGATCTCTTCCAGAGCCTTTTTGAAATGATCGCGGAAGGTTGCGGGGTTGCAGGGTGCGTCCTTCTTTTTCATTTCCCAAATAAACTTGGTTTCCGTGGTGCGGAGCTTGACCGCATATTCTCTGATACTCTCCGGTACTGGAACGTCGCGGTAGCTGTCTCTGGACTTGGGTGTGCCGATCACCGCTGTGCCTTTGATCATGTTGATGGCCTGGCGGATGTGGATACAGGAACCGTCCGGTTCGATGTGCCTTGGCTCCAGAGCGAGAAGCTCCTGAGACCGCATGCCGGTGCCAAGAAGCAGCCGAATGCTCCATCCGATTCTGTTGTCGGGCAGCAGCTCCATGAGGGCGGTGACTTCTTCTGCGGTGAAGCACTCCTTGCGCTGTACCGGGCTGGTCTTTCGCATTTTCTCAGCGAAGCGAACCGGGTTCTTGCGGATCAGATCGTTGGCCTCGGCCTTATTGAAGATCTGATAGAGCATTCCTCGGCACTGTGCAAGGCAGGAGTCGGACCGTCCGTCGCGGCGGAGCTTTTTCAGGAACATCTCGATGTCGTAGGGTTTCACATCTGCGATGCGCCTGCGGGCAAAGCCCTCGTTCAGAATGCGGAGGGTGTAGCGGTAGTTCTCCTGTGTGGTAGGTGCGATGTTGTCCCTGTGGTTTTCGTACCAGATGTTTGCCCATTCGGGGAACAGGTAGTTCACATCCACCACCAGACCGGAATCCTTGGCGTCCCGATAGCCCTTGGCTTTTGCTTTGACTTCCTTTTGGGTCTTTCCGTAAAATGTTTTGAATCTGCGCTTACCGTCGTCGCGGAAACCATCCATGATTGTCATTTCCCAACGACCGTCTGCGCGGAGGCGAAGCGTTCCTTCGCCATTGGATCTCCTTTTTGCCATGTTACTCCTTTCTTTCATCTGGCAACAAGGCGTTTCGCATTTAAAGCTTAACATAACCCTGTGCGTTTTGGAAGTGGTCATACCGCCATCTGCAGAAAATTTACATCTGCAGACAGCGGTTGTTTTGTTAGGTGACGGTAGTGACGGTATCAGCACCGGGGGTCAGGGTATCGTCACTATCGTCATCGGGAATTCGCGTTAGATGCAGCGTGCGTTCCTTGCCGGTTCTTTCAAAGTTGTAGAGGATACCGTACTCGTACTGGAGCAAAGATTTCTGAGGATTAAGCAGTCGCGTGAGAGCGTTTGCGGACTTGATTTGCAATTCCGTTCTTGCAGAAAGGAGTGTCAGTAGCTCGGATGCTGTTCCGTGGAACGGGCCTTCGTCGGTGAGAAAGTCATTGACCTCGCCGAGCAATCTGTCTCGTTTTTGGATTCGTTCCTGACCGCCGTAGCCGAGAAATTGCCAGGTGGAAGAGGTGCGGTCAAAGAGAAGTTCCAACTGCATATCGAGCGTGTCGCGCCCGGTGATGTAGAGCTTTGCACGGTTGTCCATGCGCTCGTCCTTGACCATTACCAACGAGCCGTCCACGCCGCCGCTGAGTCCGGTTGTGCCGGAGATCATGGAGAAGGGATCGGCGGCTCCCGCCTTGCGCGTGTGGTGAACAAGCAGGATCGTGATGCCAAAACGGTCTGCCAGAGATTTCATCTGGCTGATAACCTCATAATCCCCAGCGTAGCTATATTGGTCAGCACGGAGTTGACGAACTTTCTGTAGTGTGTCTACGATAATGAATTTTACGGAAGGGTGCTCGATGAGAAATCCAGTAATCTGTTCTTCGAAGCCTTTGCCCATAAGTTCGGTTTCAGTGGCGAACCAAAGATTGCCTGTTTCGCCGCGGGTGATTTCTGCTACACGGGATTGGATGCGCCGTTCGGGATCTTCAAGGCTGATGTAGAGTACGTCGCACTGTCTGGATTTGAATTCCCACACATCTTCGCCAAGGCAAACTCTGTGCGCGAGCCAGAGTACCAACCACGACTTACCGATCTTGGGGGAGCCTGCAAGCAGGTACACGCCGCGACCGATGAAGCCATCTATGAGAGCGCCGGTATTTTCGAATTGCTTGTCCATCAGCTCGTCGGCGCTGATGACTTCCAAGGTTGTGACTTTGATCTGCAGAGCTCGGCAGACTCGCTTGACGGCTGCCATCTTTGTTTCCAGATGTTCCAGAGCCGTGACATAGTCCACCACATCACCGCGTTTATTGCAGTGCTGACAGCTCCACATGAAATCCATAAGGATGCCTGCGTGTTCGCCGCAATGAGGGCAGACTGTCAGCGCCGGCTCCCAGTACGGGAGCTCGGCAGCTTTCAGAAAATCGGTGAACCGGGATTTGATCTGCAGATGCAGGGCGTCTTCTTTTGTCATTGGTATTTCCTCCTTATGCGCTCATTCGCTCGTCCATCCAGGCGAGCAGTTTGTCTTTGGGAACGATCATCCGCTTTCCGATGGTGATGGTAGGAAAGTCCTTGGAGTGCATCAGCGTGTATGCGTTGGCGCGGGAGATACCGAGCACGGCGGCTACGTCATCGGCGTTCAATGCAAGGGGGAGCTGATCGTAAGAGGTGTAGGTAGTTGCCATAGAGTGTCTCCTTTCTGATTTTGAGAGAGGGTGTGCCTGCTTGCTTAGATGAAAACATCCGTAGCAAGCAGGGCACGGAGGGCCCCACGACGCAAAATTGCTTTAGCTAAGAACGGTCTTAGCAAGCAATGCGCCGAGGGCCCCACATGCGCTTTCTTGTTGGGGAAAGCCCCAAGCCCCTAAAACAATTTTTATAAAATTGGCTGCGCACCGTACCGGCGCTTATTTGAATTTATCGAGTTCAGCGAGAACGCAATTCTGCTTGTCTTTGATATCCTGGAGCATCATACGCATTTCGGAAATGTCCTCTGGATAGATGCGGTCGGTGGCGTTCACACGCTTAGCGATCTCGTTGAAGCGTTTGCTGTGAGCTCGGACGTCGGCAACGAGTTCCTTAAAACCGGGAATCTCCAGATTGACAATGTATCCGTCGATGGCCATCTTGCGAATGTATGCTTCCTGATTATCGATTTTCGCCTGTGCCATTCGTTTCTGGAGCTTTTTCTTTTCCGCTTCGGTCACGCGGAACTTTAGGCGAATGGGTCTTTTGCGATTTGCCATTAGTCCACCTCCCGCAGAGTATAGGTTGCGCTCTTGTGCTGAACATAGCCGCATCGGACCAATTCTTCGAGACGAAGGATCAGCTCTCTTTCGCTGACACCGATTACCTCTGCCAGTTCGGCTGTGTCGTAGTAGCGGTCATCAAATGTCAGCAGCGCAACAGCTGCGCCCTTAGCATCCAAAGTGAGCCGGGGATCACGAAGCAGTTTTGTGGGAACGACGAGCATATCGCATGCGCGGATGATTTTGGTTCTCATAAAGTTTCCTCCTGATTTGAAAATTGATTTTTGTTTATAAAACACATCGGGCCCGGATGTTGTTTTCGAGTTTGAGAAAATACCTTTCACTGATTCGGAATTTCAAAAGGCAAAAATCAATGGGTTTGAAAAAATATTTTTAGAAAAATCTCTTTCTACCTGTTAGGACATTTGCGAGCGAAAATTCAACGGTCTGAGATCTCGTTTTACAAATCTCTCTACTAAACATATTTTTGAGGGCGTTTTATCAAGGTGTTTTGAGTGACTTTCGTAAAACAACAAATCTCCGTTGATGGATTTTTGTGAGACAGCGTAAATGGCTAGATAAATGACGTCGCTAATCTGTGTGAGAAGCGCGTTTGAGAGTCTCTCTACTAAGCGCCGTTTGGAGATTTGTTTTGCACCCTGTTTGTGCGGTGCTAAAAAAGTCTTTTCATTGATTCGGAATTTCAAAGGGGCAAAATTCAACCGCTTGAAAAATTTATTTTACAAATCGCTGATTTTTTGTGGTCCATATGCCATCCGAAAAAAGTCCCTCTACTTAACGTCATTTTGAAGGCGTTTTTGCACCCTACTTTTTGCGGTTTTTGAAAACAACTTATTTCCGTGGATGCACTTTTCTGTGATAGCGTAAATGCTTTGTTATACCGCGGTTTCGAAAACAGCTAGTGCATAGAAAAAGACACCTGCTTCATCAGCAAGTGTCTTTGGGGCGGTATCGATATTCTGGTGTGGGGATGTTGGACGTGTAGATAAAAATGGGCGCACTACCCCCTAGGTTACAATTCGCCCCAGATCATCTATCCGTCAAACAACGATCAAATCGTTCGAAGCACCTACGACCTGGGCCGGGTAGTAAAGTAGGAGTGTCGGTTTTTTTACATTCAGAATGAACATACTGCCTACAATACCGAGAAAGGAACTCGAAGATTACAAGAAGATGTGTTATAATAGAAACCACGGAAGAGCTTTAGCAATAGATGGACTGTGACTGATTTGTGACGGGTTCAACAGAGACTATTGGGAAGCCCTTTATGGAAACATCGGCCAGAATCCAGTCTGTAGATAAACCCTAATTTCGCGAAATTTACAAGCTCTGTTATAGAACAAGAAACGGAGGTAATTTTATGGCAATAGCACAAGATGCATTTTATATTCCGGACGACATCGCAACAGGATTGGCGACTGGCCTATATCGTAGAATCGGTAGCGTTGTTCGTTATGCTGTGGGGCCAAACAAAGGTCAGATCGTAAAACACCTGCAGCCAATTGACTTGAAAGCGGCAGAACAAGCACAGGGACTTGGTGCAAAAGCGCTACAGCTTGTTCAGCACCACAAGAAAGAAGTTGGTATTGCAGCTGCCTGTGCAACTGTAATTGGTGTCGGTATATGGGGATATAGCAAATGGAAGAATCACGAACCGAAGGTCCTCACTGAATTTCGTGCAGCGCTGAAAACATATATCGATGCCATCCGTAACGGCAGTATGGATATCGATAAAATTAACAGTTTGATGAAAGCGTTGGAGGCTCTGAAAAAACATAAAGATTATAAGAAAATCAGTATCCAGCTTTCGGCAGAAGATTTGGAAGTGCTGGTAGGCCGTATTTATGATTATACTATCAAACTGGCAGCAGACAATGCTGTTGAGTTATCCGATGCTGAGCTGAATCTGAATAATGGAGCGATCATCAATCTGCAATCTTATCTGAAAGCGCAGAAAAGAATCTTCGAAACCGTTGCATAATGCAAAACCGCCTCGCCATTGGAATCAAGTGGCGAGGCATTTCTGCATTAAGGCCGCTCATCATACAAAATGGAAATTTGGTAGGGGCATTGGCACATGTGTGTGTTAATGACCCTACATCAATTTAGGTTGCATTGTTCCGATAACGCAAATGCATTATTCCGATACACTCGTTGTTGTTCCGATAAACAGCCGTATACCTAAGCTGTTAATGATTGTAAGCTGAACAATGTAGGTTGGCGAATGTATTTACTTTCACAACGAAATTACCGTTAGTTTCTTTGCGAAAGTTTTCTCTTGGCGTTGACTTTGATAACGAAATTGTCTATAATATCTTTGAGTTGATATCGCGAGGTGATCGAATGGATTACATGACCGAGCTTGCTGCTATTGCTCAAGGACATGGTGGCATCATTGAAACAAAAAACGCTATTGCGCATGGCATATCAAAAGCGATCCTATATAAGCTGTGCAAAGAAAATAAAATTCATAGAATTGTGCAAGGGCAGTACATCCTTACTGACGATTTGCAGGATGAACTTCTTTCTATTGCGAAGCGCTCTGATAGGATTATTCTTTCCCATGAAACGGCACTGTTTCTTCATAGTATTTCCGATAGGACGCCTTTTGAGCACACGATTACAGTTCCGTCCGACTACACCGTATCAGCTGCGATCCGGAGTGAGTGTAAAATTTATTACATCAAGCCGGAACTGTTCGATCTTGGCCGGACTACTCTGACCACCCCTGCCGGAAATGAAGTCCCGGTGTATGATCTTGAACGCACGATCTGCGACATGATCCGCAGCCGCAATAAAGTTGGGACTGAAACATTTCTCGCCGCCTTGAAGCTCTATGCGGCCAGTTCTAAAAAAGATTTGAACAAACTTCATTCTTATGCAAAAAAGATGCGCGTGGCAAATGTCCTGCGGCAGTATTTGGAGGTGCTTCTGTGAGCAACGCAATGAGTCTGAAAGCGAAGATCCGAAACATCGCCAAACAGAAGAATATCCCGGCACAGGTCATCTTGCAGAACTATATGTTCGAGCGTCTGTTGGTGCGCCTGTCCGCTTCGGAATACAAGGAGAAATTTGTGTTGAAGGGCGGTATGCTGGTGGCGGCTATCGTTGGTCTGGATAACCGGGCAACAATGGACTTGGACGCCACATTGAAAAACCTGCCCCTTACACCGGATGCGATCCGCAGTGCTTTGGAACAGGTCTGTGCCATCCCCTTTGACGATGGCGTAGTATTTGAGATCGGTACTATCTCTCCCATCCGAGAGGACGATATTTACGGCGGCTACCGCGTGGCGTTGAATGCCAAGTTCGACACGCTCCTGACTCCGCTGAGTATTGATATTTCCACCGGTGATGCCATCACGCCCCATGCGGTGCAGTACAACTTCTCTGAGATCTTTGATGATGAGAAGTCCTATGAGCTGTGGGCGTACAACATTGAAACCGTCATGGCCGAAAAGGTGGAAACCATCCTGCGGCGCGGTGTGTTCAATACCCGTCCCAGAGATTTTTACGATGCCTACATACTGCCTACAACACAGAAATTCAATAAGTCTGTATTTGCTGATGCGCTAAGGGCAACAGCGGCCCATCGCGGCACTGCGAAACAGATCGCAAATGTGCCGGAGATCCTGCGCAATATTGAAGAAAGTCCAGAACTGCGCGCCATGTGGGAGAAATACCGCAAGCAATTCTCCTATGCTGCAGATATCGAATATGGACAAATCATGGATATTCTTAAAACGTTGGTAACATAATCATTCACAACGGCGCGGACTCGAAATTGTATCGGACGAGATGGTGAGTTGGTTCGAATAATGTGCGACAACATTTCCCTGACTGTCTGTTCGTTGAGCAATGTGATCAGATTGTCCGTCGCATCTACGATCTTGGCCGCGTAGCAAAATTGTATTTTTGAAAGACATAGGGTCATTGACTCATATGTGTATATGCCATAGAGGTTGATATGGAATTATCCAAAGTAGAATGTATTGGAGGAAAAAGGGCTATGGGCTCCGCTTCGAACATAAAAGAGCATACGGTTGCGTCAGAGATTTATGCGCCGGCTCTGAACGATCAGTATAATAATAGATTCTTGGGCTTGATTCAGCAAATGAGTCATACGCTTCCGACTAATAGAACTGCGCTTATAAAGCGCGAATTGAGTGAGATTGATATTGAAACTGCTGAAGATAGAATTGAGGCGCTAAAGTATGCGGCATCATTAAATGTCCTTATTGATCTTTTTTTTCAAGGCTGGATTTTTGAGGTTGAGAATGGGACACTGATCCTGAAAATGGAGATAGAGAATCTTGACGATAAACAAAAGCTTAGATACCGCTTAAGTGCAGAAAGAAACGCACAGTTTAAGTCCGAGTCAACAGTTGCTTTTATCCAAAAAATGGAAGCAATCAAGGAATACCAAGGTGTCAAAATTTCGATACGCAATTTGATTGGTGATTCAAATATCTTGATTCGAAATATTCAGAATAATGAGCCCGTATGCGAGCCGTATATTCAACTAGTGACAAACGACAGAGACCAATATACCGGATACAAGCTTTCTGACATATGGAGATACTTCCGTTATACATGGTCTATTCCATATAAGACTATGCCAGGAAGAAATCTGTTTTATCTGGTTAGAGATCGGTTGCAGCCTTGCCATCCTATCATTGGTATTTTTGCACTAGGAAATTCCGTTTTAAATCTTACCGTTAGGGATGATGACATCGGTTGGACTGTTGAGGCTATAAAGAAAAATATGGCCATCAAAACAGAGGAAACTATATGTGAGCAAATAATTAGCGGAACAGATGGTAAAAAAATAAGAACCAAAGTCTGCAGACAGATTGAGAGTAAAAATGAGCATTTAGCACGTGCCTCCCAATATGCCGATGACTTATATCCGTTGCTTTTGGATAGTATCGAAGAAGCTATATCAGAGATCTATCTCAAGGATTTGGGGTATCACAGAAACACAAAGCATCCAAAGCAGGAAACAATCGATGGGTTGTTGGCGATGGCGGCTGAATATGCAGAGTTGTCAATTAATAATCGCAACAACGAAGAATCTCCACGCTGGGATCAAGAAGCACAGAGTAATCTTTTTAAGCGTAAAAGAGCGGCGGAGTTAGCCAAGCTTTTGATCGCAAAGCGTGTGCTTAGTAGCTTAAAGGGCAAAACAAATTATGATTGCCTCAAGGAACTATTGTCTACCGAAAGTGGCCGAAAGGCGATTAATACGGCTCTTATTGCAAACAGAAAAAGAAAGATAGGCTCCAATATGATGGATATCATTGTATGTGGATCTATTCCGCCATATAACGAGATACTTGGTGGAAAACTAATCAGTATGCTTGCTTGTAGCCCGACGGTAATAAGGGATTATACGTACAAATATCAAAATCAAGTAAGTGAAATAGCCTCGCGAATGAAGGGAAAGCGCGTTATACGAGATAGCCATCTCGTATATCTCGGGACCACGAGCTTGTACGCTATGGGTAGTAGCCAGTACAACCGTATTAAGGTACCCATGTCAGAGGATTTTACGCTTGAATTTAGAAAAATGGGAATAACCGAAGGCTATGGTACGGTTTTCTTTTCCAAGGATACAACCTCTCTATTCTCCAAACTTTTAGAGGAACAGGATGGCGGGAAAAAGATTGGCCACGTTTTTGGAGAAGGAACAAGTCCTCGATTTAGAATGATTAGTCGTGGATTAAGCTGCATTGGAATTCGTGCCGATGCTTTTCTAAAGCACTACTCTCCTAGAATTGTTTATTCTATTGATCTTGCACGAAATACAAACAGCTTTCTACTTGGCTTAGAGGATACGGTCGATTATGGCTATGATCTCGATAATCCTGCAGAGGTCACTCGGAAGACCCAGGAGCTTATCGATTTTTGGTATGATCGATGGCTAACAATGCGGCTTGCCTCGGTTGACATCGTACAACGACTTAGCAATTTTAACATTGAAACTATTCTTCTAGGAAATATATAGGAGAGGATTGTATGTCTAACCTCGAATTTATCAAAAAGCTTAATAATGGAAAGAACTGCTATTCCGACCATATGTCACCCGAAGAGCTGCAGCTCCTCCATATTACATCAAATGTTGAGAGGCTAATCAAGGATATGCTTGGTAAGGGGAAAATCATTTTCCTTACCGGCAATCCTGGTGATGGGAAAACCTTTGTGATCAAGGCCGTTGACGCTGCTATTCGGAAGCACGATGCTTACGTTGAGAAGGATATGAACCACATCACGGGCTACGAAAAAATTTCACAGGATATCATTACATGCTATACGGCGCACCGTCCTGCGATTATTGCTGTAAACGAGTATCCCTTTATGAAGCTTTGTAAGCAGCTTAAGAAGGACTCTCCCGAAATGTACAGCGAAATTATCGCTGCAAAGAAAAGTGCCATCACCTATACCACCTCTCACCCTCTAACCGGCAGAGTTGCGCTGATCGATTTAAATGAAAGAAACCTTCTTGATGCAGATCGAAACCTGCTGGGTGAGTTGATTGACAAGTTTATTGCGTTGATTTCCGAGGACCCTGAGCACAACAAAGCATTAGAGTATAATTTGCGTGCGATGTCCATTCCGGAAATCAAGCAGCAGGTGCTTCGTCTTATGCAGTTGGCCGCTGCCGAATGCGACCACTTCGCTATCCGTGACATCTTGGGTGCTCTCGCAATTCTTTTTACTGCTTGCCTTATGGAGGATTCTGAAGGCGAAAAGTACTATTCGGCAATTTTTGATAGTGAAAATCAGCTTCTTCGGGTTGTTCAGCAGTTCGATCCCATTTATTTATCATCACCAAGTCTTGACGAAGAACTTTGGAATGGTGAATGTGTCGATGGGTGGCTGTTGGATGTTCCCGATAAATGGCCCGACGATCCCTCCTTCGAGGATGATGTAGAGGGTGCTGTCGAGTGCTTCAAAAGAATCAAGCGTCAGTACTACTTTGAGAACATTCACGGTCATGATCTCTTTGCGCTACAGCCCGATGAAATCAAAAAGACAACTGCGATGTTCACAAGCTTTGATTCTCAGAAGAAGAAAATCAAGGAGCGCCTTGTTCGTGCCATTAACAAGCTGTTCTTGCCCTCCTCTGATGACAAAAAGCAGTTGCACATTTGGACAACGCACAGATATGACATGAGCATTCCTGCCGCGGTTGCAGTATCCTGTAAATCTATAGATTCTAGTGAGCTGGATATTTTGATGCCTAGGCCTGCTGACTGGTTGTCTGGATTAGAATATATTCCCAACCACATTATTCTAAAGCCGAAGGCAGCTGATGAGCCTGTGCTTCGCCTTGATATTGACTTTATTCGAACGCTTAATGCCATTGAGGATGGTTATCCTGTTTGCCTGCTCGCACCTCAATATGAACAGGCTGCTGCAATGTTCCTTCAGCAGCTTGACGACAATAAACTGACCGAGGAGAACGATGACGGTGAGGTCATCATAGCTAGCAGAAGACGGAGCTACAAGAAGGTTGTAAACATCCAAGATGGACAATACGGCTTTGAGGAGGATTGAACATGGCCACAGATACCTTAAAGAAAATAGACGAGGCTATATGCAACGATTTTCTGGGCTTTTCTCCTGCAACAAATGCAACTAAGCCTCCTCATATTGCTAACGGCTTGTTTAGAAACTGTATTGGAGAGACCTGTGATAGTCGAGATATCCATGAATGGATTATTAGCGATGGCAGAAAGGATGCCATTCCTTCTGAGACAATAATAACAAAATACGAGCAGATTCTGCAAAATGGCTACCATGAAAAGCCTTCTAATGTAAAGGAATTTCGCTATCTGCTGGATGATATCTTTGATCAGGATAATGCGCTATATACTAGCTACGAATTCTCGGTGATGACAATTTCCTCACATTGGATGGTTAGGAAGCGTGTCAATTCCGAAAGCCGAATCGGAGACTTCCTGTTTGGTATCCTTGCTAAGAAAATTAACGGCAAGCACTCTCCTGTAATCGAGCTTCTCCAAGAAGCTCTTGAGAATGACAGCGATGACATTACAAAGCTGGTTAAGCCCATCATTGCCTTTCCCTCAGAAAAAGAGAAGCGAAACGTTGGAGATGTAGAATATCCCGAGGACACAGATATCAAATGGGATTCTGTAAAGCAGGCCTTACGCAATGGCTTTGATCGGCTTGCTCTCAATCTCGAAAAGACCGGCGAAGCAAAGAACAGCCTAACCGTACTTCAGCGTATTGTAAACTTCTCAATTTTCTCCACCTTCTTATACCTTACACATTGTAACTATAGCGTATATGGTGAGGAGAACTCTCCGGTGCTTCTTGATGCAGGCGGCGATTTAGAGTCGATTAAGAAGGCTAGTGAGCAAACCTACAATTTGTGCAAAAAATCTGTTGAGGATTACTACGCAAACACTATTTGCTCTTGGATTAGGCCCACAATAGTTGCCGATACCATTGACGAATGCAACAAATGGATTGAGGCAATGATTTTCTCCTCCACAGACAGAGAGGATACAATTAAAGCTGCGATCAAAAGCTATTTTGATAGCTTCTGCAGCGAGGGAGATACCCCTCTAAATGCACTATCTAGAGCACTCCAAATCGCTCTGTATACCTTCGACTACAAGCACAACTCCCCCTCTGATTTCTGCCGAGTGCTTGGCGTTCGCTCCGGCCTAGTTGGGCCGAAGGGCAACCGTGCCAAAAAGCGTTTTTTGATTAACAGCTTTACGCTTGAGACAATTACCCTAAGTGCACTCACGCCTGACGAGCTATGTGACGGCATTGAGCTTAAGGAGCTTGGAGAAAAGCTTTTATCTGCATATAATGTTCTCATCGGCGTTGATGCAGAGAAGGAATATAGTATCCTAGAGCAATGCAATATTGCGCAATCGACTCCGGGCGATTTGCGTGGTGATTTGAGCATTAATGCTCAGTGCCTGGCTAATACATATATTTCGCTGGGCTTAGGAAAGAAATACGCAGATGGCGTTACCCTAATTGGATGGAGGCTGTAATATGAGCAAGGATCTTTTATCCCAGGTAATCATAGCTCTGGTGAACGAGCATGCTGCAGCCAAGGATTATGGCGTTTCACTTGTCACAATCCCCGATTTTGACTACGCCAAGCTAGCCTGCAGTATTGAGCCAAGCCGACAGGTGCAATTTTTCTTCCTTGGCTTTTCTAAGGAGCAGGAAGTTTCTTTAACCAGCAGTCTGCCCGAACTCAGCCCTAAGGTTAGCTACGCCTTCACCGTTGAGGCTGCTGAAGAATCTCGTAATTCTGGCGACGAAAATGTTTTCAGAATTCTCGTCATCAAGAGAGCAGAAATTGAGAAGATATCCTCCCTCCGCTGGTTCCCCGAAATCACTCTGGAGAAGGTATATACAAAGAGCTGCGATCTTGTAAAGAAGAAGCTATCAAATACAAATAGCGTTATTGAAGCTTTGATTCAAGCATTAAGATGCAAGCCGGTGCGGAGCATTTTGAGCTTTGAAAGAGTTCTTCGCTATCTTGAAATACTGCTAAATGCCGAAGACAAGCAGCTTCCTACTGTAATAAAGGAAAATTATTACAAGCTTGGTCTTTGCTCAGACGAAAAGCTTGACAGCAAGAATCCTTCTAAGGAGGATTTTGTTACTCGCATTCGCAGAAATCATGCAATTGTTGAAAGAATCGGCAACCTTGAGCAGGCAGAACGGCAAAGCATTACCAATTATTATTCTAAGCAGAATGTTAGCAAGGAAGTTCCTCGTTTAATCCTCAGCTACTATAAGACTAGAGACATAGAATTGCTCAAGAAAATGGATCTGGAGTCTGTGGAGCTTTGCTTAAAGGCAGTAAAAAAAGCCTCTCCCAATCCGGTTAAAACCAAGGGCTCTCGTTCAAAGCCAACTGCTTTGGGTGCGCAGCTTGTTTTCGATAACAGCAACGATCAAATCGATGATGTTTTGACACAAATAGCGCACGACGTAGACAAGGGAGAACGACGGAAAAAGTCTGAAAAGGTAAAGGTTGATGTAGGCGATATTAAGCTGGAGGTTAGCGCAAACCCCGTGACTGAGGATATCGCAGAGCAATTGGCCGCAGAGGATGACTTTGGTGGTGTTATTCGAGCCGAGGTACAGGCTCCTGCTGAAGCAATTCGTGATCGCGATAAATATGATTTCGATCCCTTCCAAAAATCTGATCTTACTGTGGTTCACAGCAGTCTTGAGAAGATCTCCACACTGTTGACTGATGGGGAATCTATTTCTGGTGCTTTAAACGCCTTTTTGACCGCACGTAGCAAGCTGGTTTCCTTTAGAAAACGCTTGCAGGATGCCCCTATGCTTCAGGTGTTAGCTAAGTATCCTCTATTTGCAGATTACCTTTCCGCTTATGAAAGACTGCTTAATGCCATTAATGAGGATTTTCCTAAAATTTGGAGCATATCTGCCTCTAAAGCAAAAGAAATTATTAATATCGTCATGTCCTTGGACTATGTCTTTGTTGTTGGCGATACTAAGTATCATGCTATACCGACCCCGCTTCACCCCTTATATCTCTGGAAATATATAGAGCTAGCTAAGGAAATATTCTCCAGTCGCGGAATTGATGGCAGCGAGGCCTGCCATTTGTCTGAGGACGATAAGGCATTTATTATCCGGAAGGCAGACGATATCCCTGATCCCCTTTCGGTTATGCTCATGCCTGTTACCATTTGTACTGGAGGCGCCGCCTTCCTGCCGCTCTCCGGTCGAATCGGCATGCTGCCTATTTATTCCAATCAACCACAAATTAACCAGAGTGAAAACGGTGTTGATACGCTCAAGCAACAAATCATTCGATACCTCTGTCTTTATCCCCATGCTGGAATGATGCTCAAGCTTTCTGTTATTGACCCGCCCTCTGTGGCTGCGGTTGTTGACATGCTTAAAGCACTAAACAACGACAAGGAATTCAATATTGACGGAATAGAGGTCTCCATCTATAGAACGAAGGAAGTAACAAGCGACTGGATCGAGATCGACGACGAATCCCTCAATGATGGTATGCTGGGCAAGGTGAAGGGAAAGCGCAGTCTGAACTTCAAGCTGCGAATTGCTGATCAGCGGCACTCCTATACGCAAATCCTTTCAGAAATTCCTCAACAGCAGCATCTGCTTGTAATCTTTGACCCCAATGAGGTAAAAATTGAAACTGCACAAAATAGCAAGCACATTCATCTGCACCCTCTTTGCGTCCCCAAGGTTTATAAATATGATCCTGTTGATGAAAAGGTCGAAATCCGCCCTGCGAGCGAAGGTGGAATCTTTACCGTTTACTCCAGCATTATTGAGAAGCTAAACGAGCAGCCCTCTGCCTTTAGTCACACAGGTACCTTCTTCCACACCCCGCTTAAGAGGGAAACCTATGACAGTCTTCTGGGCAAGGCCGACTGGTTAGTGATTCTGGATCAGAGCCTAAAAAGCTGGGATATTTCCCTTTGTGCTGCTAGCGAGAAGCTATTCTATAAGGAAAATAGCTATCGTTCTATCGGCGTTTACTCTAATAACTGCAAAAAATTTATTATCGGCTATGCTGACCTTGTAAAGAAGCTAGGTAATTTCATGCCTAAAGACGAAGGCCTAAAGAGCATTATAGAGTCTATACGCGAAATTAACGATGATGGTTTGCTGAGTATTGTTTCTCACACCTCCAACAAGATCTTTGATGCGAATCACGGAAAAGGCAGTTTAGGAACCGCGATTGCTGCCATCAAGTACAAGCACAAAAATCCCGATGCACTGGTTGTTGGTCTGGATACCCAGCTTGCTCAGGAATGGCTGTCTGATAGAGCTGATGGAAAGCTGCCTGATCTAATTGGCATTAGGATTGAGGAAGGCTCTCAAGCGACCATTGATATTATTGAGGTCAAAACATATAGCGATAATGCAAATGCCTTTACAGTAACAGACGGAAAGATTTCCGGACACGCTGTTGAGCAGGCCGCTATCCTCGAGGATCTTGTAAAGGAAATGTTTGGCCCCACAGAAAAGATAACCACCGTGTCAAGGCGTGAAATATTGCGCGAGCAGGTGTTCGAGGGGTTGTTCCAGGCAGAGCTAAGTCCTAAAGCAAAGCTTGATTATAGTGAGCAGCTGAACGAGCTTTTTGCTGGGCAGTATAAGCTTTCGGTGATCAAGAACATCACCTTTGTCGATTTTGAAAATGCCTCTAGCACTTATGCAGTTTATAAGGGAACCGACAAATTTGCCAATGATGACTTCCATCTTACCACAATTGGCAGTAACGAAATTCAGGCTATTCTAACACTTTCTGAATACGTTGAGCCCACTGACTGCACACCTGACACAACAGTGGCTACAGTTACTCCCGCCGATGTAGTAGCTGTGCCTAGCGCAGTGACCTCCGCAACTGGCACGCCTTCCAGCACCGCAAGCTCGGACGATAGCAGCACACAAGACCCCTCTTCCGCGCAAGCTAGTGCTGTGGATAGCAAGGAGCTGGAGGAAAAATGTGCTAAGATCAACAAGGTGTTTAGGGATTATAGCATTAATGCTTATCCTGTAACTAGCATCGATGTACAAGAGGCTGCGCGCTTTACCCGCTTTGCTGTGGAGCTAAAGTCTGGTGAATCTATTAGAAGCATCGAAAAATATAAGGCTGACATAGGCAGACAATTAGAAGCAAATGGTGAGATCCTGATTGACCATATCAAGGGAACTAAGAAAATTTCCGTGGATGTTCCCTTTGCAGGAGCCTCAGGTGCAATCAAGCTAACCGATCACCTGTATCGGCTGGAAAACACTACCGGAAGCCTCGATGTGATTGCGGGTCAGCTTGCAGATGGAAGCTTTGAGATTGTTGATATTGCTGGTGCACCGCACATGCTCGTTGCAGGAACCACCGGCTCCGGTAAAACGATCTTCCTGCACGCAATTCTTGTCAGTCTGCTTCAGCAATACTCCGCAGATGAGCTCGAGCTTCTGATCATCGATCCCAAACAAACCGACTTCATCTTCTTTGAGGGTTTACCTCACCTTTATGGCGGCTCCGTTGTAATTGATGCTGAAGAGGCTCTTGAGCGCATTCAGGAAATCAACACCAAGGATAAGGAAGAGCGTACAGCGGCACTTCGTTCCTGCAGAAGCAAAAATATCGAATCCTACAATCAGAAAAATCCTGACAACAAAATGAAGCGTTTGGTTGTTGTAATCGATGAGTACTCTGATCTAATTCAGGCAGCTGAGATGCAGGGAACAAGAAAGGATTTCGAGAAGAATCTTCTCATGCTCCTGCAGCGTGTCCGAAATCTTGGTATCCATCTAATTATTGCAACACAGCGCCCCTCTGCCCAAATTGTAACTGGCGCCCTAAAGGCAGTTATCCCGTTCCGGGTGTCCTTCCGGCTACCCTCTCATACTGATTCTCAAACCATCCTGGATGCTTCTGGTGCCGAAAACCTTCTCGGCAAGGGTGATATGCTAATGGTAACCGAGAGCGGTACAACTCGTATGCAAGGCCTCTATATTTCCGAGGACGAGCTTGAGGAATTTCTTAGCAAACTGTAAATGAGGTAATGACATATGCAGACAACATCTAACACTGGTTTTGTAATAGGAACCTTTAAACGAGAGCTGAAAAACCGCTTTCTCTGTGAGGTTAGCATTGATGGAGAAGATGTTGTCTGCTATGTCCCATCCTCCTGTCATCTTGGCAACTTTCTTAAGCTCGAAGGGAAGCAGGTCCTTTTAGTGCCAACGCAATCTCCAAACGCACGAACTAAATTTGCGTTGTTCGCTGTTCCTTATAAACACAACTATATTCTACTGAATACCTCAATGGCTAATCGTGCTGTAGAAACCTCCCTTCAGAGTAGACGTTTTTCATATCTAGGGAAAAGAAAAAATGTCCTCAAAGAGCACGTAGTTGAAGAATATAAGGCGGATTTGTTTTTGCCAGATTCCAATACCGTTATTGAGGTCAAGAGTGTAATTTCACTTGGCAACACTGGGCATTTTCCAACTATATACTCGGAACGAACACTAAGGCAGATGGATCTTATGCTCAACCTACTACATAATGGCTATAGGGTTTACTTAATCATTGTGTCTTTGCACCCTTATCTAAAAGAGCTGCAAATAGAAACTGACAGCGAATTCTATGTTGCGCTAAAAAAATGTATTGATGCAGGATTAATTCTTAAGTCATACACGAGCAAGCTGCACAATAAAACAGTATCAATTGATAAAGAAATTCATATACATTATTAAGGAGAAAGCATATGGAACTTACTTTGTTTTCATCTGACAGTAGTGGCCAATACAAAAAAGATATTTATAATGTTATCGCTGCTCCATACAATTCAGAGTATCGCTTTCGGTATCGCACTCAGTACGTTGATCCTATATTGCACAAGCAATTAAAGGATAACAGTCTGAAGGCTTCACGTGCCCTCATTGTGTTTAGGACCAATTCCGACAAAGCCAACGTGGAGCCCTTTATGGTTCCCATTAGATGGGTAACAATCAAAAGCACATACTATGATAATGAGATTTGTATCATTGATTTTATAATTAATGAGTACCCCGAATTCAAACAGGCTTTCAAAGAGGCATCTGTCAGCAAAGAGCAAAACACCAAATTCAGTAAACATTTTTTTGAACAAGAAGGTCGAAATACTAAATACGTATTAAACTATGTCGTTGACATTGTTTCACGAGCAGAAAGTAGTTTTGATAGACAGGAAGCTCTATGGATTTCTGTAATTCAGGCGCTTAAGCATCACGAACCATTTTCAAATACATCCTTTTTTCGCACTATTCTACCTAGTGGCCGAAAAAAGATGTTTGCCAAAAGTCTTACGATTAAGGAAGCTCAATATAAAGAAATTGAATTATGGCATTTCTGTTCTGAAGAAACGGAGTACAAAATATCAGAAGTGGAGATTCAATGCGATACCAATTTCTTAAATTGCGTTTCTGGGAACAATGACAGGATAGAATGTCGATATGATCGCGTTAATTATGGATTTCAGGCAATCAAAGCCAAGAACAACCTAAAAACACAGATTGTTTTTAGGATATTTACTATTGACGACAAGCAAACTCGTGATTACGATACGGAAACAATAATACGAATCCCGGTCATATTAAAACGGAAGCGTACTAAAAGATTTATCCGTGCCTTTCTTGCTTTTTTGGGAAGTGCTTGCATTGCCGCCTTCTCCGCTTTGGTTTCAATAGAGTCGTTGGGAATACCTGGGTGGGCGTTTTGGCTCATGCTTATAGTGGGAGCACTTGCAGCCCCCATTAGTTGGTTAATATCTAGTGAGGAATAGAAATGAATTATCAAAAATTTAGAAAGGCGCTAGCCAAAAGCTGGGCTCACGATACAGCGTACTATAAGGATGCACCAAATTGGACACCCACCAATCCTTCTCTTGGACAATGTGCAATTACTGCTCTGTTATTTAACGAATTTTTTGGTGGAACCATACACAGTGGTGTTTCAGATAGCGGTATTATGCATTTTTGGAACAAAAAGTATGGTCTTAAAATTGATCTTACAAAACAACAATTCCCCCAAAAGATTAAGTTTTCCAACATTAATCGATGGAACCGCGAGGAACTGCTACAAACAGGTGATGTTGCAGCACGTTATGAGCAACTCAAAAAAAGGGTTCTGACAGTTTACGAGGAAATATAAGTAATGGCATTAGTTTAGAAGCCTTTGGAAATATGTATAGAACACAGTTGATGGATAATCATCAGCTTGTGCTCTATACATATATGGTTTATGAAGCCATATCTCGCAAAATTATACCCCGTTATACCCCCCTTATGATTGGGGTATAACGGGGTATAACAATTTAAGTAAGGGAGACAATAATTTTCTTCTGTTTTTTCGCTAATTCCGCAAACTGTGCTGCGCCGCCCCAAGAGTGGGCGATATAGGTCACAACATAGTCAGACTGCTTAATCATCCACTTATTGCGCCATGAGATAGCGAAGCGGGGATGGACGGTCTCGATGCCCTCTGGGAGCATGGTATCGGAGTAATCGCGGGTATTAAACTCGTCTCGTTTTGGGGGCAAACGCTCCAGAACGACGGCATAACAGATATGGGGGTATACCGATACCAACTCTTTCAGTACAGAACGCACAATACTATCAAATGCTCCTTGTTGACCTACATAAAACATATCTACGGCGTGGTTCTCAATCAGATCAATCAGAACCTCACGCAGTTTAGGTTTAATTGAACTCGGGCAATCGCGATGCCCGAAGAAAGTACATGCTTTTTCCATGGGTACGTGCTCCTTTCGGCTATGTATAGCCTAATAGTAGCATGCGTAGCCTATAAAGTCCATCCAGATAGGATATGCTATAAGCAAGAAATCTGGAGGAGGGAGAGCATGGATACTGTTACTGCAGTCAGAAATCGTATTCTGGCATTGTGCGGTGAGCGTGAGATCACCATCAACAAGCTGGCTACCATCTCGGCTCTGCCGCCTTCGAGTATTAAGAATATTCTTTATGGGAAGAGCCAAAACCCGAAGCTCATTACCATTAAGATGATTTGTGATGGTTTAGGGATTACATTGGGCGAGTTTTTCTCCACACCCGAGTTTGGTGCCCTTGAACAAGAAATTAAGTAACAAGAGGGCACACCGGATGGTGTGCCTTTTGCGTTTTACAGAAACAGTTGAAGGAACATTTGCGATATACGAGGAGGGATAATATGGGACGTGATGCATTTGTACATATAAATAGATCGAACTTTTCTGAAAAGTCTGTCGAGAAATTTATCATTATGATGGGCTTTCAAAAACGTAATGGGATCTATGTGTGCAGCCTTGATGATGATTACAAGTATTATTCTCCGGTCTATATCTACAAAATAGAAGAAACGGAAGAGGAGCTAATATATCGTGTTCGAACACAAATATTTGCCAGCTCTTATGATGTACAAAAACAAAATGATACTCTGCGTAATTTCCGGAAATACTGCAGTGCATGGTTTGTCAGTGATATTGGAAAGAACAGATATTTCGAGGTTGGAGAATTAATAAGAGGTGCTGAAAGTGGTTGTTATTTTGCTGCGGCAAATCTCGATAACTGCTTTAGCTTGTTATCTTTTTCCGCGGCAAAATATCCCCCTGATAATGAAGGGGAATTAAACATGCGTAATTTTTCAGGTATGCCAACTCCTAACTCCCTTAACGCAAATGTGTATTTGTCATATCTTTGCGCACTCATGGAAGACTATTTTCGCGAAACATATATAGCGTTGCTAAAGTATTCGGACAGGAAAGACAAGGTTTTGAACACAAAGCTTTCCTCGTTTGACTTGGTTGAAATCAGTCGAAATGAGAAGTCGGTTGAAGAAGCGTTTGCACGGACATTGTCGTTTCAGAATATAAACAAGATCGCATATCATTTCAAAGAGTTAGATAAAAAGCTCGACTTAACTGCGCCTTTGAAAAAGCCGTATCATAACAGAAAGAAAACTCTTTTGGAAACTTTGGATACCATCTTTGAACGGAGACATAGCATGGTCCACAGAAGAGAAGTTGATGCATACTATAACACAGATATGCTAAACAAGGATATTGAGGACGTGAAGATTTCAATCGAAAGGGTATATTCGTATATCTGTGAACAAAATGGGTGGACTCCGCAAGAAATACTTCTGTAGTGCCCATTCAATATTACATTACGAAAGATATTAGGGCGGCTCCTTCTGGAGCCGCCCATTGGCATTATTGATTAAAAATTTCTTCCAGAATAATGTGCTCTGCTCGATTACGAATATTATTGATTCGTTGCACCCATTCCATCTGATTCGATTCTTTCAATTCTTCTGTTACACCCTCGGAGACCATCATTTGCTTAACCAATACTTCTATCCGCTGCTGAGCCTGTTCGTTGATATCGGCCAGATAGGTCCAAAGATTGCCGGAGAGGACAAGCTGATTGAAGACTACCGGACGGTGTTCTTTCAGATAATCTCTGTGCATACGGCCCCAGCGGCCAATGGGGCGGTGCTCTTCGGGCAACGTCCAATCGGGAATGTAGTAATCGCCGGTCTTGATATATGTGATCTGTTCCATCATCAATCCTCCTTATAGTCCGCGGGCTTATAGCGCTGGGCGTATTCCTGCAGCTTCTGCAGGTCGATCTGGGCTTGGAAGCGAGCCTGTGCTTCGAGGCATGGGGTAAACAGGGTGGACTTGTCCATATCCCATTCGCGGATGCCTTTGAGGTATTCTGTGCGCCGTTTATCATCGAGGATGAACGGTGTGATCTCGTGGCGCAGGCATTCCTTGAACATGAGCAGCCGACCGAGGCGACCATTGCCATCTGCAAAGGGATGGATACGCTCGAAGCGCACATGGAAGTCCAGGATCTGAGCCAGCTCCACTTTATCAAGACTCTCATATTCCGAGATCAGAGCGCTCATTTGGGAGCCAATGTTCTTAGGCGGCGTGGTTTTGGTTTTGCCCAAGGTACAGGTATCTCTGCGATACTCGCCCGGATGGAAGAGGAGCTTACGCTCCGCCATGGTGCCGTAGCTGAGCATGGTGTGCAGCTTGCGGATGTAGGATTGAGAAATTCGCGCTGTGGCTGTATCGATGATGTGGTTGACGCAGGCAATGTGGTTATACGCCTCGATCAGATCATCCACCTTGATAGGCTCAAAGCCCGTCGAGACCTTGCCTTTATTGTAGACTTCCTCCACCTGGGTGAGCATAAGCCGGTTGCTTGCCATGCGGTTGGAGCTATAGCAGAAATTGACCTGTATGTAATCAAAAAGACCGTGGTAGATCTTCTTTGTCCGCTGGCGCTGCAGCTGCTTCACGAGCTTGGGGACTGTGGGTGCTTCCTGCTTCTTTCTTGTTGGACGTGCTGCGCCTTCCGGTACAAACCAGGCGCCTTCTTTTTGAACTGCGCCGGGGATTCTGCCGTCACGACAGTACCGGCGAACCATCTGCTCGGTAGCATTCCATAAAGCCGAGACTTCTTTTGTTGTCAAATAGTCCATAAATAAAGTTCCTTTCTTGTCGGTATTGTACAAAAACCGCGTTACTTTTGGCTTTTGCGTTACTTTTCTGACCAGAATTTTGACCAGAATTAGAGCGAAACACCTTGGATGAGATGAAACTTTATAGATTTTTCTCGAATAAAATTGGACCAATTGGATGAATTAGATGAATAAGACGAATAAATATACCCGAGGGAGCCGATGGCATTCAAGAGGTCAGCGGTTCGATCCCACTTATCTCCACCAAAAAGTCCTGTAACCATAACGGTTACAGGTTTTTTTCTTTTGCCCGGAGAGGGCGGGGGATTTTTCGTGTGGAATAAGTGTGGAATATTTTTTTAAGTCTTTATACGTTTCTATATTGGTCGAAAAAAGCAGGCTCTCCCCACAGAGGGGAGAGCCTGCTTTTTCACTGAATTGAAGATAGGTTCATGATGAGCCAGCCAGAAGGCCTCACTCTAAGGAAATAGTTAAATACAGAGAGAAGAGCAATTATTCCTCGGCGACCTTCAATCGGCGAAGGGAGGATTTCAAGGCTGTGACGGTATCCATGATCACCTTGGTCTCTGTGGGGTCACAGTCCTCAACAATCTCACACAGCCAGTTGTTCAGGTAAGGACGTGCGTTCTTGACCTCGATACAGAGTAGCTCGTCAGCCGAGCAGTCCAGAGCGTTGATGATTTGGATAATAGTCTCAAAACTCGGTGTTCCGTTGCCGGTTTCAATGTGGCTGATATGGGAGGTGCCAACACCGACAGCTTCCGCAAGTTGTTCCTGCGTGATTTTCTTCTCCGTGCGTACCGCTCGAATGCGAGCACCAATATTTTTGTAGTCAATCATGGCACAGCCCTCCCTAATAGTGATATATGTATTGTAAGTACAAATGAACTGTGCTATAATAACTTAAAAATACAGTTGTACAAATGGTGACAGTTTTAAGCGGAAAAACATTTCGGAAGGAACTTGATATAAGGGTGACCAATCCATCGCAGAAACTAAGTGCTCTGTAACAGGGCAGAGATTATTGCGTTCTCGACATAAAACCCTTATAATACAAGCATCAAGCAATTGCGAGGATGTTGCATATGGCCAGAGTATCCACCAAGGAAAACAAGAACATTTACCACAAGACCAGAGAGAGCCTGCAGCTCACCAGAGAGGCAGCTTCCGACCTTCTGGAATGCATTGCTCCCGAGCGCATCGAGAAAATCGAAAATGAGCGCTCCCTGCCCCACCCGGACGAGGTGCTGGTCATGGCTGAAAAGTACAAACAGCCCAGTCTCTGCAACTACTATTGCGCCAACCAGTGTCCCATCGGACAGCAGTATGTTCCTGAGGTAAAAATCAAGGACCTGTCCCAAATCGTTCTGGAAATGCTGGCCTCCCTGAACTCCATGAGCAAGCAGAAGGAGCGCCTTATTGAAATTACGGTAGACGGGAAAATCACCGGCGACGAGCTGGAGGACTTTATTTGTATCCAAGAAGAACTGGAGCGCATATCCATTGCCGTGGAAACGCTTCAGCTCTGGTCGGAACGTATGCTGGCCACCGGTGCCATTGATGAGGAACAGTACAACGCACATAAGAATAGTAAGGTATGACCTA
>SVLE01000046.1 GCA_015068065.1 Oscillospiraceae bacterium | reverse complement strand
CATCGCTCTGACCGACACCTTCGTGAAGGTCGTTTCCTGGTACGACAACGAGATCGGCTACTCCAACAAGGTTCTGGAGCTGATCAAGCACATGTACTCCGTCGACCACAAGTAATTTCATAAATTACAAGGAAAGGGACACCGCGTTTGCGGTGTCCCTTTTTGTGCATACAGATTACTTTAATGATTCCAGAACCTTCGAGCTGCTTTGGGCAAAGAGTCTTGCCCCCAGCAGAGCCTCGGGCAGGGTGTTGCCGTGGGTGCCAACCTCTACAAGCACTGAGCCAACCGACAAATGCTGATTATAGCGGGAGGCCCGCAGGACCATGGGGCGGGCCAGAGTGTTGTGGTCATCCAGCAGCTGCTGCTGGATGCGCATGGCAAAGGTGAGGTTCTCCTGCCACAGGGGATGCTTTTTGGTGCCGTCCGTTCCCACCACCAGCATCACCTGTGCCGCCTGGCCCTCGGATTCGGGGGAGATTGCCTTGTAAATGGTGCCGTCCTCTGCGGAAAGGGCGTCCCGGTGGACATCCAATACCACCTGTATGGAGGGGTACTGGCTCAGCCACCGTTCTGTTGCGGCGAGGGAGCGATCATAGGCCTCGTTATAGGAGGGGTAATCGTACAGGGTGGTGTCATGAATGACCTCCAGACCTTGCTCCCGGAAGATTCGGGCGATCTCCTCACCTACTCGTACTACATTGTAATTACAGTTGGTGGTGCGGTAGGGGTCGCTCTCCTCGTATGTGTCGGCGGAGGTGGGGGTATAGGCCTCGCTGCCGTGGGAGTGGAGGATGAGAACTTGAGGTCCCTTTGCCAGTGTGAAGTTGACCGGGGCAGAGGCAAGAGCGGCGACATCCGGCTGTTTTTGTGCCCGGTTGGCGATGTAGATATCCCCTGTGTGCAGATAGGTTTGGGTGGGGGAGGGGGTCATGGTTTTTGGGATGACGTCTGACTCGTCTGCGGCGGAATGGGGCAGGACAGGCTCGGACTGGTCCTCATCTGGGGCGTCAGGAGGAGGGAGCGTTTCCGTGAGGGGAACAGCGCGGATGTCGGACATGGCCGCGTGCAGGGCCGGGGATTGGGAAAGCACAAGTCGATGCCAGCCCTCTGGGCCTGGTTGGCCCTGGTGGGATGGAAGTTGGGCGGAGACCAGGGAGATAGCGAAAGCTGCGTCCCCGGACACAGAACGCAGAATCTGCCCGGCGTGAGGCAGGTTTGCAGTGCGTGCGGTCACCCAAAGGGCGCACAGAGCAAGAGCCAGTGCTGTGCTGCGCCGCAGCACGCGTACGACTTGTCCCGCTGTTCCTCTCATCCCAGGACACCTCCTTTTGCTCAGATGGTACAGTCTATGAGCAGGGGGACAGGTTTATGAGGGTACAGGGCTATAAAAATTTACAAATTGCTCCTTTCTTTTTCGGGGAAAGGGCATATAATGAGTGACAGACTGAACAACGGAAAAGGAGGCGGCGCGATGTATCGGGAACAGCTGAGCTGGCCGGAGCGAGGGTGGCTTTGGCTGCGGTTGGGGATCCGGCTGGTGGGAACGGTGGTGACCGTTCTTCTGCTGTGGCTGGTGGGACGGCCTGCGGTGTCTCTGTTTATGCCTTTTATTCTGGCCTTTGCCGCGGCGGCGCTGCTCAATGCCCCGGTGCGGCAGCTGCAGAAGCGGTTGGGCTGGTCAAGAGGAGTGCTGTCTCTGCTGACACTGCTGGTTATTTTTGGAGCGGTGGGCGGACTGCTGACGCTGCTGGTGCGGGCGGCGGTGATGGAACTCATCTCTCTGGCGGAAAACTGGGAAGGCATTTTGGCTGCCGTGGAACAGAGCGCAGGGCGGCTGGATGACTTTTTGCAGGGGTGGGCGGCGCGACTGCCTTTCCCTGTGATCGCCCCGGACGAGACGGTGCTGGAGCGGGTAGTGGAGTGGCTGCAGCAGTGGATTCGGACGGCGGGTCCCGACCTTGGGAATCTGACGGAATTTGCCGCGGACAAGGCAAAGGCCGTAACGTCCTTTGGTTTGTCGCTGGTGGTCTTTTTAATGGGGTCCTATTTTCTGTGTGCCGATTACCCCTATCTGCGGACCCGGCTGATGCAGCGCATGGACGATACCCTGATCGGCATGTTTGGACAGATCAAAACGGCGGCGCTGACCGCCTTTGGCGGATACCTGAAGGCGCAGCTACTGCTGACGGTGGGGGTGTTCTTTATCCTGTTGGGAGGCTTTCTGCTGACCGGGCAGAGCTACGCCCTGCTGCTGGCACTGGGCCTGGCTGCGCTGGATTTTATCCCTATCGTGGGCTCGGGCACGGTGATGATACCCTGGGCGGTGATCGACCTGTGCGTGGGGAACTACGGGCGGGCTGCGGCAGTGATGGCCATATGGGGCGTGGTGGCTCTGTTCCGCCGGGTGGCGGAGCCTAAGATTGTGGGCGATCAGACGGGCCTTTCTCCCATTGCGTCGCTGATCAGCATTTATGTGGGAATGCGGCTGGCGGGGGTCGTGGGAATGATTCTGGGACCGGTGGTTACCCTTGTGGTGCTGAACCTGCTGGGTTTAGGACTGCTGGACGGGACAAAAGCCGACCTGCGCCTGGCGGCGGAGGATACGGCGGCTATCCTGCGTGGGAGCAGAGAGAAAAAATAACAGGCATTTGATGCAATTTAAAGAAAAGTTGCAGCTTCTTCATGTTTTGGACACAAATTGCCTGTATGCTTGTGCTGTAAATTGAGCATGACTGCCTTTGAGGAGTGAATATCATGTACGAGCCTTTTAATCAGTTTGATCGACGGGACGAGACGCAAAACCCCGTCTATACCACCTACCGCATGGTGGATGAAGTGGAAAAACCGGTGAAAAAACGGCACACTGGTCTGAAAATCACGGCCTTGTGCCTGTGTTGTGCCCTGCTGGGCGGCGCGGCGGCTATGGGCGCGAACACGTTGATGAACCGGGTGGGGCCCAAGGGACAAACTACCATCTATCACGGGGAACACACGCCTGTGGCTGTGACAGTGGCCAACGTGCCCTCTGCCACAGCGCTGACTCCGGCACAGGTGTATGCGGCCAACGTGGACTCCTGTGTTGGTATTACGGTGTCCACCACCACCAACGTGTTTGGGTACACCACAACTGCCGCGGCTACCGGTTCCGGCTTTGTGATCACGGAGGATGGCTACATCGTGACCAACCACCACGTGATCGAGGAGGCCACCCGGGATAAGAACGTGCCCATTACCGTCTCTTTCCAGAACGGGGAGAGCTATAAGGCCAAACTGGTGGGCAGTGAAGCGGACAACGATGTCGCGGTACTGAAAATCGAGGCCCAGGGACTGAAGCCCGTTGTGCTGGGCGATTCTGACAAGCTTGTGGTGGGTGAATCGGTCTATGCCATCGGCAACCCGCTGGGTGAGCTGACCTACTCCCTGACCGATGGTATTGTGTCCGCCCTGGACCGGGTGATTACCACCGGAAGCGGAGAGGACGCCGTAAGCCTGAACATGCTGCAGACCAACTGTGCCATCAACTCCGGCAACTCCGGCGGCCCTCTGTTCAACGCCTACGGTGAGGTCATCGGCATTACCACCGCAAAAATGTCCGGGGCCAGCGCATCCTCTGCTACCATTGAGGGGCTGGGCTTTGCCGTTCCCGTCAATGATGTGAAAGACATTATCAAGGACCTGATTGAAAACGGCTATGTGACCGGAAAACCCTATATGGGGGTGCAGATCTCCAGTGTGACCGAGGCGGACGCCAAGCGTTACGGCCTAAAGGTGGGTGCCTATGTGGAGGTGGTGGAGGAGAACTCCAGCGCCGCCAAGGCCGGCCTGAAGGTGGGCGACATCATCATCGCCATTGACGAGACAGAGATCAACACTCACTCCGCGTTGGTGGCCACGGTGGCTACCTATCGCGCCGGGGATACGGTGACGCTGAAAATCATGCGCGAGCACAAGGAGATGGAGCTGAAGCTGACCTTTGCAGAACGCCAGCCGACTGACCCTCAGGGGCCGCAGGAGGTGGAGAAGCCGGCGTCTCAGCAGCAGACGCCGCAGCAGCAAACTCCGAACAGCGGACAGGGGGGCAGCTACTATTATCAGTGGCCCTTCGGCAGCTTCTTTAATTTCCCCTTCTGAGCACGCAAAAATGCTCCCACCATAGGTGGGAGCATTTTTTGTTTTCCGTTCAGGTGCCGGCGCACAGATGCTCAATAAGGATCTTGGTGCCGATGGCAATGAGGACGAGACCGCCCACCAGTTCCGCCCGCTTTTGGAACAGGCAGCCCAGCTGCTTGCCCAGAATGCCGCCCACGGCGGACAGGGTGAAGGCCACGAGACCGATGACCGTGCAGGCCAGCAGGATGTTCATGTCCGGCATGAAGGCCATGGATACGCCGGCCGCCATGGCATCAATAGAAGTGGCGATGGCCAGCAGACACAGACGGCGGGGGGTGAGGTCATCGGCATGGGAGCCGACTTCGCATTCTTTGTCGAAGGAGCCCCAGACCATCCTGCTGCCGATGAAGGCCAGAAGGCCGAAGGCGATGAAATGATCAAAGGCGACGATGTATTGGCTCAGACCGGTGGCCAGCAGCCAGCCAGCAAGGGGCATGCCGAACTGGAATGCACCGAACCACACGCCCATCTTTACCGCGTAGCGCTTGCGGAAGTTTGGGGTGGCGATGGCGGTGGAGGTGGCCACGGCGAAGGCGTCCAGAGCGAGGCTGACGGCCATGAGGAAGATATACAGCAAATTTATCACCTTAGTTCCCAAACTGTTTTTTCAGGCCCTGACGGAAGGCGTCCAGCGTCTCGGGAGTCTCGTCCAGCCAGTAGGTGCGGGCGGGGGTGCCGCCGTTGGCATCATCAAAGTCGGCGAAGCTGAACCACACGGCGATACGGATGTTGGGGTAGTCGTCGATGTGTTCAAACATATCCTCCATCCACGCCACCTTGTCACCGCCGATGCCGCTGGAGGCAAATTCGGTGATGATCCAGGGGAAGTCGCCGAAGTGGGGGTGATATTCTTCCCAGATCTGGTCGTAGATGTCCTTGAACTCGCGCCATTCCTCGGCCCACTGGGTGTAGTAGGTGCCGTTGTTGTAGCCGGTGACGCCGATCATCTGCACATACTCATTGCCGGGGTAGTAGGCGAGGGAGTTGTTCCAGTTGGAGGGGGGTGCCTGCCGGTCGTGGGGGTTGAAGATCCAGATGCAGTTGTCCACGCCCTCTTCTTGGAAGATGTGGAAGATCCGTTGCCATACGGCGGTGAAGATGGCCGGGTCGGCCATGTTGACCACGCCGCCGTAGCTGGTCCAGTCGGAGTTCATCTCGTTGTTCAGACGGAAGAGGAAGGGATGGCCGAAATCGGCGGCGGCACGGGCCCACGCGCGCAGTTCATCATCCATATTGCCCCGATAGATCTCCAGCAGAGGGGATTTGGCGAACATATCTATATTGTTGTTGTCCGTCAGCTGCAGGGTCAGCTCCACAAGGCGGCCCGCCTCATAGTTTTCCTGCATGACCTCGGTGGGGAATTCGTGGGTGGGGAAGTGGCGGTAGTAGAGGACCACAGGGAAGGTGTAGTCCAGCTTTTCTTCCAACTTGGCAAGTTCGCCGTCAAAGCCGTTGACATAGAAGTCCTGCAGGAAGATGCCCCATTGGAGAGGGGGCAGGGAGTCGTTGTCGTTAGCGAAGGAGACATACGTTTTAGCTGTCTCCATAGACCAGTTGGCTGATGGCAGTTCCAGTTCATAGTTCGTGCGGTAGACCGCGGTGCCCATGGGGTCAAAGATACGGGTGTTTTTAGCCAGTTCCAGAAGCTTGTCCCGCATGGCGGAATCCTCTTTCTGATAGCGGAACATCACCCGCAGATACTCCCGGCTGGGGGTGAAGTAGTTGACATACAGATAGCCGTCGAACAGGTCGTCGGACAGACCGTCCACCTGAGCCTCCACAAAATAGGCGTTGATGAGGTCGTCCGTCCAGCTGGTGGTGGTCACGCCGTTGTTTTGTTGCCAGCCCTCGTCCAGCAGGAAGCGGTACTCGTAGTGGTAGACGTAGTTTTCCACCGTGTAGTCCTCGAAGAACCAGGGCAGGAAGGTGGATAGCTCAAAGGTGATGACGTCCTTCAGACTCTGGTAGTCGGCCTTTTCCCGGGAGACGGTCACGTCAAAGCCCTCGCCATAGCCGCTGGTGAACAGGGGGGACAGGGAGAAGTCGAAGATGGCGTTGGCGGGCAGGTCCAGCTGATAGCCGCCGGTGTAGTTCACAAGACGAGTGACGGAACCGTCATCGTACACCCGCTTGCAGTCGGTGTCGGGGCTGGGATGGCCGTCAGCGCGCTCGCCATTCTCGTAGACGGACACGCGCAGAGTGTCGGCATTCAAACCGGCAGTCTCCCGACTTTCGTTGGCGGTGGTCATGCCCAGCACATCGTACTTCAGCGTCCGCTTTACGGGAAGGATATAGGGGTTCTGGGAGGAAGCAAACTCCCACGCGCAGGCCAAAACGCCCAACAGGACGAGCCAAAGCAGGATTTTCAGCCACAGGGGCTTGGTTTTCTTCATGTTGAAACCTCCGTCAGTTCATGGTTTGGGGATAGGTAAAGAAGGCGGTGCCAGCGTCTGCGTTCCAAAGGGCGTAGCAGTTGAGGGTTTTCGGCGGAGATTCCTCGAAGCGGCTGGGCCACCAGCTGAGCAACGTCTCGTCCAGACCGGCGTTGGGGGTGTCTGGAGTGTAGAGGACGAAGGAGCGAGACATCTGACCGTCAATGCTATCATTGTAAAGACCGTAGGGGCCGGCGTAGACGTAGAGGATGCCGTCCTCGATCCATTCCTCGTCGCCCGGGCGGTCGGGGGTGACCTCCTCCAACGTCAGGGGATAGGAGTGGATGTCCAGCTTTTCGGATACAGAGAAGCGTCCGGTAAAGGAGCAGAGGTAGACCGTGCCGTTGGGGTGGTTCTTGCCCGTTTCGCCCATGTTGGCATCGGAGAACTGCCCTGCAAAGCTGCCATCCTCATTCAGAGTCAGAATGGTGCGCCACGCGCCGGCGCCGCTGGAAAAGATGAGCTCCATCGGGTAGTCTGCCTCGGGCAGGGCAGGGGCGGGCTTTTGAGTGCAGCCAACAAGAAGTAGCACGCAGAAAAGGCCGGTCAGAAGGAAAACAGTCATGCGTTTCATAGGTGGGCCTCCGTTTGACGGTGTTATATCTGTTGCGGGTATTATATCAATTCATGGGAGAAAAGACAAGGGACTTGCGTCGTGAGGCGGGATAAGGTAAACTAAACGAGAAATGAGGTGGAAGCATGGGCCACGAGGAATATATGCGAAGAGCCATGGAACTGGCGGCACAGGCGGCCAAAGAGGGCGATGTGCCCGTGGGCTGCGTTATCGTCAAGGACGGACAAATCGTGGGCGAGGGCCGCAACCGCCGGGAGGAAAATGGCGACGCCACCGCCCACGCGGAGCTGGAGGCCATTCGGGATGCCTGCGAGAAGTTGGGGTCATGGCGGCTGCACGGGTGCACCATGTATGTGACACTGGAGCCCTGTCCAATGTGCGCTGGGGGAATCATCAATTCCCGCATCGACACCGTGCGCTACGGGGCAAAGGATGATAAGGCTGGGGCCTGCGGCTCGGTGCTGAATCTGTTCGAGGAGCGCTTCAATCACAAACCTCGGCTGTACGGGCACTTGTTGGAAGAAGAGTGCGCAGCGCAGCTGCAGGGGTTTTTTCAAGGATTGCGGGAAGAATATTGTTAATGTATACCGGAGCATTCGCTCCGGTATATTTTTTTTCTCTGCAGGAAAAATAAGGGGGAGAGAGGTGGCACATATGGAGCTGTTCGCTGCAAAAAAGCATAAAGACGGGCCGCATCCCCGGAAAGAGCCCCGTCTGACCCAACCGCTGACGGTAGAGGGGTTGACAGACGTGTTTAGGGATTGCGTGGACTTTAAGAAGCGGGATCTCTGCGTGGGCGGGGATCCGGCTCGTCGGCTGACCCTGTGCTATCTGGAGGGCGTGGTGCGCAACGAGCGGGTGAGCGATTACATTCTGCGGCCCATCGCCCAGAGTGAGGCGCTGGCCCGGGCCGGGGCGGACAAGCTGTTCGCCCTGATGCGGGACGGTGCGCTCTACAATCTGACCGCCGTGGAGCGGACCACCACCGATGAAGCGGCTGTCGATCTTGTCGGCGGCTTTTGCGTGATCCTGTTTCCGGGGCGGCGGGAGGTGCTGTCCTTCTTTGTTGGCACGGAGGAAAAACGCTCTGTGGGCGAGCCGGAGAACGAGCCATCTATCAAGGGGGCGCGGGACTCCTTTGTGGAGACGGTGCGCACCAACACGGCTATGGTGCGCCGCCGTCTGCGTGCCCCGGAGCTGCGCATTTCCGAGCACGTAGTGGGGCGGCAGACCCTGACCCCGGTGGATGTGCTGTGGCTGGAGGGCATTGCAGACCCACAGGTGGTGAAACGGGTGCAGGAACGCATCGCCCAAATGGATATTGACGGCATTCAGACTACGGGGAATCTGGAGGAATATATTGTTGACCGGCTGGACACCCCGTTCCCGCTGATCTCATCCACCCAGCGTCCGGATCGATTCTGTGGTGGCCTGCTGCAGGGACTGGTGGGAGTGATGTGTGAAGGGCAGCCCGTGGGGTGGCTGCTGCCCGGATGCTTCGGACAGTTTTTTCAGACCAATCAGGACAGGACTTCCAACTGGATGATGGCCACTGCCCTGCGGGGACTGCGGTGGTTTTGCATGCTGGTCACCCTGCTGCTGCCGGCGCTGTATGTGGCGGTGGTCACCTTTCAGCCGGAAATGATCCCGGCAAAGCTGGCGCTGTCCATCGCTGCCGCCAAGCGGGAAGTGCCATTTTCTACCGTGTTCGAGGTGCTGATCATGCTTGTCTCTTTTGAAGTGCTGCAGGAGGCGGGGCTGCGACTGCCGGGGCCCATTGGGCAGACGGTGTCCATTCTGGGCGGTCTGGTGGTGGGCAGTGCGGCGGTAGAAGCGCGCATTGTATCTCCGGCGGTGCTGATCGCTGTGGCGATGGCGGGTATTGCGGGGTACACCATGCCGAATCAAGATTTTGGAAGCGCGCTGCGGTTGTGGCGATTCGGGTTGACTGTTCTGGCCAGTGTTGCAGGGCTGTTCGGTCTTGTGCTGGGCTGTGCGGTGCTTATCCGTCATTTGGCGGGACTGGAGTCTTTTGGTCGGCCCTATCTGACGGCGCCGGAAGGTGTGGTTCGTGGGCCTCTGCCGCTGGAAAAGTGGCGTGCACGGGTGCGGTTGCCGCGCAACAGGAGGAATCAGCGATGAGACGTGTGATACCCTGCGTTTTGTTAGTGGGAATGCTGTCCGGCTGCGGGGGGCGCTCACTACTGCCCTATGCCCGGGAAATGGGTGACTCTGCGCTGGTTCGTGTAGTGGGCGTCGATACGGCGGACGGGGGGACGGAACTGACTGTGTCTACAGGGAGCAGGCAGGCGAGTGAATCGGCTCTGGTTCTGTCTGCACGGGGGGAAACGTTGCCGGAAGCGGCACTGGCGGTACAGAGTCTGGGTGACAGCTATGTTTATTATGGGTATGCCGATCAGCTTGTGATCGGGGAGGAACAGGCGATGACAGGGCTGGAGGGTCTGATGGATTGGTTGGCCCGGGAGTCGCAACTTGGGCTTGGCATGCAGCTGTGGGTAGTTCGGGAAGGGACGGCGGCGCAGGCTGTCTGGGCGGGCGGCACCCGCGGGACGGCGGAACGGCTGAGCCAGCTGAACACAGACAGTGAGGTGGGCGCGGCCAGTATGGGGTGCACGGCCGCACAGATGATGAGTGTGCTGGCGCGGGAGGGAAGCACTTATCTGCCTGCCGTTGTCATCGCGCAAAAGAGGGAAGGAGACGGTGGTGAGGGGCAAGCGGGCACGCCGCTGCCGTCTGGGTATGGTGTGATCCGGAAAGGGAAACTGGTCTGCTGGACGGATGATGATACGGCCCGGGGTGTGGAACTGATGGAAGAACAGGTGTTTGGACATGCCATACATCTGAAGTTGGATGACGGAGCGGTGGTGGGCGTGCGACTGGAGGGTGCGCGCACACGAGTCGAACCGGTATTTCGGGAAGGGGCGCTGAGCGGGCTTGATGTGCGCTGCGACGTGACGGCTCGAATCGTGCAGACGCAGCGGAGACTGGAAGGGGAGGACATGGAGCGTCTGCAGAACGGCTTGGAACAGATGGTGGGGGAACGGATGGTGCGGGCGCTGGAACTGGGGCAGTACTGGGATGCGGACTATTTGGACCTGAAGCGGCGTACGCAGTTGGCGCGGCCGGATAAAAAAGCGGAGATCGGGGCGCAGTGGGAGTCGGCCTATCGTGCGTTGACGGTTCGGGTGGATGTGCGAGGAACCATGGAGCGATCCTTTGGCATGTGAGAAAAGGGAGGCGGACTATGGAGCAGGAAAAGATGGCTTCTGGGCAACTGCATGCGGCGGTGTGGGCGGCAGTGCTGGCCCCCGGGGTGAGCGTGTTGCCCGGCCTGTGTGCCGGACGGGCAGGGGCGGGCGGATGGCTGGCGCCTCTTATAGCACTGTCTGTGCTTGTGCCGGCGGGACGGGTGCTGGCCGGACTGAGCCGGGCCGGGCTTGCGCGGCGTTTTTTGGATCTGCTGGGCGGTGTGTGGGGTCGGGTGCTTACCATTATATATATAATGTGGGCGTTGCTTCTTGGGAGTGCCCGGCTACGAATGAGCGGACAGAGGATAATTTTTGCGGGGAGGCAGGAAACGGGACTTTGGTTTTTCCTTGTGGTGCTGGCGGTGACGGCCGGGTGGCTGGCATTGGGAAAAGTCGGGGTCTTCCTTCGCACGGGCGCGGTCTTTTCCGGGGTGTTGACACCGGCGCTGGCGGTAGTGATTCTGCTGACGGCGGCTCAGGTCAAAAAAGAAAATCTCTTTCCACTTTGGATCGAGGATGTACCGGGGATACTTTGGGGTAGCGTGTTTGCGCTTGGGGTGCTCTGCTACGGTGTATACGGAGCGTTTCTGGACAACGGTGATGGTGTGGGGCGAACGGGGAAAGTGGTGGGTGGCTGTGTATTGCTGGCTGCGCTTCTGGCATCCGTTCTGGGCAACATGGGCGCGGAGCTTTCCCAGAGATTAGCAGACCCCTTTCTTACCCTTGGCAAGTATGTGGGAGTGGAGGGGGCGTTCCAACGGGTAGAGAGTCTTGTGGCGGCGCTGTGGGTTCTTGGGGATTTGGCACTGCTTGGTCTGTTGTTGTCAGCGTGCCGCTGCATGGCGGCGGTTGTTGTGCCGGGTTGGAACGGGAAATGGGTGGTGCTTGGAGGCGCGGCCGCTCTGCTGTTGGGAAGTGGGGTGCTGTTTCGGGATGCGGTGTTGGCACGGAGATTTGAATATGAATTGGCCCCGTTGGGCAACCTTGCTCTTGGAGTGGGCGTTCCGGTCCTTCTGCTTCTGTTGGACAGAAAAAAGAACAATGGCATATCTTGTGCCTGCGGCGATGAAAAAAAGCAGATGTAGCGATGCGGGAAAATCCCTGAAAAAACTTTTGAAAAAAGCGAAAAAAGGTGTTGACAAAGCGGTGGCGAGGTGGTAAGATAGCCAAGCGCTTGAACGAGCGGGCCGATAAGCGCGGGGGCAAAAGTTCCTGCAAGGCTTAGGGCGGCAAGGGAAAGCGCAGGTATCA
>SVLE01000045.1 GCA_015068065.1 Oscillospiraceae bacterium | reverse complement strand
GACAGGTTTTTCATCATATTATGCACTTTTTCGCGGAGTTCATCACTCTGCGACAGTTAAAAAATATAACTTAATTGACTAAAGTGTACCACAAAAACCTTGAAAAATCAATTGTTTGAGCAAAATTAGCAAAACGAACAAAAACAGGTGCTTTGGATTGAAAAATATTACAACCCATACAAAATGATGGTTTTTTAACTGGGGTGCGCAGTCAGTCCAGCAGTCAAAATGCTCGCGAACAAAAAAGATTTCTATTGCCGTAATCATGATATACAGGGAGGATACAAAAATGTCAAAGGGAGAAAACATTTTCAAGCGCAAGGATGGACGGTGGGAGGCCCGATATATCAAAGGCTATGAGCTTTCAGGGAAAATAAAGTACGGATTCTGTTACGGAAAAACCTATAAAGAAGCCAAAGAGAAGGTAATTAAGTGCAAAGCTACGGTAATGGATGGAAAAGCTCTGCCACAAACAGCCTCCCGGCATCGTTTTGGGTTTTATTGTGACGACTGGCTTCGCATCAGCAAAAACAAGCTCAAAGAATCCACGGTGATTAAATATAGTACCATTCTGGAGCGTCATATAAAACCAAAATTGGGCGGCTGCTACCCGCTCGGAATTACGTCCGGGCTGATTGAAGCGTTTGCAGAGGAACTGATGGAACAGGATAAGCTTGCACCCAAAAGTGTCAAGGACATCCTGATGGTTCTGCACTCCATTCTGAAATACACCGCAAAACAATTTCCGGGGACATTTCCAATGATAGAAGTGACTTATCCCAGAGAGCCCAAAAAAGAGATGCGCGTACTTTCAAAAGATGAGCAGCGCTGTTTTGTTGAATATTTGCTGGCTGACATGGACGAATGTAAATTTGGTATTTTGCTGGCGCTTTTTACCGGGATCAGAATTGGTGAATTGTGTGCCCTTCGGTGGGAGCACGTGTCCCTGATAGACAAGACAATAAAAATCACCTCAACTATGCAGAGGCTGAAAGATATCAGTGCAAATGGCGAGGCCAAAACAAGAATTGTGATCAATACCCCAAAGAGCGACAGCTCGATTCGTACCATACCAATGACAGACTTCACTGCACAGTTGTGTTGCGCAATCACATCAAGGCGTTCTGGTGCATTTGTGCTGACTGGTACGACATATTATATGGAACCGCGTGCTTTGCAGTACAGGTTAAAGAAGTATACAAAAGAGTGCGGACTGAACGGGGTTCACTTTCACACCTTAAGGCACACTTTTGCAACCAGATGTGTGGAGGTTGGATTTGAGATCAAATCCCTTAGTGAAATTTTGGGTCACTCCAGCACGACGATTACTCTTGAGCGTTACGTTCATGCATCTCTTGAACTCAAGCGCAGCAACATGACAAAGCTGTCTGCAGTTGGAATATGACCCATTTGCGCAGTCAAGCTTTTGTGTCAACTCTGTGCTGAACTATGATATTTTTCTTAAAAATCCAGTGTTTTGAGGCCTGATTTCAGGGTGTGTCGCAGAGTGATGAACTCCGCGAAAAAGTGCATAATATGATGAAAAACCTGTCACAGAGTGATGAACTCTGCGACAGGTTTTTCTGCTTGTGGTCAAGCTGTTTTTGTGCGGCAGATAAAGCTATTTCCTTTTTATGAACTATATCTATTTCTTCCGTTGAATTCTTGATTTCCTATTGTTTTCGTGATAAAATATAAAAAGTTGTGGCATTTTTGCCATATTTAGTTCGCAAAGCGATATAACATTGTATGTTTTCCATTTTTTCTAATCGCTTTAGTAATGCCCCTGCGCTTCACTCTCTCCTTTTGCACGAGTTTTTTATGTTCTTTCCTACCTATATCATAAATCGCAAATATTCGTTTGTCAATTTATATGTCGTCTTTATTCGTTTTTTGTCGGATGCGGAGGTGTGCTTTCATTGGATATATTAACAGTTGTGGAAAATATACAACGCATTTGCAAAGACAGAGGTACCACGCCAACCGCCGCCTGCAAAGAAAGCGGCGCAGGAAAAGACTTGGTGACTAACATGAAAAAAAAAGGCACTCAGCCCTCTATCGAAAGAATGCGTTTGCTGGCACAATACCTCGGAGTCACCACCGGCACACTTTTGGGCGAAGAAAAGCAGCCCACCCTCATTGGTGAGGATGGGCTGTCAACCGAAGCCAAAGAAATTGCCTTCGCCTTCGAGCGGGCAACAAAAAAAGAGCAAAACACCGTCCGTCTCATTCTGTCCGACTATCTGCAGGAATCTGTGCGCCCACAGACCATTGCTGCTCGTGGACAGTTGGAACTGAGCAGAGAAGATCTCCGCCAGGTTACACTCCCCCGGGAGTCTGCCGAACTTCCCTGATAAACGGAAGAAAACAGTCATAAACCTGCCGCTCTAGTTGTGAAGACAGGAATTTCCCTCGTTGGCGCAGGATGACCATGCGTTTGGCTCTGAACCGTGCCGCCTGCATTGAGATGTTACATTTGCATGCAATCTGTTCCGGTGTATCTGTTCCCAGCCCCCAAAGTACACAAGCCGGAGCCAGAAGCCGGATTGCAAATTGGTTTGCCGCTGTCTCGATGGGATCATCTGTCATCCACTGTTCCCGCTTCACTATGGCCTGCTCTCCGGGTGCAACATGTCCAAGGAGCAAATGTCCAAGCTCATGGGCAATCGTAAAGCGGATGCGAACCGATGGCTTGTCCTGATTATAGAGAATCACCGGCATATCGTCGCGAAAGTAAAGCAGTCCATCCGCCTGCAACGCGGCTTCTGGCAATCCTTTTATGTCTTTATACCGATATACTCCAACGCCAAGCTGTCGGCATATGTGATTTAAATCCACTGGTAAGCGATCCACACCGCAGTCTATCAGGATTCTCCACACAGCATCCCTTGCCTTTTGGTAGATTTTGTAATTCATCGAAGATTCCCTCAATGTCATAAATCTTTCTTCTCCATCTATATGGTCCTGAAAACAAACTCTTGTTTTCCAAAATCACTGTTAATTTTTGCTTCCCTGTCTATCAAGTACCGGAGTGCATTTGCACTCCAGCTTTCAAATTAACGGTGTTTCAAGACACCTTTGCTTTAAAAATTTCTGCGCAATTCAGAAACAACGCGATATATCGAACAAAAACAGCACCATCCATGTAAAAAGACCTGAAACCTCTCGGTTTCAGGCCTTTTGGTGGAGATAAGCGGGATCGAACCGCTGACCTCTTGAATGCCATTCAAGCGCTCTCCCAGCTGAGCTATACCCCCATATATTGCACGCCTCAGCGGCATCCCCGCCTCAGCGCAAGTGATATTCTAGCAGAACATGATTCGTTTGTCAACACAATTTTTCTCTTTTCACCCTTTTCTTTTTCTCAGTTATAATCGCAAAAATTCCTTCTCATATTTGCGAAATCTTTACTACTTTTCCTCTTGCAATTTTCTGCAAAAAGATTATACTGATTCAGCCTATGTAGTATGAGAGGAAGTTTTACATTATGACAATACTTTTATCTGTTTCCGTTGCTCTTCTGGCAGGCCTTTTGATGACCCGTGTCCTGAAACCGCTGAAAATGCCCGACGTCACCGCCTATCTGCTGGCCGGTGTCCTTGTTGGCCCTTTCTGTCTTGGCCTTCTGGGTGTGGACGGTCTTGGCTTCACCTCCCTTGAGGCTGTCACTTCCCTGTCCCTGATCTCCGAAGTCGCCCTCGGCTTCATCGCTTTCTCCATCGGTAACGAGTTCCGTGTGGAGGATCTGAAACACATCGGCCGTCAGGCTGTAGTCATCGGCATCTTTCAGGCACTGGTCGCCACCCTTTTTGTGGATCTGGCCCTGTTGGCCCTGTACCTGATCTTCCCCAACCTGATTACCCCCGCTCAGGCCATCACGCTGGGCGCTATCGCCACTGCTACCGCACCCGCAGCTACCCTGATGGTCGTGCGCCAGTACAAGGCTAAGGGCCCTCTGACTGATCTGCTACTGCCCGTGGTCGCTCTGGATGACGCCGTGGGTCTGATTGTGTTTGCTGTTTCCTTCGGCATCGCCCGCACCCTGGTCAGCGGAACCATAGACCTCATCTCCATTATCGTCACTCCTCTGGTGGAGATTATCGCCTCTTTGATCCTCGGTGCCATCATGGGCTGGCTGCTCACGCAGTTGGAAACCCTGTTCCACTCCAACACCAACCGTCTGAACATGACCATTGCCTTCGTGTTCCTCACCGCCTCCTTGTCCATGATCGACTTCAAGATCGGTCCTGTCCACGTGGGCTTCTCTTCCCTGCTGGTTTGCATGATGTTGGGCACCGTGTTCTGCAATCTGTGTCCCCTGTCCCACGACCTGATGGAAAAGGCGGACCGCTGGACCTCCCCCCTGTTCGCCCTGTTCTTTGTCATCAGCGGTGCTGAGCTGGAACTGAGTGTCTTTACCAGCATTGCTATCGTCGGCATCGGTGTCATCTACATTCTGTTCCGTTCCGCCGGTAAGATTTGCGGTGCATTCCTGAGTACCAAATGGACTCACTGCCCCCCCGCCGTGTGCAAGTATCTGGGTATTACCCTGCTGCCTCAGGCCGGCGTGGCCCTTGGCATGTGCCTGACCGCCCGTCAGCTGGGCGAACAGGGCGACCTGATCCGCAACATCGTTCTGTTCTCCGTGTTGGTATATGAGCTGGTCGGTCCCATGATGACCAAGTGGGCTCTGACCCGTGCCGGCGACATTCAGCCCATGCCCGAGCATATTAAGAACCGCCGTCAGGACAAACTGGCTCAGGCCACCACAAAAAAAGGATAATAATCCGCATCAAAAAGCTCGCAGGCAATCGCCTGCGAGCTTTTTGCGTCCACTTTTCTTATTTAGCCCAAGTAGTTATCAAGCACCTCGGTAAATTGAGCTGCGGGCAATACCCCCACCTTCCGTGCCACTTCCTCTCCGTCCTTAAAGAAAATGACAGTAGGAATGGACATGACTCCGTAGCGGATGGCCAGTTCTTGCTCCTCGTCCACATTGATTTTACCCACGACAGCCTTGCCCTCATAGTCATCCCCCAGCCCTTCGATGACCGGAGCCAGCATCTTACAGGGACCACACCAGTCCGCCCAGAAATCCACCATCAGCAGCTGACCTGAGGCCAGTGCCTTTTCAAAGCCCTCTTTGTTGAAATGAACCGTCATAATGATATTCCTCCTTAAGTGTTCTTCTGTAAATTGTCGAGATATTCCGCTGCACACTCACCGGCGATGAGTCCCTCGCCCACAGCCTTGGACACCTGCCATGGCTTTCCGGTGCAGTCGCCCGCGGCAAACACACCCTCCAGATTGGTTTCCATGGCTCGGTTTACCGTGATGCTGCCGTCCTCAACCGCGAGACCGGGCAGCAGATCACCGGGTGCCACCGCCTGACGCAGGATAAACACACCATCACACGGATGTTCTTCCCCATCCAGTCGCAGGCCGGTCACCCGGTCCTCACCCAGCACCTCCAGCTTTGTGCCGGACAGATGGTCAACTTCCATCTTCAAGTGTTCCGGCCGCTCTTTGCTCACATAGGCAACACGGCAGCCGATGGATTGCAGGAAGTTAGCCTCCTCCGGGGCATCCTTGGTACGGCCCACTACCATTACGCGTCTGCCGCGGTAGAGCATACCGTCACAGGTGGCACAGTAGCTCACGCCCCGCCCAAGCAGTTTTTCCTCACCGGGATACTTTGTGGCGTGCACAACGCCGGGGGCAAGGATCAGGGCGCGTCCCTGATACACGTCGCTGCCCACAGTCAGGGCAAAGCTGCCGTTCCAGGCCATAATTGCATTGACCCGACCGGCAAGCATCTGAGCGCCCATCGTCTCTGCATGCTTCTTCATGGTCTGCAGCAGTTCCAGTCCTGTCAGGCCGGGCAGACCAAGATAATTGTCCACCCGCTCGGCACGGGCCAGCGGACTTTCCTCAACGGGATTGCCAATGACCAGCACACGCTTGTTCCTGCTGCGGGCGGCAACGGCCGCAGAAAGTCCGGCAGGGCCGCAGCCCAGTACGATGATATCCTGTTCCATGGCAGCCTCCTTTCAAAATCGTTTGCATCTTCTTTTTTATTATACCTCTAATCCTTCGTTTGGCAATAGGAACCGCACCATTCTGCCCGCTTATGGAAAACTCCCCTTTCTTCGCAAGAACCCCTTGCAATTCACCCATTTTCTGGTGTAGAATAAATAAGTTATGATATGCTGAATGATCTCATTCAGAACAGGAGGGTTTTAGATGGCTGAAGAACTGAATGTCAGTGCTGTGGCCGCCGAAGAGGGCGAAGTCACCACTCAGAACTTTATCCATGAATTTATTAAGGAGGATTTGGCCCCCGGCGGACGGTGCGAGGGTATGCAGGTGCACACCCGTTTCCCGCCCGAGCCCAACGGCTACCTCCATATCGGCCACTGCAAGGCTTTGATCATCGACTTCGGCTCCGCGGAAAAGTTCGGCGGCATCTGCAATCTGCGCATGGATGACACCAACCCCGCCAAGGAAGACACCGAGTTTGTGGACGCCATCCAGGAGGACATCCACTGGCTGGGCTTTGACTGGGGTGACCGCTTCTTTTACGGCAGTGACTACTTTGAAAAGACCTACGAGCTGGCGGTTGGCCTGATCAAAAAGGGGCTTGCCTATGTGTGCGAACTGACTCCCGAGCAGTTCAAGGAGTACCGCGGCGATATCGGCACCCCCGCCCGTTCCCCCTGGCGTGACCGTCCCATTGAGGAGTCTCTGGATCTGTTCGAGCGTATGCGCAAGGGCGAGTTCCCCGAGGGTTCCAAGACCCTGCGCGCCAAGATTGATCTGGCCAGTGGCAACTTCAATATGCGCGATCCCGTCATCTACCGCATCCGCTATATCGAGCACCACCGTCAGGGCACCAAGTGGTGTATCTTCCCCATGTATGACTTTGCCCACCCCATTCAGGATGCGCTGGAGGGCATCACCCACTCCCTGTGCTCTCTGGAGTACGAGGATCACCGTCCCCTGTACGACTGGGTCATCAACAATACCGACGTCCCCTCCAAGCCCCGGCAGATCGAGTTTGCCCGCCTTGGCATCAACTACACCGTCATGTCCAAGCGCAAACTGCGCAAGCTGGTGGAGGAGAACTTTGTCTCCGGCTGGGACGATCCCCGTATGCCCACCCTGTGCGGTCTGCGCCGCCGCGGCTACACTCCCGCCGCCATCCGCAATTTCTGTGACCGCATCGGCGTGGCCAAGAACCCCTCTACGGTGGAGTACGGATTCCTGGAGCACTGCCTGCGCGAGGATCTGAATGAGCACGCCAAGCGCGTCATGGCTGTACTGCGCCCGGTGAAGCTGACCATCACCAACTACCCCGAGGGTCAGGTGGAGTACTGCGAAGTGGAGAACAACCCCAATGATCCCGAGGCCGGCACCCGTCAGGTCTCCTTCTCCAAGCATCTGTTTGTGGAAGCGGACGACTTTCTGGAGACGCCTATCCCCAAGTATAAGCGCCTGTATCCTGACGGCCCCGAGTGCCGTCTGAAGGGTGCCTACCTCATCACCTGCACCGGCTGTGTCAAGGATGAGAACGGAAATGTGACGGAAATTCTGGCCACCTATGATCCCGAGTCCAAGGGCGGAAACCCCGCCGACGGACGCAAAGTGAAGGGCGCTACCATCCACTGGGTGGACGCCGCAACTGCCGTAGATGCTCAGGTCCGCCTGTATGACAACCTGTTCTCGGATGCTGACCCCGACGGCGGCGACAAGGATTTCCTGGACTGTCTGAATCCCGGTTCTCTGGAAGTGCTTGACCACTGTAAGCTGGAAGCCAGCCTTGCCGACACCGCTGCCGCGGACCGATTCCAGTTCCTGCGTCTGGGCTACTTCTGCGCGGACAAGGACTCCAAGCCCGGCGCGCTGATTTTCAACCGCGCCGTCAGCCTGAAAGAAAGCTTCAAGAAATAATTCAAAAGGCGCACACGGTCGTGTGCGCCTTTTTCTCAGGAGAGAGTGTCATGTTTAATTTTAAAAACGACTATTCCGAGGGCTGCCACCCCCGCATTCTGGATGCGCTGACCCGCACCAATCTGGAACAGACCGTGGGTTACGGTTTGGATGAGCACTGCGCCAACGCCGCCAACCTCATCAAAAAGGCCGTGGGCTGTGAAACTGCCCATGTACACTTTCTGGTGGGCGGTACCCAGACCAACATGACTGCCATTTCTGCATTCCTGCGTCCTCACCACTGTGTACTTGCGGCAGCCACCGGACATGTGAATGTCCACGAAACAGGGGCAATCGAAGCCACCGGTCACAAGGTAGTCACCCGCCCCACCCCCGACGGCAAGCTGACCGCAGCGCTGATACAGGACATGGTGGACGAGCACACGGATGAGCACATGGTCAAGCCGGGCCTTGTCTACATCTCCCAGTCTACGGAGCTGGGCACGGTATACACCAAAGGGGAACTGGAATCCATTCATGCCTGCTGCCAAAAGAATGGTCTGCTGCTCTACATTGACGGAGCGCGGCTGGCCTGCGCCCTCACTTCCGATGTCTGCGATGTAACGCTGACTGACCTACCCAATCTGTGTGACGCGTTCTACATCGGCGGCACCAAAAACGGTATGCTCTTTGGCGAGGCACTGGTCATCGTCAACGATACTCTGAAAGAGGAGTTCCGTTTCTTTATCAAGCAACGCGGGGGTATGCTGGCCAAGGGCCGTCTGCTTGGCATCCAGTTCGAGGAGCAGTTCCGCGACAGCCTGTATCTGGAGCTGGGACGCCATGCCAACGCCATGGCTCAGCGACTGCAGGTAGGTCTGGAGGCCAAGGGCTATCCCCTGCTCCAGCGCTCCCCCACCAATCTTGTCTTCCCCATCCTGACCCCGGAACAGTACGAGTGTTTCTCTTCCATTGCCCTGTTTGAGCTCTGGTCCACACTACCCGACGACCGCAAGGTCATTCGCCTTGTCACCTCTTGGGCTACAAAGCAGGAAGCCGTAGATAGTTTCCTGAGTCAACTTTAATTGAACAACGAGCCGCCGACGGCGGCTCGTTTGTTTTTATTCTCCCAGCAGATCTCGCAGTCGATTCACCGCCCTGCGCTCGATACGGGATACCTGCACCTGAGACACGCCAATGATCCGGGCCGTGTTGTTCTGGGTCAACCCCTTATAATAACGCAAAAGCAGCACCTGCTGCTCCTGCTGCGGCAGTTCACGCAGCGCCTGACGCAGCACCACCTGCTCCACTATCTGTTCCTCCATCCCTCCGGTACCCAACACGCTTTCCAGCGTCATGCCGTCTCCCGTCTCCATCTGAAGGGAGGCTACCGGCTCCATGGCAGTCTGCACCGCGGCAATTTCTTCCGCCTCCAGTCCGGTCTCCTCAGAAAGTTCGGACAGAGTCGGTTCCCGGTTCAGACTGCTCTGCAGGCGCATCTGCGCCATACGGATGGCCGCAGCCCGTTCCTTAACACCACGACTGACTTTGACCGCCCCGTCATCACGCAGAAAGCGGCGGATCTCCCCAGCGATTTTTGGCACGGCATAGGTGGAAAACTGGGTACCGAACTGCGGATCAAAGCCCCGCACTGCCTTAAGAAACCCCAGACAGGCCAGCTGATACAAATCATCCGGGTCCACTCCCCGACCATAGTACCGGCGCACGATAGACCAGATCAGGCCTACATTTTCCTGCAGCACCTGTTCACAGGCCCGATTATCCCCCTCCCGGGCCGCCTGCAGCAATTCCGGTGAAGACAGTGTTCCGCTCATCGTACCCCCGTCCTGCGGAAAATGCGCCGACGCATAGTGACAATCGTCCCCTTTCCGGGGGTGGACCGAAGCCGCAGTGTATCCATGAAGCTTTCCATGATAGTAAAGCCCATGCCGGCCCGTTCTTCACCACCGGTAGTATACATGGGCTGACGTGCCTGTTCCACATCCGGGATCCCAACGCCCCAATCCCGCACCACGATTTCCACGCTGTTGTCCTGATACAGCCGCAGTTTCATGGACACCTTGCCAATGGTGTCCGGATAGGCGTGGACAATGGCGTTGGTCACCGCCTCGCTGACTGCGGTTTTAATGTCGTTGATTTCGTCCAGCGTAGGGTCCAGCTGAGCTGCAAAACAGGCCGCTACGGTGCGGGCAAAGCCCTCATTTGATGAGCGACTGGGAAAATCCACCGATACATAGTTTTCCGCTTTCTGTTTCATATGTAAATCTTCCTCCTTTTATAAAAACGTGATAATGCGGTGCAGACCGGCCGCCTGAAAGACCCGTTTGGCCTGTTGAGGCACATTGGTCACCGTCACGCTGCCTTGAAGCTGAGCCATACGCCGATGAGCCCGCAGCACCACCGCAATCCCGGAACTATCCATAAAAGTCACGCCACCCATGTCAATCGTCAATCTCCGGGGCAGTTCCCGCTCCATACGGCGGTCCAGCTCCTCCATCACCTGTTTTGCGCTGTGATGGTCCAACTCCCCGGTCAGGACTGCGGAGAGCTCCCGACTGTCACTGATACAGCTTACTGCCATGCTTGTCCCTCCTGCCTTTATTTGCTGCCTCGATTATAAAACAGTCTGCGTGTCACATTTGGACGCTTTCGGGTCAAATAGCGCTCAGAAAAGAAAAAACTTGCACACAGCCTGTTTTCCTGTATAATGCAAGAGAAGAATCCAAACGGAGGAACCCGCCATGATACGAACTGCCGCCCCCGCCGACCTGCCCGCCATTCTGGAAGTCTATGCCCGTGCCCGGTCTTTTATGGCTGCCAACGGCAACCCCACCCAGTGGGGCACAACTTATCCCGCCGAAGAACTGCTGGAAGAAGATATCCTCCTTGGCCGCCTGTTTGTAGATACCGTAGACGGACGCATCTGCGGTGTCTTCATGTTCGCTTTGGGCGACGACCCCACCTACTCCTATATTGAAGACGGCGCATGGCTGAATGACTCTGCCTACGGTGTGATCCACCGTGTTGCCGCCGACGGCACAGCCCCCGGCGTTCTCAAGCGCTGCGTTGCCTTTTGCCGCAATCGCTGCCCACACCTGCGTATCGATACCCACGCCGACAACCACATTATGCAGAAATGCATTATTAAAGAGGGGTTCACCCGGTGCGGCACGATCTACGTGGAGGATGGCTCCCGCCGCATTGCTTACGAGCTGCTTGCATAACAATAAAAAGCGTGTCAGCCCAATTGGCTGACACGCTTTTTTGACTTCTTACTTTCTATCCTGCTCAATGAGAATTTTCAGGGCTTCAACAGCTGTTTTGATGGCAGAGGATGTGTCGTGTGATTCGTCCTGATCCAGACCGGCCAACTCCCGCTCCTGATTCCACACCACATGGAACACCGCACCGCAGCGCACACCAAGGGATGCCGCCACCGTGAACAGGGCCGCCGACTCCATCTCCGAAGCCAGCACGCCGAGCCGCTTCCACGCCTGCCACTTCTGCTCCAGTTCGTAGGACACAGGCATGCGGGCGGGAGAATGCTGTCCATAGAAGGAATCCTTGCATTGGACCACACCGGCGTGCCAGTTTTGTCCAAGTCCGTCCGCCGCCTCGGTCAGGGCCTGAAGCACCCGGTAGTCCGGAACAGCAGGGAATTCAATGGGCGCATACTCGCGGCTGGTTCCCTCCATGCGCACCGCGCCGGTGGCTACCACCACATCGTTGCTGCGCACATCCAGTTTGATGCCACCGCAGGTGCCTACGCGGATAAAGGTATCCGCTCCGAGGGCCACCAGTTCCTCCATGGCGATAGCGGCGGAGGGTCCGCCGATGCCGGTGGACACCACGCTGACCCTCTCTCCCAGCAGGGTTCCCGTATAGGTCACGTATTCCCGGTTGGTGGACACGTGGACCGCGCCGTCGAAATAAGCAGCGATCTTCTCGCACCGACCCGGGTCGCCGGGCAGGATGCAGTAGCGGCCCACGTCACCCGGGGCACACTGAATATGATACTGAAGCTCCCGTTCCTGCATACTGAGCACCTCACTTGTTGTGATTTCTCTTATTGATACCTCATTCATCCCGTTTTTCCTGTCCATAGACAAGAAACCAGAGTTTATCGGTCCTCGTAGACGATTGTTCCGTCAGCGACGGTCAACCGACAGCGATACCCGTGCTCACTTGTAAGCCGGTTGCCGCTGTGGTCGGTCAGATCCACGGGCTCGTTGCACCACTGCAACACCGCCAGATCCGCTGTTCCCCCCTCCTTCAGCAATCCCCAGGGCCGACGCAGCGCCCGTCCTGCATTGGCGGTCACTGCCCGAAAAATATTTTTCTCCTCCATCCCCAACACCCGGGCCACCGTCATGCACATACCAAGTCCGTACCGGCCGCCCCGGGTAAAGGCGATCTTATCTGACAGGTCCGTTCCTATCAGGTCCGGCTCCGCCCCGGCAGCCACCGCTTCCCGAAAGATGCGAAAGTCCACATGTTCGTTACCGCAGATACAGCTATCCAGCCAAATTCCTCGCTGCCGGGCTTTATGCAGGCAGGCGAAGCCATCCTCATCTGCACTGTTTGGCCCGGGATGATACACATGCGTAGCAATATCTCCGGCAGACAGCACCGACAAAAGAACATCCATCGGCACAGGACTGCGGGTGGTATGCACCGCAAGAGGCAGAC
>SVLE01000044.1 GCA_015068065.1 Oscillospiraceae bacterium | reverse complement strand
GAAGTCCAGATGGGTGAGATCCAGCTGAAGATCAAACGGGACAGATGCGCCCGGAACATGGATGATTTTACGAAGATCCAGTCTCATGGCACACCTCTTTTAAGGGGACAGACCCTATGCTCGCGTAATGGTACAGCGAGTATTATAATGAAAATATCGACACTTGTCAAATACTTTTCGCAGTTTTTATTGACAAATTTTCATTTGTGTGGTGCAATCTTGCTGTATCACAAGACAAAGGAGGGGCCGATTCGCCGTGAAAGAGTTCACCATCGGAAAAAATGACGCCGGACAGCGGCTGGACCGCTGGCTGGGCAAAACCATGCCCCTGCTCCCCGCCCCGCTGGCTCAGAAGTATATCCGCCTCAAGCGGGTCAAGCTCAATGGCAAGGGTGCCAAGCGTGACACCCGCCTTGTAGTGGGCGATGTACTTCAATTATATATCAATGACGAGTTCTTCGAAAAGCCCACTCCGGAAAATGCCTTTCTCTCCCTGTATCAGCCCAAGCTGAACATTGTATACGAGGATGAGAATCTGCTCCTGCTGGACAAGCGTCCCGGCATGGTGGTCCACCCGGATGAGACGGAGCGGGTCAACACCCTCATCACCCACATTCAGGCCTATTTGTATCAGAAGCGGGAGTGGTCCCCCTATTGGGAAAACTCCTTCTCCCCTGCCCTGTGCAACCGCATTGACCGCAACACCGGCGGCATCGTCATCGCCGCCAAGAACGCTGAGACCCTGCGCATCATGAATAACAAGATCCAGGCGCGGGAGATTACCAAGAAATACCTGTGTATCACTCTGGGCAAGCCCAGACCCTCCGAAGGAAAGCTGGAGCTGTTTCTGCGCAAGGACGAGGGCAAAAAGCTGGTGGATGTATTCGACCGTCCCGTGGCCGATGCCAAGACTGCCCTTACCTTATATAAGACCCTTCAGTCCAAAGGCGAGCTGTCGCTGGTGGAGGTTGAACTGCTCACCGGCCGCACCCACCAGATCCGCGCCAGTTTCGCCCACGCGGGCCATCCCCTGCTGGGAGACGGCAAGTATGGCCGCGGCGATGTGAACCGCCGCTATAACGAGGCCAAACAGGCCCTGTACAGCTACTTCCTGCGCTTCGATTTTCCCACCGATGCCGGTATTCTGGAATACCTGCGCGGAAAGGAATTCCGGGTGGATGATGTGCCCTTTGTGGAGCAATACTTCTCTCAACAATAGCCTACTGCCGTCCGAGATTCGGGCGGCAGTTTTTTTGCTCCCAAATGTCGGAATTTTGGGTGTAGATATTGACTTTTGCGTGCTAAACCGATATAGTGATATTCGCTATCCGTGAAAGTCCGGCCCCCCGGTCTGCCGCCCCCTGCGGCTGCCGACCCGGACGAATAAATCGAGGGAGCTGACAACCAACTATCAACAGAAATGGGGGAGGATACATGTCCAAGGACTTGATTTGCCTGAGCGGTTGCTCCATGGCATTCGACGACGTGGTCGTGCTTGACAATGTCACTCTGAATATTAAGGATAAGGAATTCCTCACGCTGCTCGGACCCAGTGGGTGCGGCAAAACCACCACGCTCAGAATTATCGGTGGTTTTCAGACGCCGACCTCTGGTGATATTATGTTCGACGGGGTGAGGATTAATGATGTCCCGCCCCACAAGCGGACCATCAATACTGTCTTCCAGAAATATGCGCTGTTCCCTCACTTGAATGTGTACGAGAACATCGCGTTCGGTCTGCGCATCCCAAAGGCCGGCCCCGACGGCAAAAAGGTAAAGCTGTCCGAGGATGAGATCGACCAGCGCGTCATGGAGATGCTGGAGGTAGTCAATCTCAAGGGCTTTGAAAAGCGCAGAGTCAGCCAGCTGTCCGGCGGTCAGCAACAACGTGTGGCCATCGCCCGCGCTCTGGTCAACCGGCCCAAGGTACTGCTGCTGGATGAACCTCTGGGTGCTCTGGACCTGAAGCTGCGCAAGGATATGCAGAACGAGCTTAAGCGTATCCAACAGGCCATGGAGATCACCTTCGTCTATGTCACCCACGATCAGGAGGAGGCCCTTGCCATGTCCGACACCGTGGTGGTCATGGACGGTGGCCGCATCCAGCAGATCGGCACCCCCGAGGATATCTATAACGAGCCCAAGAATGCCTTTGTGGCCGACTTCATTGGTGAGTCCAACATCATCGACGGCATCATGCGCGCCGATGGCGTGGTAGAGATCTTCAACCGCCGCTTCACCTGTCTGGACAAGGGCTTTGAAAAGGACGAGCCCGTGGACGTGGTCATCCGTCCCGAGGACGTGGATATCGTTCCCGAAGATCAAGGTCAGCTCAAGGGCACCGTCACCAACGTGACCTTCAAGGGCATGCAGTATGACATTATTGTGGATTTCTACGGATTCAAGTGGCTGATTCAGACCACCGATCTATCCCCCGTGGGCAGCCGCATCGGCATCAAGATTGACCCGGACGGCATCCACGTTATGAAGAAGAGTCAGTATTCCGGCATGTTCGGTGACTACTCCTCCTACTCCGAGGAGTATGAGGAGATCGGCGATGCCAGCCTGGAGCCGGATGCCGAGGAGGAGAGCGGGGATGAAGAATAAGCTCTCCGGCTTCGCCGTCCCCTACGTGGGCTGGATGGCCCTGTTTGTGGTCATCCCCATTCTCATCATGGTGATGTATTCTTTCACCAACTCCGAGTTTAGCATGACCGTGGAAAACTTTACCGGCATGGGCGTGTATATGCCTGTGTTCCTGCGTTCCTTCCGGCTGGCCACCATCGCTACTCTGGTGTGCCTGCTCATCGGCTATCCCACGGCCTATCTGATGGCCAAGGAAGGGCCCGGCTTTCAGCGCATCGCCATGGCGCTGATCATGCTGCCCATGTGGATGAATTTCCTGCTGCGCACCTACTCCTGGATGTCCATTCTGGAGAACAACGGCCTTTTGAACCGTCTGTTTTCCAAAATCGGCGTTATTGACCTGTACAATACCATTGCAATGGCTCTTTCCGCAGACCCCGGCAAGTATATCCCCATTACACATTTCCAGATGATCGGCACCTCCGGCGCGGTGGTTCTGGGCATGGTTTACAACTACCTGCCCTTTATGATCCTTCCCATCTATTCCGTGATCGTAAAGCTGGACGGCTCCCTGCTGGAGGCCGCCCGGGATCTGGGCTCCAACAATGTGACTGTGTTCCGCCGGGTCATATTCCCCCTGTCCCTGCCCGGCATCCTGTCCGGGGTAACTATGGTATTTGTCCCCTCCGTGTCCACCTTCGCCATCTCCCGTCTGCTGGGCGGCGGCACCCAGATGATGCTGGGTGACCTCATTGAGCAGCAGTTCCTGGGCGGTGCGTACAACCCCCATCTGGGCGCGGCCATCTCCATGGTGATGATGGTCATTGTTGTGGTATGCATGGTGGTCATGAACCACTTCGGCGAGGGCGAAGAACAGGCGGTGATGCTATGAGACACACACGCCGTACCGGAAGCCGCCTGCTCATGGCTCTGGTCTTCCTGTTCCTGTACGCCCCTATCCTTCTGCTCATCATCTTCTCCTTCAATTTCGGCGAGAGCAACACAGTGTGGCAAGGATTTTCCCTTCACTGGTACAAAGAGCTGTTCCATAACCGTATCATTATGGAAAGCGTCTATACCACCCTGCTGGTCTCCCTGCTGGCCACCCTCATCGCCACTGTGGTGGGCACCTTTGCCGCCATCGGCCTGTATTCCATGAGCCGCCGCTGGCGCAATCCCCTGCTGACCATCAACAATATCCCCATGATGAACGCGGATATTGTCACCGGCGTTTCCCTGTGCCTGTTCTTTGCCGCGTTCTTCCAGGGGTGGCGTTCCTTCGCCCGCTGGTTCAACGAAGCACAGGAGTTCATGGAGCTGCCCCTGCGTCTGACGCTGGGCTTCACCACCCTGCTGCTGGCCCATCTGGCATTCAACATCCCCTATGTGATCCTGAACGTGGCCCCCAAGCTGCGGCAGATGGACAAAAACCTGATCGACGCGGCCCAGGATCTGGGCTGCACCTGGATGCAGGCCTTCTGGAAGGTCATCCTGCCCGAGATCAAGCCGGGTATCGTGTCCGGTGCGCTGATTGCCTTCACCATGTCCATTGATGACTTTGTCATCTCCTACTTCACCGCCGGTTCTGCCACCTCCACGCTGGCCATGACCATCTACGGCATGACCAAAAAGCGCATTACCCCGGAGATCAACGCCATCTCTACCCTGCTGTTTGTGGCAGTGCTGATCCTGCTGGTGGTCAACAACGTCCGCGAAGCACGGTTGGAGCGTCAGGCCACCCGCAAAGTGGTTAAACCCGCTCCCCCCACCCCCGCGGCCCGGTTCCTTGTGGACAACGCCCCACGATTCAAGCGTATCGGCGCAGGTGTGCTGGCCTGCGGCCTGTTGGTGGTCATGGTCACTCTGGGCGGTGCGGCCCGGTCTCAGCGCGTGGTCAATGTGTGCAGTTGGGGCGAGTACATCGACCCGGAGCTGATCACCCTGTTTGAGGAACGCACCGGCATCCGCGTCAACTACCAGACTGCCGAAAGCAACGAGACCCTCTATTCCCTGCTGATGAGCGGCGGCGGCGACTATGACGTGATCGTTCCCTCCGACTACATGATCGCCCAGCTCATTGAGGAAGACATGCTGGCGGAGCTGAACTACGACGCCATTCCCAACTTCTCCCTGATCGACGAACGCTTCCAGAACCTGCCCTACGACCCCGAGAACAGGTATACCGTTCCCTACGCCTGGGGCACGGTGGGCATCATCTACGACCGCAACGTGGTGGATGAGGAACTAACCAGCTGGGAAGCGCTGTATGACGAGCGTTACGCCGGTAATATCCTGCTCATCAACAACTCCCGCGACGCCTTCGGTATCGCGCTGAAGTATCTGGGCTACTCCGTCAACACCACAAATGAGGCCGAGATCCGCCAGGCCTATGCTCTGGTGGCCGACGCTATGGACCGCGGCGTGTTCCAGGGCAAGGTCATGGACGAGGTGTTCCAGAAGATGGAGGGCGGCAACGCCGCCATCGCCACCTACTATGCCGGCGACTATCTGTCCATGGTAGACAATCAGGCAGATAACGTGGATCTGGCCTTCTCCATCCCGGAGGAGGGCTCCAACTGGTTTGTGGACGCCATGTGCGTGCTCAAGGACGCCCCCCATTATGAGGAGGCCCACGAGTGGATCAACTTCATCGCATCCACCGAGGCAAGCCTTTGCAACATGGATTACATCTGGTATGCCTCTCCCAACACCGAGGCTTTGGAGGGCTACCCCGCCTATTACGAGGAACTCTATGAGGAACCTCTGGACCCCGAGGTCTACGAGATCATGGCCGCCCCGGCTGACGTGCTGGAGCGCTGTGAGCTGTACGTAAGCCTGCCCCAAAAGATCCGCACCCTCTATAACGAGCTGTGGATCACACTGGGCATCTGATACCAAACAAAACAGCGCACCCCTGCCTGCAAGGCAAGGGTGCGCTGTTTATTCATTTATCTCACCGTAACATAGGGACGCAGTCCTTCCACAATGGCCGGTCCGATCCCTTTGATCTTCGTCAGATCATCCACGGTGGCAAAGGGGCCGTGCTCCTGACGGTAGTCCTCAATGGCCTGCGCCCTGACCGGCCCAATCCCGGGCAGACGGGCAAGGTCGTCAACCGCCGCATGATTCAGGTCAATGACCTCCCCATCCAGCAGACTGTCCGGTTCCTGCCGCCCGGAGTCCGGCATCTCCTGCTGTTGGAGCTCGGTGCGCTCCACGTCCACCCGCCAGGGCTGTCCGGAACTTCCTCCACGCACAGCGTATACCCCGCACATGGACAGAAAGCACACCACAGACAGGACCAGTATGATTTTTTCAAATTTTGTCCACGCTTTCAATTTCTTCGCCTCTCCTCTCCAAAGCAAAACTCCGATGCGCTATCAACAGCATCGGAGTTTCTTATGGCTCCAGATTATCTTCGTCAAACAACGGAGAAGCAAAAAATTCAGCGATACCGATGCCGAAGCCCTGACACATCTCGTGAATGATGCGCAGTTTGACCGAGGGATAAAGGCAATGTACCACACCACTGATTGTGGCTCTGGACACACCCGTCCGCTTAAATAATTCGTATTGGGTCATATTCCGTTCTTGAAGCAACTCTAAAATTCTGTCTCTGACTGCTTCGTTCAACTGCAATTTCATCACCACTAGTCCGCGTAAATGTACTATATATTTTATGGTGATTTATTTGCTGTTTCGTTTAGGTAGCTTTACGTCTATATTTCCCCATTGCTTGTTTAAAATACTTCTGATATAATGATGTAGATTACATAATATTTTAAGATGGGATATTATCTCTGTCTTTTACACTCCAACACAACTGCGAGGGATGTATTATGAAAAAGTATCGTCTTGTATCTCTCCTTCTGTCGCTCCTGTTGCTGTCCGGTATCCTCTCCCCTGCGGTCCAGGCCGCCCCGGCTCCCGAGGTAATGGCCGGAGCCGCTCTGCTCATGGATGCGGCCAACGACGAGGTACTCTACGAAAAGAACGCCAACAACCGGATGTACCCCGCCAGCCTGACCAAGGTGATGACCGCCCTGCTGGTACTGGAAGAGGTGGATGCCGGTCGGCTGTCTCTGGATCAGATCGTCACCGCCAGCAATACCTTCTCCACCGGTCTGGCCGCCAACGGCTCCACTCAGGACATCCGGCCGGGTGAGGAGATGTCCCTGCGTGATTTGCTGTACTGTCTGCTGGTGGCCTCCGCCAACGAGTCGGCCAATATTCTGGCCGAAACGGTGGATGGCTCTGTTTCCACCTTTGTGGAACGGATGAACCGAAAAGCGCAGGAGCTGGGCTGTTCGGGCACCCACTTCGCCAACCCCCACGGTCTGCACGTCGATGACCATTATACCACAGCCCACGACATTTATCTCATCGCCCGGGCCGCCATGGAAAACGATACCTTCCGCACCATCGTATCCACCCGCAGTTACGAGATTCCCGCCACCAACATGCACAAGGCCCGCCTGTTCTACAGCACCAACGCTCTGCTGGTCACCTGGTATTACCGTGAGAGCTATATTTACGACAAGGCCATCGGCATCAAGACCGGCACCACGGACGAGGGTGGCTACTGCCTGCTGTCCGCCGCCGAGAATGGAGAGGACTACCTCATCAGTGTCGTGCTCAACGCCCCCCTTGTGGAAAAGGTTGAGGGCGGCACCGACCGCCGTCAGTTTACCGAAAGCCGTGAGCTGTTCAAGTGGGGCTTTTCCAACTTTACCCGCCGGCAGATCGTGGACACTGCCACGCCGCTGGCTCAGGTGGGTGTGACCCTGTCTCAGACCGATCACGTTCTGGTCCGTCCCGCCCATCAACTGGAACGCACCCTCCCCCGGGACATGAAGCTGGAGGACATCAAGCAGGAGATCGTTCTGGATGCAGAAACCGTAGAGGCTCCTGTTGAAGCCGGTCAGACACTGGGCGCCCTCACCCTGACCTATCAGGGACAGAAGCTGGGTAGTGTGGATCTGGTAGCTGTCAGCGGTGCTGAGCGCTCCCGCCTGCTCTATTACCTGGCCCAGATTCAGTCCTTTTTCCAGTATACCGCAGTCAAACTGGCCACCGGCGTGCTGATCCTGCTTCTGGCCCTGGTCATCCTGCGCAAAACTGTCCTGCGCCCCCGTTCCCGCTACGGTTCCCGTTATTCCGGCCGCCGGCGCAACTACACCGGCCGTCGCAGATAATCCATACACAGCAACCGGATGCCGGTCTTAGATCGGCATCCGGTTTTTTATTCCCGCTCTGCTGTTCATCTCCTAAAACCTCCACAGCAAGCATACACTCTGTATAGTACCGCTGTGGAGGTGAACTGCATGCTTTCCATCCTGTCCCGAACAAAATACCGCGATTTGATTCTGGGCCTTGCTCTGCTGTGCGCCGGCGCGGCCCTTGTGCTCTATCCGGAACAGAGCATGGATGCCGGCAGGCAGGGACTTCAGCTGTGCGCCAACGTGATCGTTCCTTCTCTGTTCCCTTTCTTTGTCCTGTCCTCTCTGGTTGTGGAGTTGGGTATGGCGCGGTATCTGGGTCAAGCTCTGGAGCGGTTGATGTGGCCTTTGTTTCGGGTGGGAGGCGTTGGCGCTTCCGCATTGGTGCTGGGGCTGGTGGGGGGCTATCCGGTGGGTGCGCAGACCGCCATCAGTCTATACCAAAAAGGACTGTGCTCCAAAGTGGAGACACAGCGCCTGCTGGCCTTTTGCAACAACTCCGGCCCCGCATTCATTCTGGGTGTTGTAGGTGCTGGAGTCTTCAGTAGCGGAACCATCGGTCTGCTTCTCTACCTCTCCCATGCCGCCGCCTGTCTGTGCGTTGGTCTGCTGTTTCGCTTCTACGGCAACTATACATCCCGCACCGTCTCTCATCGGTCCACCTCCCACTTTCAAGCCACCCGGTTCTCCACCGCGCTTACCTCCTCCATCAAAAATTCCTTTGCCTCCGTGTTCAATATCTGCGCATTCGTGCTGTTTTTCTCCGTGGTCATCCGCCTTTTGTTCCTGTGCGGAATCATGGATGCCGCCGCCGGTCTGCTTTCCGCCGTGCTGTCTCCTCTCGGGTTCAATCTGGTCTTGGCCCGTCAACTGCTCACCGGGCTTCTGGAGATTTCCTCAGGTGTCACATCCCTGTCCCGCAGCGGTGGGCTGTCCGGCCAGATTTCCATGGCCGCTTTTATGCTGGGCTGGGCAGGCCTGTCCGTCCATTGTCAGGTTCTCTCCTTTCTTGGCGACAGTGGCCTGTCCCCCGGCACCTATTTGGCTGGCAAGGCCCTGCACGGCGCTTTATCTGCCCTTTTCACCATACTCCTTTCCCGTATCTTCCCCTTCCCTCAGACAGTATCAAGCTACCTTACCGAACAGGCGGAAACACTGGCCACCCTTGACGCAGGCAGTATCCTCCCCTTTTTTGCCGCAAGCGCCGGGATCCTCTGGTTGCTGTTTCTGACCGCAAGTGCACTTGCGGTTAAACGCGCGAAAAAAAGGAGTGGAAATAGGCGCAGATATGCGCTATAATGGCAGTACACATTCCCGTGGAGGTGTATTTATGTCCCGACTGTTTCAAAAGAAGATTGAGCCCAGATGTGCCTACTGCGTCCATGGCCGTACCCTGACCGAGGAGCAGGTTGCCTGTCCCAAAAAGGGGGTTATGTCCGCATCCTCCCACTGCCGGGCCTTTCAGTACGACCCTCTGCGCCGCACGCCCCCCCGCCCCGCCAAAGTGGAGTTTTCCGCCCTGAAGGATGAGGATTTTTCTCTGTAAAGTCGACACTTTTCCTCTTTACATTTCCAATTGCTCCTGCTATAATGATGTGGCGTTTAAAAGCGCACCTTTGCGTCCGTAGTTCAATGGATAGAGCGTCAGATTCCGGTTCTGAAAGTTGGGGGTTCGAGTCCCTTCGGGCGTGCCAAAAGAGATGGTTGGTATTCTTGCCGACCATCTCTTTTGCTTTTATTTCTGCGTTATACGCCAAACAGACTTCGCATTCCGTTCGTTTGTTTGGGAAGGGCCCCGCAATGGAACAATATGCCCCCGGCATATTGTTCTGCATCGCTGCTTCGGGCGTGCCAAAAGACCTGTCACCCATTCGGGTGACGGGTCTTTTGTTCTTTCCTGCACGAAGGAATCCTACCCCTCAAAAGATTAGGCCGTCTCACGATGCAGTGAGACGGCCCTGTTTGATTTTATACTTGTCCTTCAGACGCGCAACAACCTTTTCCACAGGAATCGGCAAATGGGCAACCGATGCATTTCGTTCCTCTCTTTTTTGCCCGGTACACATACCAGGCCGCAAGACCTACAACAGCAAGCAGGAACAGCGCCGCAACAAGGTCCACCATAGCAAACACTCCTTTGCCGCCTTTACTTTGTGGACACTGCTTTCCTGCCGTCCACACTCTTGTCCGCTTTGCGGATCAGTGCGGCAATCACCACACCAATGGCCGCAACGACCATCAGACCGGGCAGGAATCCTTTACCAACGGTTCCAACAGTAAGCAACGTCCCGATTTGGTACACAAAGAAAGCAATCGTATACCCGGTAGCGAACTGCAAACCTACACCGCCCCAGAACCACTTGCGGTCATTCATTTCTGCGTTCATGGCACCCAGCGCCGCAAAGCAAGGCGGAGAAAACAGATTGAACATCAGGCAGGCCAGCGCCGCAGCCTTTGTCAGGCCGAACATGGCAGCCACCTCCTGTGCGCCCCCTACTAGTTCCAGCGCCTCGGTATCAATGAAGTTGGTCACACCGTAAACAACGGCCAGCGTACCCACTACGTTCTCCTTGGCAATAAAACCGGTCACTGCGGCAGCAGCCATCTGCCAGCATCCAAAACCAAGGGGAATCAGTAGCACAGCTATGGGAGATGCAACGGATGCCAGAATGGAACTTTCCGCCATTCCCTCCTCCACCAGCCGGAAGGACCAGTCGAAGGACTGCATGATCTGCACAGCGGTGTTGCACAGCAGGATGATGGTGCCGGCCTTCACGATGTAGGCCCAGCCCCGGGAGCACATAGAGAGAAACGCCCGCTTGAAGGAGGGGGCCTTGTACTCGGGCAGCTCAATAATGAAGAAGGACTTGCGGTTCTTATGCCCGGCGATCCGGTTGACCAGGAGAGCTCCAAAGAAAATCAGCACGATACCCGCAAAGTACATCAGCGTCCCCACCCAGGTGGAATCAGAAAAGAACACACGGGCAAACAGCGTAATGACCGGCAGCTTGGCGCCGCAGGGCATAAAGGGGGCCAGCATGGCGGTAGCTCTGCGCTCACGCTCGTTGCGGATGGTGCGGCAAGCCATAACACCGGGGATGGCACAGCCCGTGCCGATGACAAAGGGGATCACGGACTTGCCGGACAGCCCCACCTTCTTGAAGATGGGGTCCAGCACCACGGACACACGGGCCATGTAGCCGCAGTCCTCCAGCAGGGCGATGAGGAAGTACATCACCATGACCAGCGGCAGGAAGCCCACCACAGCGCCCACACCGCCGATGATACCGTCCACCAGCAGGGCCTGTAGCAGAGGATTGGCCTCGGCCAGCAACTCGCCCACCCAGCCCTGGAAGGTCTCGATCCAGCCAACCAGAGCGTCGGCGATCCAGGGGCCCAGCGTAGACTGGGAGATGTCGAACACCAGGAACATGACCACGGCAAAGATGGGAATACCCAGCCACTTGTTGGTCAGAACAGCATCGATCATATCCTGAGAATTCTTCTCATTGGTATGTACCTTGCGAGTCTCGACTTCGGCAACGATTTTGTTGACGAACTCAAAGCGCTTGCGGTCGGCGGCCTCCACGGCAGCCTTGCTGGTCATATCCACATCACCCTGAACATAGGGAGCCTTCTGCCCCACACCCTTCAGGGCGATTGCCGCGCGCACGACCTCTTTCAGCCCTTCGGCGGAGGTGGAGACCGTCTCCACCACGGGGCATCCCAGCTTTACAGACAGCGTGGCCGTATCAATAACAGTGTCCTTTTTTTCGTTGATGTCACTTTTATTCAGGGCGACCACCACGGGCACGCCCAGTTCCAGCAGCTGGGTGGTAAAGAACAGGCTGCGGCTGAGGTTGGTGGCGTCCACGATGTTGATGATTGCATCGGGATTCTCGTTCTTTACATAGCTGCTGGTGATGCTCTCTTCAGAGGTAAAGGGAGACATAGAGTAGGCGCCGGGCAGATCCACCGCGATCACTTCCTGCTCTGCGTCACAGAAGACCTTTTTAATGGAGCCTTCCTTCTTTTCTACGGTAACGCCGGCCCAGTTGCCCACCTTTTCGTTTCTGCCGGTCAGGGCATTGTACATAGTGGTCTTACCGCTGTTGGGATTGCCCGTCAAAGCAATTCGCATGTTGATTCCTCCTTATTTTCAGCCGTTGTCGGCTTCTCTCACTTGTTCAATGTAGTTAGTCATGGCTAACTACTCTTCAAAAAAAAGTGGCCAAACTCCTGTTCGGCCACTTTGGTCGATCAAATCAGAATGGCAGCTGCCAGCTGCTTATCAATATTGTATCGTCCATCCTTGATGGAGACGACGCAGCTGCCCTTCAGGTGTGAAATAACAGTGATGGGTTCTCCGCTGTAGCAGCCAAGTGAAAACAGGAATGCATCCATCTCCTCGTCATCGGTCACGATGTCCCGAATGATGTATTCCTTTCCCTCCTGCGCCTGTGTCAAATCCATGTGTTTCGCCCGCTTTCAAATCAAGTTAGCATATTCTAACCTTGACAACTATACCACCCCATCCAAGATTTGTCAAAGGGTTTTTGAAAATTTTTCAAATTTTTTCGCAGCAAAAATGGCAGGGTACTCCACCCTGCCGTTTTTATCAGATATTCTCTTTCTTTGCCAACCCCACCAGCGCACTGGTACCCAGCCGATCTGCACCCAGATCCAAAAACGCCTGTGCATCCTCCCATGTACGGATGCCCCCAGCGGCTTTGACGCGCACATCCGGAGCTACATTGGCCCGGAACAGGGCTACGTCCAGCAGGGTCGCCCCTCCGGTGGAAAAGCCGGTAGAGGTCTTGATAAAATCGGCTCCGGCCAGCGAAACCGCCTTGCACACCTCCACCTTCTCCTCCTGAGTCAATTGACAGGCCTCCACAATAACCTTAAGCACCCGGCCTTTGCAGGACTCCTTCACCGCACGGATCTCCCGAATCACGCCTTCCCAGTCACCTTCCTTGACCATGCCCAGATTGATGACCATGTCGATCTCATCCGCGCCGTTACGGATGGCGTCCTCCGTTTCAAACACCTTGACCGCCGTGGTGGAATAGCCGTTAGGGAAGCCGATCACGGTGCACACCTTCAGCTTTCCGTTCACATAGTCCGCCGCACGCTTTACGTAGGCAGCAGGAATGCATACGCTGGCTGTCTCGAACCGAATCCCCTCGTCACACAGTTCCTTCACCTGCTCCCAGGTGGCGGTGGTGGTCAAAAGGGTGTGGTCAACATGCTTTAAAATTTCCTTATGATCCATGGCGGTATCCTCCCGTCAGAAAATCTGCTCCATTCTATTTTGACCGTTTGTCAGCGGTGTATGTCTGCACAGCAACTGTTGCTATTGTATCCTGTCCTGCGACAAAAAGCAACAAAAACCGCACCGAAGCAAAGGCAATTTTCGCAGAGAATGATCAGAAAATTATTCTTTACCTTTCATGGTAAATCGATTATAATTTTATTATATGTGCAAAAATAAACCTTGGTATATATTTATCCAACAAAATAACTGTAAGGAGTGTTTATACATGAACCGTTCCCCTCTGCAGATGGCCAGATACCAGTACTCCCCCAAGCTCCCCGGTATTCTCAGAAACGGCATTTCTGAGATTTGCGTAAAGGACGGCAGCGCCACCCAGAGCGTGGCCGATCAGGAAAAGATTCAGTCCCTGTTCCCCAACACTTACGGCAAGAATGAGATCACCTTCCAGAAGGGCCAGAATACCGCCGCTGACAAGAAGCAGGTGGTGGGCGTGATCCTCTCCGGCGGTCAGGCTCCTGGTGGACACAATGTGCTGTGCGGCCTGTACGATGCCCTGAAGGCCACCAATAAGGACAACGTTCTGTATGGCTTCAAGGGCGGCCCCAGCGGTCTGTTGGAGGATGACTATCTGATCTTCGACGATGCCTACATCGATCAGTTCCGCAATACCGGCGGCTTTGACATCATCGGTTCCGGCCGCACCAAGCTGGAGAGCGAGGAGCAGTTCGCCATCGTTGCCGACGTGTGCAAGAAGCACGGCATCAACGCCATCGTCATTATCGGCGGTGACGACTCCAACACCAACGCTGCCGTTCTGGCCGAGTACTTTGCCGCCCACAACACCGGCGTGCAGGTCATCGGCTGCCCCAAGACCATCGACGGTGACCTGAAGAACGAGGACATCGAGTGCTCCTTCGGCTTCGACACCGCCACCAAAACGTATGCTGAAATCGTCGGCAACATCGAACGCGATGCCAACTCCGCCAAGAAGTATTGGCACTTTGTCAAGGTCATGGGCCGTTCCGCCTCCCACGTGGCCCTGGAGACCGCTCTGCAGACCCAGCCCAACATCTGCCTGATTGGCGAGGAAGTTGCTGCCAAGAAGATGTCTCTGGCCCAGATTACCGACTACATTGCCGACTCCGTGGCCGCCCGTGCCGCCAAGGGCTGGAACTTCGGTGTGGCTGTCATTCCCGAGGGCATTGTGGAGTTCGTGCCCGAGTTCTCCACACTCATCGCCGAAATCAATGAGCTGCTGGCCGGTGAGAACACCGCCAAGTTCAACGCGCTGCCCACCTGGACGGACAAGTACGCCTTCATCGAGGCTGGCCTGACCAAGGAGTCCATGGCCGTCTTTGCCATCGTACCCGAGATGATCCAGCAGCAGCTGTTCCTGGAGCGCGATCCCCACGGCAACGTGCAGGTATCCCTGATTGAGTCCGAGAAGCTGTTCTCCGAGATGGTCAAGGCCAATCTGGCTGCCCGTAAGGCCGCCGGCACCTACAACGGCAAATTCTCTCCCCTGCATCACTTCCTGGGCTACGAAGGCCGCTGCGCTTTCCCCTCCAACTTCGACGCTGACTACTGCTACTCTCTGGGCTACAACGCCTGCATGCTGATCCTGTACGGCTACAACGGCTACCTGTCCAAGGTGTCCAACCTGTCCAAGCCCGC
>SVLE01000071.1 GCA_015068065.1 Oscillospiraceae bacterium | reverse complement strand
CTGTGTGGACGCTGGTCCATCAGGTCAGCGGCCTGCGGGATATGCTGGAGCTGCTGGACGACAGCGGCGTCCGCAATGTAGACACCATTCTGCAGCAGGATGTGCTCAACATTCTGGCCCGGCAGAAGGGGCTGAACTTCCGGCCTGCCAGCCGCCACGCCTACTGCAATTCCAACTTCTCCCTTCTGGCCGAGATCGTGGAACGTGTCTCGGGCGAAGGATTCAATGATTTCCTCAAGCGCCGCATTTTTGACCCGCTGGGTATGAAACAGACGGTGGTGCGGGAGCATTACTGGCAGTTCATCCCCGATCGCGGCGTGTCCTATTGGGACAACGGCACCGAGTACTGCCACTGTGTGCTCAATTACGGCACCTACGGCACCACCTCTCTGCAGTCCAATGCCCGTGATCTGATGCGCTGGATGGATAACTACCGCAATCCCGTCATTTGCAAGCCCGAAACGCTGGAGCGTATGCTGTATGTTCCCACGCTGGAAACCGGCGAACCAACCAACTACGCCTGCGGCCTGCGGGTGGATCTGCTGGACGGTCATCGCCATCTGCGCCATGCCGGTGAGGATGCCGGTTTCCGCACCTTTTTCCTGCGCCTGCTGGATGACGATATCGATGTGGTCATCGTGGGCAATACTGCCAACACCTTTACCGAACTGGCGGCCTACAACATCGCCCGTATCGTTCTGGGGCTGCCGGTGCAGCTGGCACAGGCTCCCGCCCCTTCCGTAACAGAATTTGACGAAAAAACCGCCGCCGGCTTCTATTTCTCCCGTCTTCCCGACGGCTATACCCTCACCGTCACCGAAAAGGACGGCGTTCTGTACGCCACCGACGAGAATGCCCCTGCGCCTCTGACCCATGTGCAGGGCGACCTGTACCGGCAGGGCCGCCTGAAGCAGTGGTTCCGTCTGGGCGGGCACGCCCCGCTGTTCCACAACGAAGAGATGGATCTCCCTCTGCAAAAGGCTTACGAGGGCCCGCTGACCGACCTGCAGCTGGCAGGCAAAACCGGCCGCTACGAGAGTCGGGAGGTCGGCACCATCTACGAGGTGCGGGAACAGGACGACCGCCTGTGGCTGTGGCATTTCCGCCGCGGACTTACGCCCCTCTATCCCGTGGAGGAGGATTTGTTCGTCACCACCTATTACCGTCCCTGCTTCATCCGTTTTGTGCGGGATGGGGAGGGAACGGTCACCGGACTGACCCTTTCGGGCAACCGGGTGCAGGAACTGCCCTTCCAAAAGCTTTGATTCCGCAAAAAAGCCTCCGAAACTCGTGTTTCGGAGGCTTTTTCTGTCGTTATACCGTTCTGGTGCCTTCTTTGATCTCCTGAATGTCATAGGGCGTGGTCTGATACACGCAGTAGTTCAGCCAGTTGGCATACAGCAGATGGGCGCAGGAGCGCCAGCGGACGATGGGGGGCTGGGCGGGATCGTCGTCGGGGAAGTAGTTCTCCGGCGGGAGGATGTCAATGCCGGCCGCCACGTCCCGCCGATACTCTTTGTTCAGGGTGTCGGAGTCATACTCGGCGTGGCCCATGAGAAAGACCTGCTTGCTCTCGGGACTTTTGACAGCATACACGCCGGCCTCGGGGGAGGCGGACAGCACCTTCAGACCGGGAACGGCCTCAATATCGGCACGATCCACCGTGGTGTTGCGGGAGTGGGGTACCCAGAACTTGTCGTCAAAACCGCGGAACAGGATGTAGTTGGGATCCTCCACCGTGTGGCGAAACACGCCGAACAGCTTTTTATCCAGCAGTTTTTTCTGAATACCGTAGTGATAGTACAGGCCGGCCTGTGCGCCCCAGCAGATATGCAGGGTGGAGTGGGCATGGGTCTTGCTCCATTCCATGATCTCGCACAGCTCGGGCCAGTAATCCACCTCTTCAAAGTCCATCAGTTCCACCGGTGCGCCGGTGATGATCACACCGTCAAAGGTGCGGTGCTTTACCTGATCAAAGGTCTTGTAAAAGGCCAGCATATGCTCCTGAGAGGTGTTTTTGGACACATGCCCCCTGGGGGCGATCAGCTCCAGCTCGATCTGCAGAGGGGTGTTGCCCAGCACACGGGCCAGCTGGGTCTCGGTGTCGATTTTGGTGGGCATCAGGTTGAGCAGAAGAATCTGCAGGGGACGGATGTCCTGCGTCATGGCGCGGGTCTCGGTCATGACGAAGATGTTTTCGGAACGCAGCGTGTCGGTGGCCGGCAGCGCGTTGGGAATTTTAATGGGCATCAGTTCATAGCCTCCAGTGCCTGTTTGATATCAGCAATCAGATCGTCCTTGTGTTCCAGACCGCAGGAAATGCGCACCAGACCCACAGGAACACCGGCAGCTTTCAGCTGCTCTTCGGTCATCTGGCGGTGGGTGGAGGTGGCGGGATTCAGGCAGCAGGTGCGGGCATCGGCTACATGGGTTTCGATGGCGGCCAGCTTGAGGGCTTTCATAAAGGCCTCCACAGCAGGTCTGCCGCCCTTCAACTCAAAGGAAACCACACCGCAGGAGCCGTTGGGCAGATACTTCTGTGCCACAGCGTGATAGGGGTCGCTTTCCAGACCGCAGTAGTGGACACATTCCACCTGCGGCTGTTTGGACAGAAACTCGGCCACTGCCTGACCGTTCTCACAGTGACGGGCCATGCGCACGTGCAGACTTTCCAGACCCAGATTGAGGTAGAAGGCGCTTTGGGGAGAGGCGGTTGCGCCGAAGTCGCGCATCAGCTGGGCGGTGCACTTGGTGATAAAAG
>SVLE01000043.1 GCA_015068065.1 Oscillospiraceae bacterium | reverse complement strand
TTTTCGTCATCGAGGATGTGATTACTACCAGCATGTGGGGGGGAGAAGAAGACGAACTGCCCCGCGACTAATTTCCATGGCAAGTTAAACACCCCCGCAGCATAGCTGCGGGGGTGTTTTTCGTGGTATATGAAAAACAGTGGTCCCACCCAGCGGGAAGCAGCACCTGTGTAAAGAAGAAGTGGACGAGCGCAGCGAGGACAGAAGGACTGTAAAAAAGAAGATGGATATCCCACAGTTTTACATCTGTTCGGCAGCTTCTTTTACACAAGGGGGTCTGACGAATCCTCGTGCCAGCCTTCCGGCAGTGGAGCATATATACAACCGTTAAGCTCGGCCAGTAAAAGCCCCTTATAGGGGCGGAGCAGGCCACCTGGTATACGGGTGGTCCTGACTTGAGAAGAGGCACATTCACTCTTGTGCTGAGGCGGGAAACATGATAAAATAAGAGTCAAACAGCGTAAAGACTGTGTTTGCTACCAGATGCAGCTAAAATCAACATCTGAGGAGGAAGAAATGTGAAATCTCTCAAGCGAGTTCTTTGCCCGTTTCTTGTGGCAGCTGTACTCTTTGGTGTGACCGTCACTGAGGCTGATGCGGCTCAGACCTTTTCTGATGCGGACCAGATCGTCCATGTGGAAGCGGTCAAACGGGCAGCGGAGCTAGGCTACTTCGTTGGCTCCGGCGGCAAGTTTATGCCCGAGGATAACGTGACCCGCGCCCAGATGGCCACGGTCATCGTCAAGATGCTGTTCTCGGCCGATTACAACGCCAACCCCTATAAAAATATGGGCCGATTCCCTGACACTGCGGATTATCAGGGTGGCTGGGCGGACGGCTACATCAACCTGTGCGCAAAAGAAGGCGTTGTGGGCGGCTACGGAGACGGAACATTCCAGCCCGATAATAAGGTGACTGCGGCGGAAGCGGTGACCATGATTCTCAACGCGCTGAAGGTGGATGCCGGTAAAGGAAACTGGCCTGATACGGTGATGAAAAAAGGAACCGAGTTGGGTCTGTTTGCGGAGTTGCCTGGCGTGGAAGCTAACACTGCCCTTAATCGTGATCAGCTGGCTGCTTTGGTGATGGCCGGTGTGGATTGGGAAGAGGAGCAGGCGAAAACGCCTTCCGGCTCCGGTAGTTCTTCCGGCTCCGGCGGTTCTTCCAGCTCCGGCAGTTCTTCCAGCTCCGGCAGTTCTTCCAGCTCCGGCAGTTCTTCCGGCTCCGGCAGTTCTTCCGGCTCCGGCAGTTCTTCCGGCTCCGGCAGTTCTTCCGGCTCCGGTAGTTCTTCTGGCTCCGGCAGCTCTTCTGGCTCTGGTGGTTCTTCTGGTTCCGGCAGCTCTTCTGGCTCTGGTGGTTCTTCCAACCCCGGCGGTTCTGTGCCCCCTACTATTCCTACAACGCCTACCGAGCCTGAAAAGTCCGAGGAAACGGAGGATGAGCTGCCACGCGATTCCGGGCAGGCTTCCGAGAATGATAATTCAACGGAAGTGGGGGATAAGACTGAAGATAAGACTGATGCCAAAACGGAAAAAGACGAGCTTCCCCGCGATTATTGATCTAATGTCATAAGTATACAGAGCTTCCCCTCCGATGCTGCTGCACCGGAGGGGATTTTTTTTAAATGTATTTAGCAGGAGGGAGGGCGCGGCAGAAACATAATTTAGATATTAGCAGAATAAAGTAGGACAAAGATGGGTGGAGGTGCGCCAATGAAAACGACCTATGGAAAAAAGCGGGGCAGAGGGGATAGCAGAACTAAGGCGCACAGACAGTTCACACAGCTGTTTGTGTGCTTGCTTCTGTTTCTTGTGGTTTTTATTGGGAAGGAAGTGTGGCCTTCAAAAATAGCGAAAACAGGGGAACAATTGTTAGCGGTCATTCACATGAATACGGATTTCAGGGCGGCTTTTGCAAAGCTTGGACAGGCGATGGCACAAGAGGACTCGATGATCGGAGAGCTAGGTGAGTTTTGCGTGAGTGTATTCGCACTGCAGCAGGAGGACTCGGATGCTGGCTCGTCCGACGCAGCGCGCAGTCTGGAGGGTGTGGACGGCGGCACGGAGCTTTTACAGGAAAGTCAGGCGGAGGGTGGAAGCCCGCAGCTGGCAGGGCAGAAAGAACTTCAAGTTGGAGATGTCGTTGAGACGGTGGAGTATACAGAGGGCCAACTTCCGGATGGATATAGCGGACAGTGGCTGTACCTTGGCAACATGGAAACGGCGACGCCGGTGCAGGGGACGGTCACGTCGTTCTTTGGCTACCGTGATCACCCGACCATTGGTCGTTACGCGGTGCATGGCGGCGTGGATATTGCCGCGGACAGCGGGACGGATGTTGCGGCGTTTGCTCCGGGAAGGGTGGAGGCAACTGGGGAGGATAAAGACTTTGGACTATGGCTCAGATTATCGCATCCCGATGGTGTATCTTCCTTTTATGCTCATTGCAGCGAGATTTGTGTGAAGGAAGCAGAAGAGGTTCAAGTCGGTCAGACGGTGGCGCGTGTTGGATCTTCGGGGATATCAACAGGACCACATTTGCATTTTGAGATCATGCTGAATGATGTGCGGCTGAATCCCATGCACTATATCAAACTGGGCGGGATGGGATAAACAGGTGCGATGGGGGAAGGTGGAGGTCACAGGGGGATTTCTTCTGCTGATGGCCTGGATCAACTACTGCGATACACAACAATTGCTCCCGGCTGCTTTCTGTGCGGCCGTCCTTCACGAGGTGGGGCACTGGGTGGCAATCCGGATGGTAAAGGGACGCATTGCATTGCTTCGTCTGAGTGCCATCGGAGCTCAATTACAATTGGAAGCTTCCTTATCATATGGACAGGAAATCCTGTGTGCACTGGCCGGGCCAATACTGAATCTGACTGCAGCATTTTGGGCGGTGTCCTCAAACCGGGAGGTTTTTGGGGGGATAAATCTGGCGTTGGGTGTATTTAACCTTTTGCCGATCAGTGCACTGGATGGCGGAAGGATCCTTAACTGTGCGGCGGCGTTGGTGCTGGGGCCGGAAGTCAGCGACTATATTTGCAAAACGGTTGATTTCGTGTTTTCTGCCGTTGTGGGGGTTGCTGGTGTGGTGCTGCTTTTTAGCGGTGGGAGCGTGACACTTGTGATGATTGCGGTCTGGATATGGAAACGCATGGTCATGTACCGCAGGGGCACCAAGATACGGTTTGGCGGCTGAATATTGAATCGATCAGAACTCCTTGGCAAGGAATTCCCCGGTGCTGTGCATCGGGGAATTTCTTGTGAAAAAGTGCTGCTTTTTTTACCATGAGATTGCAAACAGTCTGTGCAATCAGGTATAATAAAGAAAAAGAGTAAAAAGAAGGAACGCCTATGTATCAAATCGACATTATGACCCTGTTTCCCGATGTGGTGGGCGACATGCTGTGCGAGTCCATTCTGGGCCGCGCCCAGGAACGGGGATTTATCCGTATTGAGTGCCACCAGATCCGGGACTACACGGTGAACAAACAAAAGCAGGTAGATGATTATCCCTATGGTGGTGGACGCGGTGCGGTCATGCAGGCGGACCCCCTGTACCGTTGCTGGAAGCATATTTGCGACGAGGCAGGGGAGCGGGTCCACACCATCTTTATGTCGCCGGCGGGAAAGACCTTCCGTCAGGCGGATGCCATCCGTCTCAAAGATGAGTATCAGCGCCTGATCCTTGTGTGCGGCCACTACGAGGGGATCGACGAGCGGTTTATTGAAGAGTGCGTGGATGAGGAGCTTTCTCTGGGTGACTTTGTGCTCACAGGGGGAGAAATCCCGGCCATGGCTATTGCAGACGCGGTATGCCGTCTGGTTCCCGGTGTACTGTCTGACCCGGAATGCTACGAGAACGAAAGCCACTGGAACGGCTTGCTGGAAGCGCCTCAGTATTCCCGACCTGAGGTTTGGCATGAGCGGGTAGTGCCCTCCATCCTGCTTTCCGGCCATCACGCCAATATTCAGAAGTGGCGGCGCAAGCAGGCCATCCTGCGGACCCGGGCACGTAGGCCGGATATGTTTGAAAAGCTTGATCTTACATCTAAACAGGACAAAAAGCTGATCAAAGAAATGGAAGAAGAAGGCGTTTGGTAAAAGTTTTTTAAAATCATGGCGGCTGTTTCTTTACAAGAGCGGTATATGTATGGTATAGTATTATCAAATCTGGTTTTCTAAACCATATCTTGGGGTGTGTTGTATGAGTTTCAGGATTGTTGTGGACAGCTGCTGCGAAATGACGCCGCAGATGAAGCAGGATCCCTGCTTTGTCAAAGTTCCGTTGGTCATCACCTGTAACGGAAGTGCTTTTGTGGATGATGAGAGCTTTGATCAGGCGGATCTTCTTTGGGCGATGAAGCAGAGTAAGGATGCGCCGGCTACTTCTTGTCCTGCACCTCAGACCTATCTGGATGCCTACCGCTGTGGGGCAGAGGATATTTATGTTGTCACCCTCTCAGCTCTGCTCAGCGGCTCCCATAACAGCGCACAGCAGGCCAGAGTGCTGTTGGAGGAGGACAATCCCGAGATCAACGTTCATGTATTCAACTCCTGCTCCGCTGTGTGTGGAGAGACGGCCATTGCATTGAAAATCAAGGAACTGGCGCAGGCCGGTATGCCATTTAAAAAGGTCGTGCGGGAAGTGGAGCAGTTTATTGCCCGCATGCAGACCCTGTTTGTACTTGAGGATCTGGAAAATCTGCGCAAGAACGGTCGGCTTACCAGACTGCAGGCCGTGGTCACCGGCGCGCTGCGCATCAAACTGTTTTGCCATGCCACCCCGGAGGGGGAGATTGGTAAGGTGGGACAGGCTCTGACAGTCAAGCAGGCCCTTGCCAAGATGGTGGAGAAGGCTGCGGAGGATCCGGAGCACGAAGGTAAGCCGCTGATCATCACCCATGTCAACTGTCTGGAACGCGCTTTCCAGGTAAAGACTATGGTGGAAAACAAGTGTAAATTTTCCGATATTTCTATTACCGACGCCGGCGGTATTACCACCGTTTATGCAAACGACGGCGGTATTGTAATTGCTTATTAATCAGGGAGGGCAAGCAAATGTCCTTTACAAGGGAACGGGCATGGGAACTGCTGACCGAGTATAATAAGGAGCCATTCCATCTGCGTCATGCCATTACGGTGGAGCAGGTGATGGACTGGTATGCCCGGGAACTGGGCTACGGTGAAGAGGCCGAGTTCTGGAGCTTGGTGGGTTTGCTCCATGATTTGGACTTTGAGATGTGGCCGGAGGAGCACTGCATCAAATCTCAGGAGCTGATGCGGCAGGCCGGTATGGATGAGGCCCTTGTTCACGCCACTGCAAGCCACGGCTGGGGCCATCGGGTGGATGTAAAGCCGGAACATGAGATGGAAAAGGTGCTTTATGCCTGCGACGAATTGACCGGGCTGATTGGAGCAGCTGCTCTGATGCGTCCGTCCAAGAGTGTCAGTGATATGGAGCTGAAGAGCCTGAAAAAGAAATTCAAAGACAAGAAGTTTGCTGCCGGTTGCTCCCGTGATGTGATCGCGCAGGGGGCACAACTGCTTGGCTGGGAACTGGACGAACTGTTGGAACGGACCTTGAAAGCCATGCAGGACACAGAAGAACAGATCGAGACTGCCGTGTCTGCACTGGGCTAATCAGCGGATAAAATTTTCTTAATGTGCCAGGAGATACCTTGACAGTGCGGGTTGAATGTGATATCATCCCACACAGCAAAGGGGAGTAGTCGGCGCGGCCTGCCGCGCGGTGAAGTCAACAAGCATGGGCTTTCGCCCTGGCTTTGCCTGAAATGACCAGACCTGCGTTCCGTCCCCGGAACGCAGGTCTTTTTTTATAGCAGGACAGGCCGACTGCAAACTGAATGTATGTAATTTTGAGTGGAGGAGAGGAAATGGATTTTAGTTTCTTGTGGGAAAATCTAACCGCCATTACATGGCAGCAGCTTGTCATGTATGTGGTGGGCGCGGTTCTGATCTGGCTGGCAATTGAAAAGGGATTTGAACCTGCGCTGCTTATGCCCATGGGCTTTGGTGCCATTCTGGTCAACCTGCCCTTGTCCGGTGTGCTGGATCAGGTGCAGGGTGGTATTGCCACCCATGGTATTATTCAGTGGCTGTTTGAGGTGGGAATTGAAGCTTCGGAAGCCATGCCCATTCTGTTGTTTATTGGCATCGGTGCCATGATCGACTTTGGCCCGCTGCTGACCAATCCAAAGCTGTTCCTGTGCGGCGCCGCTGCTCAGGCCGGTATCTTCCTGACCATTATCATTGCTGCCGCCCTGGACTTTGACATGAAGGACGCGGCCTCCATCGGCATCATCGGTGCTGCCGACGGACCCACCTCCATTCTGGTGTCTCAGGTCCTGGGCTCCAACTACATCGGTGCCATCGCCGTGGCTGCCTATTCCTACATGGCTCTGGTGCCCATTATCCAGCCCTTTGCCATCAAGCTGGTTACCACCAAGAAGGATCGGGCCATGCGTATGCCCTATACGGGCGGCAGCGTGTCCCGCCGTACCCGCATTCTGTTCCCTATTATTGTGACGGTGATTGCCGGTCTTGTGGCCCCTGCCTCCGTGGCTCTGGTGGGCTTCCTCATGTTCGGCAACCTGATCCGTGAGTGCGGCGTGCTGGAGACCATGTCCAAGACCGCTCAGAACGAGCTGGCCAACCTGATCACCCTGCTGTTGGGTATCACCATTGCTGCTTCCATGAAGGCGGAAGCCTTTGTTACCTGGCAGACCCTGCTGATCATGGGTCTGGGTCTTGTGGCCTTCATTCTGGACTCTATGGTTGGTGTGCTGTTCGTCAAGGTGCTTAACATCTTTACCCCCAAGAACAAGATCAACCCCATGGTGGGTGCCGCCGGTATCTCTGCCTTCCCCATGTCCTCCCGTGTGATCGAGAAGCTGGGTCAGGAGGCGGATTCTCAGAACCATCTGCTGATGCATGCCATCGCCGCCAACGTGTCCGGTCAGATCGCCTCTGTGGTGGCCGGCGGCGTGGTACTGCAGTACTTCATGGGCTGATAGGAGGAATTGGATATGAATAACGAGACCTTATTGATCGCTCCCGCTCCCACACCGGAGAAGGAATTGGGTGTCATTGGCAGCGCGGACACTGTGACCTACATTGAAACCAAGCCTGCTGATGCAGAAAGCGTTATTGGCGGTGCTGACGGCCCTACTGCGATCCTGACGACCGGTGTGGGCGTGTCCGAGAATATGACAAGCGCTGTGGAGATCCTTGGTCAGGGTATGGCCAGTATCTTCGTGGTACTGGGCATCATCGCTGTGTTTGTCTCCCTGCTGAAAAAGCTGGACAACAAAAAGAAGTAAATCATCCCATATTTACTACCTGCTGCGGCGAGAGCTGCGGCAGGTGGTTTTCTTTTATCCAGTCCTCCACCACGTCAGCCAGATTCGTCGGGGTAACGGCGTGGCCGACCAACAGGACCATCAGTTCCTGAATTTTTGGAAAGCTATGCGTAATTGGAAAGACGACGGAATGTTCAACTCCGCTTTCCTCCACCATTACCCCATACTCTTCCAGAAAAAAGGGGCCGATGGGACTGTGGTGGGTGAGAAGGTAGTAGCGGAAGGTGTGCAGAAGCCCTTCCTCGTCCAGACAGGATCGCGTGTCAGTATATGTTTCCTGCATGTTGTATACATCTCCTTTGAAAATCTTTGCAAAACACAGTATATAGTGTTTTGCGTGCGGAGGGAAGAAAAAGACATCGCAGGAAAACACCGTTCCGGACCCGGTTCGACCCTCTCCTTGTCAAGGGCGGGGGAGAAAAAGAGGAAGATGTCGAAATCGTTGATAAGCAGAACAAAGTTTTACATTTACATAACTAGCGAAGGTTTTGAAGTATAATGTAAAAACGAGGAGCGCTGCCGTAAGTTGCTGGAGTAGGGCGTCATGACCGCGCAGGAACTGGACACCGTTCTCAATGCCTACGGCATGACGCAGCCCGGTATCTCCGGCAAGGAGCTGTTCGGTCTGTAATAACAGTTCCATACAACGTAAAAGTGTTGTATACTTATCATGGGGATGCTGAAATCTATGGGGAGCGTGTTACTATGAATATGACAGACAAGGTCATTCAATTTATGGACGAGCACCGACAGGAGGCCTATGACCTGCTGCTGGAGCTGGCTCAGATCCCCGCACCCTCCAATCAGGAAGAGAAGCGTGCACAGTTCTGCGCCGACTGGCTGAAGGCGCAGGGGTGCGAGGGGGTCTATATTGATGAAGCGCTGAATGTGATCTGGCCTGTGGGCTGCACGGACAGCAATGAGCTTGTGGTCTATATGGCCCACAGTGACGTTGTTTTCCCTGATACTGACCCTCTGCCTCTGAAGGTGGAGGACGGCAGGATCTGCTGCCCTGGCGTAGGCGATGACACTGCCTGCGTTGTGTCCCTGATGATGACGGCCAAGTACATCGCCCAAGAGGGGCTGCAGTCCGGGAATACGGGTGTACTGTTGGTGATTAACTCCGGCGAGGAGGGACTGGGCAACCTGAAAGGTTCCCGGAAAATCATGGAGGATTTTGGTACCCGGGTGGTAGAGTTTGTCACCTTCGACGGCTATGCTCAAAGTATTGCCAACACTACTGTGGGCTCCAAGCGCTATCAGGTGGAGGTGGCCACCGAGGGCGGACATTCCTACCTTGCTTTCGGTAACCGAAACGCCATCGCCTATCTGGCCGGCCTGATCAAAACCCTTTACGATATCAAGGTGCCTGCCCGGGGAAAAACCACCTACAATGTGGGCACCATCAGCGGCGGAACCTCCGTCAACACCATCGCACAGAATGCGCAGATGCTCTACGAGTTCCGCTCTGACAACCGGGAGGATTTGGCCGAGATGGAGACGCATTTCAAGGCGGCCATCGACTTTTACCGTGCCAAGGGCATCGAAATCACCGTCACCCAAGTAGGTGACCGCCCCTGTATGGGTGATGTGGACCCGGAGCGGGAGCAGGCCCTCATGGAGCGCGGAGCCCGGGCGGTGAAAAACCATTATGGCTATGAGGTGGACTACCATTCCAGCTCCACCGACTGCAACATCCCCATGGCCATGGGTATCCCCTCCATTTGCGTGGGAACCGTTGTGGGAGCAAAATCCCATACCCGGGAGGAGTATGTGGAGATTGACAGCCTGCTGCCGGGACTCAAAGTGGCGGGAGAGATGATTTTGTGTCACTTTTAATTCGGAAGAAGGCGGATGAGTGGCTGTGAGCAACTCTTTTTCGGATTAAACGCCTCCGACACAGCCGGAGGCATTTAATCTGAAAGATTCGAGAAGAGATTGCAATCCACTGTGGACAGTGGTAAGGTATGAGGGACGCAATACAAAGAAAGGGTGTATACCTATGGAACCGAACAAGCTTGCTGAGTATATTTCCATTCCGCTTCCCGGCGCATGGGAAAACTGCTACGAGGCAGCTGTGGCCCAATATCGCGCCGACTGGCTGGATGATTATGATTTTGAAGCGATTCTGGATTATTACGACTTCAGCGAGGACTATTATAAGCCCCGCCTGCGTCAGGAGATTGCCTTGCTGAAGCGGGATGAGACCCTTAATCGCATCTGCTGGCTGATGCACTACATTCTGTTCTACGGCGATACTGCCGATTTTTTGAGTATCTGGAGCTGGGGCAAAGGGGTGAACAATCCTTTTGCCGAACACGGAAGTCCTACCACCTGTGTGGTGGCCGCTCTGACCGGGCAGGCCATTCATGCCAAAAACATGGCCGAGCGCGGCTTTGACGAGGAGCAGATTCAGATCCACAAGGCCGGTGTGCAGCGATGCTGGGTCGGCCAGCGCGAGGACTACGGTGTGGACGGTGTAAGCTTTGGTCTGATGGTGTGGATGGGTTACTTTATGCGCTGTCATCTGGTTCGGCTGGGTCGCCTGCAATACGAGTGCGGCCTGAAGCATTACGGAAAATATGACCACCTGTTTGAAGGGGAGCCTATCTATATCTACATACATATTCCTCCTGCCGACAACGGTTTGCAGGATGATGAGGTAGGGGCATCCATCCGTCTGGCGCTGGAAAAGCTGGAGCAGTATTATCCGCAGGTGGCCGGGAAGACGGTGGTTTTCTGCACCAATACATGGCTGCTCAGCCCCCAGTTGCGTGAGATTCTGAAGCCGGGCAGCAATATCATCAAATTCCAGGACCGATTCAACATTACGGAATTTGTTGACGGAACCGGCGCATTCCTGAATTTTGGGTTTAAAATCAACGCCGCGCCCGGCAGCTTTGATTACAATACTCTCCCCGAAGATACCTATTTGCGCCGGGAGGTCAAGGCGAGACTGTTGCGGGGAGAACCTCTCCAACAGGCCTGGGGCTATTTTACACTGTGAGCAAAACACGGTTCCTGCAGTGCGGGAACCGTGTTTTTATATGGAGGTGCAGAGTGAAGTTTGTATTTGTAACTTTTCTCAAGGAAAAAAGGAAAAACCGCCTGAATTTGGAAATCGCTCCTTGCTGAACGGAAAAAACTGTGATATAATTTCAAAAAGAAAGCAGTTGTTATAACAGAATATCAGGAGGTGGGGAACATGTTCCGGGAGGGCGATAAAATCGTTCATCCTATGCATGGAGCCGGTGTTGTGGAAAGCATCGTTCAGAAAAAGGTCAACGGCGTAACGCGGGATTACTATGTCCTGAAGCTGCCGCTGCGCTCCATGGTGGTCATGATCCCTACAAGCAACAGCGTTGAGATCGGCGTGCGCCCCATTATTGACAGCGTGCAGGCTGATGATATCCTCGCCCAATTGCCTGCTATTGAGGTGGAGTTCGATCAGAACTGGAACCGCAGATATCGTGACAATATGGAACGCATCAAAAGCGGCAATTTGATGGAGGTTGCCCGTGTGATCAAAGGACTCATGCTGCGGGACGGAGAGCGCGGACTGTCCACCGGCGAGCGCAAGATGCTCCATTCTGCCAAGGAGATCCTAATTTCCGAGATCGTCCTGTCCCAAAGTGTCAGCTATGAGGATGTGGAAGAGCGTATAAATTCCGCACTGGCATAATAAGATAGAAAAAGAACCGATATTCTCGCATCAAAAGGAGCCGCCCGGCTCCTTTTTTGCAGGAGGTTGTTCAATGTCAAAGTTGTTGTCCTTATTGAAACGTCGTCGAACCGGGCTGAACTGCTCGGTCGTGGTGGTGGCTGCCGGTACGGCCAGCCGCATGCAGGGGATCGATAAGGTGCTTGCGCCTTTGGGGGATATGCCCATACTGGTGCGCACGCTGAATGTGTTTCAGCGGTGTGCGGACGTGGGGGAAATCGTCGTTGTGACCCGGGAAGATCTGCTGGTTGAGATCAGTAACTTCTGTAAAGATTATTCACTTGACAAGGTTTCGAAAATCGTGGTTGGCGGGGCGGAACGGATGCTGTCTGTACGTGCCGGCCTGCGGGAGGTTCGCCGTGAGGCACAGCTGATCGCCATTCACGACGGAGCGCGCCCGTTTTTGAGTGACAGGGTACTTGGAGAGGTGCTGCGTCAGGCATCTGTATCCGGTGCAGCGGCACCGGCCATTCCTGTCAATGATACCATCAAGCGGGCAGAAAATGGGATTGTGCTGGAAACTGTTGATCGCAGTGCCCTTTGGGCCATACAGACTCCACAGGTATTTCAGGCGGATTTGATTCGTGCGGCGGTTGAAAAGGCGGCACAGGAAAATGCACAGGTCACCGACGATTGTTCGGTTGTGGAGCGGCTTGGAATGAAGGTCGTCCTGACGGAAGGTGACCGGAAGAACATCAAAGTAACTACCCCATTTGATATGATACTTGGGGAAGCGATACTGAAAGAACGCGGGGAGTGAGAAGAGGATGCGTATCGGACACGGCTATGACGTGCATCGTCTGGTGGAAGACAGAAAGCTGATCCTTGGCGGGGTAGAGGTGCCCTATGAGCGTGGGCTGTTAGGCCACTCGGATGCGGATGTACTCGCCCACGCGGTGATGGATGCGCTGCTTGGTGCGGCGGCAATGGGGGATATCGGACAGCACTTTCCTGATTCCGATCCTGCCTACAAAGGTGCCGATAGCCTGAAGCTGCTGGACCATGTAATTTCGCTGTTGGAGCAGAAAGGGTGGCGCGTAGGCAATGTGGACGCCACTGTGATCGCTCAGCGTCCGAAACTGGCCGGATTTATCCCCCAAATGCGCGCGAACCTTTCCGCACGAATGAGGGTAGATGAGGATCGGGTCAACGTGAAGGCGACCACGGAGGAAAAACTGGGCTTTACCGGCTCGGGAGAAGGAATCGCGGCTCATGCGGTCGCGCTTTTGGAGAAGATCTGACTTGAGGGCGGGAACGGAAGTTCCCGTCCTTTTTGTGTTTGGAACGTGGGGCGGGTGAGAGCATAAACTGAGTTGTGAGGGAGCTATTTCCGGGAAAGGAAGGAAGCAGACTATGCTCTATTATCTCATTGTGTGCCGCTCGCTGACTTACGCACAAAGAACGGCTGCTGCACTGGAGCGAGCGGGGATTTCAGCCCGGACCCTTCGCTCCCCGCAGAGTGTTTCCGGTGAGGGGTGCAGTCACAGCGTAAGAATCTCCAGACGGGATCTGGACATGGGGCTGGAGGTCCTGCGCAGGACCGGACTGACGCCTAAACGGGTTTTCGCCGCCGCGAGTGACGGCAGTTATATGGAGATTTCTGTATGATTTATCTTGACAGCGCAGCTACAACGCTGCAAAAGCCAAAGTCCGTTTCCGCAGCGATGCTGAGCGCGTTGCGCACTATGGCAAGCCCCGGGCGGGGCGGTCATCTGCCGGCGCAGAGAGCGGCACAGACGGCATATGCGTGCAGGGAAGCTGCATGTGCGTTGTTTGGTATGGACGATTCGGAACAGGTGGTGTTTACGTTCAATGCAACCCACGCATTGAATCTTGCCATACGATCTTTGGTAAAGCCCGGTGATACCGTGCTGATCTCCGGCTATGAGCACAATGCGGTTTCCAGAACGCTGTATGCCATGCCAAATGTCACGGTGAAGGTGGCACATGCGCCTCTGTTTTGTCCTGAAGAGACGGCAGGTCGGTTTGAAGAGCTGTTGACGGATGAAGTGGCGGTGGTCGTATGCACTCATGTATCCAATGTGTTCGGATATATCCTGCCCATAGAGGATATTGCACGGCTGTGCCGGGAAAGAGGCGTGAAGCTGATTGTTGATGCGGCTCAGTCCGCCGGATGCCTGCCGGTAAGCATGGAGCGATGGGGTGCGGCTTTTGTGGCTATGCCGGGGCATAAGGGGCTGTACGGCCCGCAGGGGACGGGGCTGCTTTTGTGTGCCAACCGGGTCGAACCGCTGATGATGGGCGGGACAGGAAGCGAGTCCCGGCTTCAGCAGATGCCTGACTTTTTACCAGACCGGCTTGAAGCCGGAACGCATAATATTCCGGGAATTGCCGGACTTCTGGCCGGACTTCGATTTGTGGAACGTGTTGGAGTGGAACGGATCGGCAGCCATGAAACGGACCTTGTGGACCGGATGGCGGAGGGGCTTGAGGAAATCAAGGGGGTTCGTGTGTTTGCTCAAAACCCGGGAGCGGGATGTCAGAGCGGCGTACTGTCTTTCTGTGTGGATGGGATGGACTGTGAAGAGGTTGGACAACGCTTGTCCGGTGCTGGGATTGCGGTTCGATGCGGATTGCATTGCGCGCCCCTTGCACACAAAAGTGCAGGGACGCTGGAGTGTGGAACGGTGAGGGCGAGCGTTTCTGCGTTTAACACACGGCAGGAAATACGGGCGTTTATACGTGCGGTAGCGGCCTTAAAAAAATAGAATTTTGCGGTGTCCGCCGACTCTGAGTTGAGTTGGCGGCGTTTTTCTGTCGGGAACGGCAAAACTTACGGCAACAAGAAAAATTCCATTCTTTTCTCCGGGCTTTTTATTGCCATTTTTTTATTTTTATTGTATAATAACAAAATAGGGTAATTATGTGTGTACGGCGCATCGTGTCCCACTTGAACGAAAACGGGGGTGTTGGTATGGAAGCCATTTTTCAGGCCGCGTCCAATTTTATAAAAATGATCCGTGTCAGCGATCTGGTTGATATCGCGATCCTGTCAACGCTGATCTATAAGCTGATCTGGATGACCAGAAAAAACAGCTTCGGGCGAGTCCTGAAAGGTGTTGGCGTGGTGTTGGTCATCATGGTCCTTGCCTCCAGTTTCAAGCTGTACGCTGTCAGCTATCTGTTCAGCATCGTCGTGGAGTGGGGCGTCCTTGCGCTGGTCATCGTTTTCCAGCCGGAAATCAGAAGAATTCTGGAGCGGATGGGGGACAGCCGTCTGTTCAGTCAGTTCTTTTCTTCCCAGAGCCGGGATCTGAACAGTATGGAGCAGTCCATCAACGAGACGGTCAGTGCCTATACCGCCATGTCGAAGGGTAAGGTGGGCGCACTGATGGTCTTTGAGCGGCGCAACCATCTGGACGATGTGATCAAGACCGGAACGGCCCTTGATGCGGCGGTTTCCGGTGAGCTTTTGCAGAATATCTTCTGGAACAAGGCGCCTCTCCATGACGGAGCCGTGATCGTGCGAAACGGGCGCATCATCGGAGCGGGTTGCATGCTTCCCATGTCCGGAAATGTCAATCTCAGCCGTGAGCTTGGAATGCGCCATCGGGCAGGTATCGGTATCAGCGAGCACTCTGACGCTGTTGTGGCCATCGTATCCGAAGAGACAGGCTCTATCTCCGTTGCTGTGGGTGGCATGCTCAAGCGCCATCTTGCGCCGGAGACGCTGGAGCGTTTGCTGCGTAATGAGTTGCTCATGGAAGAGGAGGGCAACGAGGGGATGAGCCTGACGGCCCTGCTATCCTCTGTGCTGAATAGGGCCAGAAAGGGGGAGCGGTCGGATGAAATCGATTAAAGAGAGCAAGTGGCTCTATATCCTTCTTTCCATTCTGATTGCCACGTCTATCTGGATGTATGTGCGCGCGGGTGAGGATCCGGAGATGGAAAACCGCGTGCGCGGGATCCCGGTCACCGTTGCCGGCGACCGAGTTCTGGAAAATCAGGGGCTGATGATCGACGCCATATCCCACCAGACGGTCAGTCTGACCTGGAAGGGAAGCTGGCGGGATATCGGGACGCTGGATAAAGGTACGGTTTCTGTCAGTGTGGATGTGTCCCGCATTACCGAGCCGGGTGTCTACGAGCTGGACTATGCCGTGAATTATCCCCCTCACGTGGCAACGTCCGCATTTTCTCTGCAGAACAAGGCGCCTGAAAAAATCACAGTAACCGTGTCCGAAATCTATTCTCAGAAATTTGATATTCACCCCCTGCTTAAGGGGAGCGTTGCCTCCGGATATCAGGCCGGTGACTTCATTGTGGAGCCGCAGACAGTGATGATCAGCGGTGTGCGGCAGAAAGTCAGCCGTATTGACCGTGTGCAGGTGGTGCTGGAGCGCAAGGAAATGAAGGAGAGCTTTTCCGGAGATCTGCCCCTGCGCCTTCTTGATGAAAAGGGACAGGAACTGGATACAGATGGACTCCGGTTCAGTGCTGACAGCGCGTACACCGTGCTTCCTGTTGTTGTGGTGAAGGAAATCCCGCTCATAGTTAACTTTATCGACGGCGGTGGCGCGACCGGTGAGGATATCAAGTATACGATCGAGCCGAAGACCATCACTGTTTCCGGTCCGGAAAAGGACATGCTTCACCTGAACGAACTGTCTCTGGGCAGCATTGATCTTGCACAGGTAATGGATACGGTGACGGAGGAGTTTCCCATCTACCTGCCTGCGGAACTGAAAAATGTCAGCGGACTGGCAAGTGCAAGCGTGAAGGTGACCATCAGCGGTCTTACCACCAAGGCGTTTGAGGTGTCCAACATCGAGCTGACCAATGTTCCAAAGGGGTATAAGGCGGCACTGACCACCCGGGTGCGAACTATCGTTCTGCGTGGGACCAAGTCTGAATTGGACAAGGTGTCTGCA
>SVLE01000070.1 GCA_015068065.1 Oscillospiraceae bacterium | reverse complement strand
GAAACCGCCCTGCGTCAGATGATTCTGGAGGGAAACACCTCCGGATTTACCAAGGGCGAGGAGATCCGGCTGGAATACTACCTCACCGAAACCGGCCCCCGATTTCTCTATAAATCCCAGCGCACCTTCGATTTCACACCCGGTGAAGTCTATGAAAACACCCAATTTGGCTTCCGCCTGACTCTGCCCGCCTGCTGGGGAGACGATTACCGCATCGAAGAACAGGAGAACAGTGTCCGCATCGATGATGCGTGGGGCGGCACCCTGTGCACGATCTTTGTACAGGATGTAGCCTCCTTTGGAAACGGCGAAAATATTCCGGTTCCTTATCGCCTGCTGGGAAGGAACGGGCAGTCCGTTTGGCTGATGTACTTCGCCAGCGATGTGCAGTACGATCCCTCCAACCACGAGCAGACCACCGCCTATCTGAATTTGTATCAGGATCTGCAATTCATCCCCTTCCAAATCCTTGACACTTCTTCCGACTGGCAAGCTGATGCACAGGGCAGGATCCTGTCCTTCCTCGCAGCGCAATATCCCGAAGCCACCGCGCCGCAGGTGCAGATCATCACTGCCGATGACCCGTCCACGGTAGCTACCATGCAGATGATGACTACCGAAACCTATTCCTACGACCTGAACACCGGCGAGATCGCACCCCTGCGGCTGTCTGTCCCCGACAGTGCCCAGCTGGGTGGCCTGTTCGTCCGGGATGAAAGCGGTCAGTACCGCAAGGAGTGGATGTTCCTGTTTACCCGGCAGGGACCGCAAACCAGTGTTGCTGCCGCTGACGGGCTTGCGGCGCTGGCCTCCCGCTATCCCGATGCGGAGGTGTCACAGCTGGAGACCTTCCTGCACGATGGTATGGACGTATGGCAGAAGGTAGTCTTTGACACCGGAGCACAGGCCTATACCTACAACTACGGCGGCGCACTGGGCGCCGTGGAAGTGGAAAAGACCGATGCCCGCGGCACCGGCAAGCTCAAGCTGGGCTATCTGCCCGGTCTGCTGGATGCCATCGCTGCGTGGCAGAGCGGTTATGATACCGCCCACAATGCTGAAAATTACAGCCTTGCCCTGCAGACCAATCCCCGTTTCCTTGAGATCGCACTTCGGCAGAACTGGGCGGGCATCGCCGTCTACGACGTGGCTACCGGCACCATGTGCGAGCATATCGGAGCCTACACCGGCACCGGTGAATACGGCTGCATCAGCGTTCTTGGCCCGGCAAAATCCCCCTTCTGGCTGTACATCATTGAGGACAGCGCCGCCTATGCCGCCTCTCTGGGCTATGACGAGGTGCGCTACGAGCACCGACCTGACGGTGCCCGCGGCTTCCGTTTCCTGCTGGCCCGCAAGGGAGACCACTGGGGTCTGCTGGACGGCAAGGGCAATGAGATTCTTGCGCCCGAAACCTATCAGCTGGACAGCATTCTGCTGAGCACCTATGAAGAGGTTTGGCCCATCATCCCTGTGGTCAGGGACGGTCTTTACGGTGCCATTGACTATCATGGCAATCTGGTGATCGAGCCTGCGTGGCAGGAAGTGATGATGTACGGTTACGACTTGCCCGATACGGTGTTTCTCCGTTCCGGTTACCAGTGGTATGGTGTCCGTCTGACTTATAAGAGCTATAAGGATGTCTATACCTACACGCAAATGCAGGTATCTGACCCCTTTGAGGCACTGCATCTGATTCCGGAACTTCAGATCAAAACGGCCGCATGGCTGGCGCAGGAGTTCCATCGGGTCTATGATCCTCATTATGACATTCAGGAGCTTGTGATCTCCGACTGGGATCAGGAAAACGGCAGGGAGGCCACCTTCCGGTACACCATGAACTATCTGTACTACAACCGGGATCCCGATATTGTTCCCTATATTCTGGAGGCCAAGGAGAAAAATCCCTCCTCTTACGAGACCTTGTACAAAGATTATCTGGCTCAGAAAACCTCCAATTACGCCTTCAAAATCCACTGGGACGGCGATGTGCCCACACTTTACTCCGATGTTTCCATAACGGGTGAACCGGAGTGGACTCCCACCAGAATGGATGATTACATCCTCCCGTGGAATGACTCCGAGGACACCCGCAAGGTCTTTGGCGGCATTCTCTGGAACGCCTATCTCAAGGGTGAACTGCCTGACGGGCGAAAGGTGGAGTGGAACAGCACAGAGGGGGCGGCGGAAAACCACTTTGCCATTGCAGATGTTGATGGCGATGGCAGGGAAGAACTGTTGCTCTCGTGGACCAACGCCAGTATGGCAGGACATGATTTTCTCATTTACGGCTGTTGGCGCGGCGCAGTTTATACCCAGTTTGACCAGTTCACCAGCCTGCGGTTTTATGACAATGGAGCCATTGAGGTGGATTGGGCCCACAGTCAGGGCTGGTCCGGCCGTTTTTGGCCCTATTATGCCTATCGCTACAATGCTGTGACCGATCTTTATGAAGAAGTGGGCTCCGCAGAGGCTTGGGACAAAGAAGTGCGCAGCCAATACTTTCCTGATGATATCGATGTGGATGGTGACGGGCTGGTGTACGAGGTGTGCCAGACCGGCGTTGAACTGTTCAACAGCAAACACTACGACCGCAGGCGGATGATGGATGGTCCGGCCTTTGAGGAGTGGCGGCAAAGCTATCTGAACGGCGCACAGGAAGTCCCGGTGGAGCTGTTACCCCTTACCGAGGAAAATATCGCGGTTCTGGGCGCTCCCAAGCCAAATCTGCCCGAACTCCGGCCCTTGGGCTGAACCCTTCGTTTTCATTGTCTTTTTTTCACAGCGGCGGAGCTTGCTCCGTCGCTATTTTTTCACAATTTTTTTTGTAACGGGGGTTGTAATAT
>SVLE01000002.1 GCA_015068065.1 Oscillospiraceae bacterium | reverse complement strand
TTTTGGTCATGGCACGCTTGACCTTGCCGCTCTTGGTGAGGGAGAAGCGCTTCTTGGCGCCGCTGTGAGTCTTGATCTTCGGCATAACAGAAAACTCCTTTTCTTATTTTTTCGTTTCTTTTGCGGACTTGGGGGACAGGAAGATGGACATGTGCCGACCTTCCAGCTTGGGCTCCTTGTCCAGGACAGCGCAGTCCTTGCAATCCTCGGCAAACTTGACCAGCAGGCCCTGACCGATATCGGTGTGAGCCATTTCGCGGCCGCGGAAGCGGACGGTGACCTTGACACGGTTTCCCTCGCCCAGGAACTTCTGAGCGTTGCGCAGCTTGACATTGAAGTCGTTCACGTCGATACTGGGGGACATGCGGACTTCTTTGATTTCTACCACGCGCTGGTTTTTACGGGCTTCCTTCTCGCGCTTGGTCTGCTCGAACCGGAACTTGCCGTAGTCCATGACCTTGCAGACAGGGGGCACGGCATTGGGAGAGATCTTGACCAGATCCAGACCCTGCTCCTCGGCTAGCTTCAGGGCCTCCTGCGCGGACATGATGCCCAGCTGCTCGCCGGTTTCGGAAATCAGGCGGAGCTCTTTGTCACGGATTTCTTCGTTGATCTGATGAGCTGTGTTAGCGATGGGAAAGCACCTCCAGACAAAAATAAATGTGCGGCAAGCCGAAATGGCACCCGCACACACGTGAAAACAACGCCGGAAAACCGACGCGACGTTACCATGTTAACCCTTGAGCCCGAAGCCTGGGGTGAGGACGGGGACCGTTCCTGCTTTATTTTGCGTTGACAGTATACCAGTCAAAAAGAGGAATGTCAATAGCTGAAACAAACTTTTTTAAGAAAAAACATGGGCGGAGCGATGCTCCGCCCATGTAGGGACGAATTGAGTTAGTTGGCGCCGCCAAACTCGCTGAAGAAGCGGTCGTGGATGGCCTGAACGGCACGCTCCGCGTCCCGCTCGTCCACCAGAACGGAGACCTTGATCTCGCTGGTGGAAATCATATTGATGTTGATGCCGGCGGAGAACAGGGCCTCGAACATCTTGCAGGCCACGCCGGAGTTGTTGGCCATGCCGGCACCTACGATGGAGATCTTGGCGACCTTGTCGGTGACTTCCAGAGAGTTGAAGCCGATGATATCCTGATTGGCCTCCATGACCTCTTTGGCGCGCTCCATATCGTCCTGAGAGACGGTGAAGCTGATGTCCTTGGACGCATTGCGGCCGATGGATTGCAGGATGATGTCCACATTGACCTTTTCCTTGGCCAGCAGAGAGAAGATCTTAAAGGCGATACCCGGGCGGTCCTCCAGACCGACCAGAGCCACACGGGCTACATTTTTATCCTTGGCAACGCCGCTGACATGAGTTTTTTCCATGGTTTTGACAACCTCCTTGACTTTGGTGCCGGGCTTTCCGCTCAGGCTGGAAAGGACTTCCATATTGACGTTATAGCGCTTGGCCATCTCGACCGAGCGGTTGTGGAGCACCTGTGCGCCGAGGCTGGCCAGTTCCAGCATCTCGTCGAAGGTGATCTCATCCAGTTTCTTGGCGCCGGTGACGTGGCGGGGGTCGGCGGTGTACACGCCGTCCACATCGGTGTAGATCTGGCACAGGTCGGCGTGCAGGGCGGCGGCCAGTGCCACCGCAGAGGTATCCGAGCCGCCGCGGCCCAGAGTGGTGATGTCATCATACTTGTTGATGCCCTGGAAGCCGGTGACGAGGACGATCTTCTTCTTGTCCAGCTCCTTCTGGATACGCTCGGCGCGCACCCGCTTGATGCGCGCGACTCCGTAATTGGAGTCGGTGAGCATACCGGCCTGCCAGCCGGTCAGGGACACGGCCTGGAAGCCCATGGACTCCAGCGCCATGGCGCAAAGGGAGACGGAGATCTGCTCGCCGGTGGACAGGAGCATATCCATCTCGCGCTTGGAGGCGTTGGGATTGATCTCCTTGGCCTTGGCGATCAGGTCGTCGGTGGTGTCACCCTGAGCAGACAGAACGACCACGACATCGTTGCCCTGCTTGTAGGTTTCGGAGATGATGCGAGCCACATTGAACATGCGCTCGGCGTTGGCGACGGAGGAGCCGCCGAATTTCTGTACGATAAGAGCCATGATTTATATACCTCCTAAAATGGTCTTGGGAAATCAGGCCAGTACCCGGATCACAGACTGCACGTCCAGACCGGCCAGCTTTACCTCCAGCTGGGCCTGAGTCATTTCCTCGGTGAGGAACGCGATCTCCTGCGCAGGGGCGCCGCCACGGGCCAGTGCGGTGAGTTCGCCGCAGGCCTTGCGGGCCGCATCCATGGTGCCGTTGGCACGCACGTACCAGCGGAAAGCCAGAGCGTCGGGAGTTTCCACCAGTTCCTTGGAGCCGGGACCCCACTCGTTGCACTTGCGGGTCTTGACGTCCTTGGCGATATCGGCGATATCGCCAACCACGGCACTGGCGGTGGGGAGCTTGCCGGCACCGCGGCCGTAGAACATGGCGTCACCTACGGCATTGCCGGTGATCTTGATGGCGTTGAATACGTCCTCTACGCCTGCCAAGGGATCGGAGCCGTTGACCAAATGGGGGGCCACGTAAGCACAGATCTTGCCTTCGTCCATGCGCAGGGCGCGGCCCAACAGCTTGATTTTGTAACCACAGGAGTTGGCGTAATCCACATCGGCAAGGGTGATGGCGGTGATGCCCTGAGTGGGCACCTGCTCGGGATAGACATGCTCGTCGAAGGACAGGGCGGCCAGAATACAGATTTTGCGGCAGGCGTCGTGGCCTTCGATATCGGCGGAGGGATCACGCTCGGCATAGCCGTTGTCCTGAGCCTCTTTCAAAGCCTGCTCGAAGGACAGACCGGCACGGATCATCCGGGTGAGGATGTAGTTGGTAGTGCCGTTGAGGATGCCGCACACCTGCTCGACCTCGTTGCCGGCCAGACAGTTGGTCAGGGGACGCAGCACGGGGATGCCGCCGCCCACACTGGCCTCGAAGAGGTAGCTGACGCCCTTTTCTTTGGCCAGCTGCAGCAGATCATAGCCATGGGTGGCTACCAGTTCCTTGTTGGAGGAGACCACGCTCTTGCCGGCGGCCAGCGCACGGCGGGTAAAGTCCAGAGCCACGGTGGCACCACCGATGGTCTCCACCACGATATCCACCTCGGGATCGTTCTCAATGACAGAGAAGTCCTTGACGAAGCAGTCCTTATAAGGGCTGTCGGGGAAGTCACGCACGTCCAGAATGTACTTCAGACGGACCTGCTGATTGGTGCGCCGGTCGATCAGCGCCTGGTTCATGGTCAGAACTTCGGCCACGCCGGAACCGACGGTGCCAAAACCAAGAATTGCGACATTAACCATTTTCTTTCACCTCATATGTGTAAGGATTGGATTATCCTGCAAGTATTTCACACCGGAGTACACCGGGACAGCCGCGGACTGCGTCCATCAGCGCATCCGGCGCGATTTCAGAGGCAGAGGTCTCCGCGGATATGGTGACTACGGCACAGCCGTTGGTGGGGATGGACTGGTTGATGGTCAGAATGTTGCCCCCGTTTGCGCCGAATACATTGAGTACTCCGGACAATACGCCGGGCTCATCCTTCAGCAGGGTCTGGAAGGTAACAATGCGTCCGTGGAGCATATCCTGAAAGGGGCGTACCGTATCCTTGTATTTATAGTAGGCGCTGCGGCTGATGCCTACGGCGCGGGCGGCGCCGTTGACCGTGGATTCTTCTCCGGTCTCCAACAGGCGTTTGGCCTGAGCAACCTTGCGGAAGATCTCGGGCATGGCGTCGGCTTCGACGATAAAGTATTTTGGCGATTGACTCACAGCCGCTCCCTCCAGTTTATGCGCGAATATTGTCCGCGTTGCATGAGCATTTGTTTTTCGGCTGCGGTCTATTTTAGCACAGTAAACCGATAGATGCAACAAGGTTGGCCAAAGAAGACAACCAATTTTGGCTGTCGGAACGGGGCGTTTGTGGACGAATTACACAATAGCGGGCAGAAAGGAAGGTGGCCGGGGGCCACCTTCCTTATCGCTGTGTTGTTCAGGCGGGGATATACGGCTCGTTCTCGGGAGGCAGAGCCGGGGTTTCCGGGTCGATGGGCTCCGGAACGACGGTGTTTCCGGGCCAGTTGGGGTCATCCGGGTCGATGGGCTCGACAGGCGGCTCGGGTTCCACGGGGGGCGTGGTGTGGACGGAACAGGTACCCAACGTCTGGAAGTGGCCCAGCGTGTAGGTTTCATCGTACGCCGCGGCGCTGCCTACCGGCTGGCGGGAATAGTTCAGCAGATTGACCTGCATCAGACTTTCCTGAGGACAGTAAGGCCCGGCAGGATAGTACAGACCGGTGGGGTTGCCCTCGGCATCCGGAATGGGGCAGTCTTTGCAGACGGTAATGGTTGCCTCTTCCGAGTGACGGCTGCAGTAGGTGGTGGGGGCATCATCCCGCAGAAGTGTCATCTTTGACACGCGGCTGCCTCTGGGATCGTTACGGCAGGCGTCGGTGGGGAGCAGGCCGCTGTCCATGCAGTAGTCAGTGGTGACAAGATTGTTGATGGAGAAGAAGTCCTTGTCGGGCAGATTTTGGTGGATCCGGCTCATCACCTTATTAAAAGCGATGGAGGCAGGATTGCGGCCACTGCTGCGCACGCGTTCAGGGGAAGAGTAACCAGTCCACACCACTGCGGTGTAGTAGGGAGTATACCCGGCAAACCAACGGTCGTGGTCGCTGGTGGAGGAACCGGTCTTGCCTGCTACATGCATGTTGTCAAAACGTGCCTCGTAACCGGTGCCGGCGGCTACCACGTTTTGCAGCATAGTGTTCACGTAGTAGGCAGTGGACTCTTTGACAGTTACCTCGCCGGACGTCTTGTTTTCCAGAATGACATCGCCGTTGGCGTTCAAAACCTTGGTATAGGTGCGGGAGGGGGTATAAATACCGCGGTTGGGAAACACGGCGAAGGCCTCAGCCATGTCGCGGGTGTTTACGCCGTCGGTCAGACCGCCCATGGACAGGGGAGCCCGATCCAGATCGCTGGAGAACTTTCCGTTGATCTCGCGGCCTTCAACAAGGTCGATTTTGAACCGGTCCTCAACAAAACGGAAGCTTTCTGCCGGTGTGACAAGATCGGTGAGGATGCGGAACGCAATGGTGTTGGTGGAGTGAGTCAGACCCTCGTAAACAGTGGTCAGGCCGGCATATTTCGCGTTGCCGGAGTTGACGGGGTAGGGATTGCCCTCCGCGCTGAGTTCGTAGGGGTAATCGTCAATGATGGTGGCGGGGGTGACCAGACCCATCTCCAGTGCGGGGGCGTAGACGGACAGGGGCTTGAAGGAAGAACCGGGCTGTCTGGCGGCGGCGGTGGCGTTGTTGCGCCAGCGGTTGCCTGTCTTTTCGCCCACCTGACCGGCCATGGCCACTACGTCACCCGTTGCGTTGTCAATGATGGTGATGGCAGACTGCAGCTGCTGCCCGCTGCCGGAGGGGTAGGGGAAATTGTCGGTATTTGAGTAGATATCATTGACCACAGCCTGGATTTTGGGGTCCACGCAGGTGTAGATGGACAGACCGCCGGAGAGGACCATGTTGTAGGCGATTTCGTTTTCTACACCCAGCTTTTTTGCCAGGTCGTTTGTCACATCGGTGATGACCTGTTCCTCGTACCAGGAATAAATGTCGGGGTTTTCGTTATCCTGATACTCCACGGCCCGGCTGGTGAACACCAGTTCCTGCGCCTTGGCTTCCTCGTACTCTTCTTTGGTCAGATACTCCTGCTCGTACATGGCCCGCAGCACCAGATTTTTGCGCTTTTCGTTGTTTTCTGGATTTGTGTAGGGATCGTAGAGGGAGGGGTTGTTGGTGATGGAGATGAGGCTGGCACATTCGGCAACCGTCAGCTCGCTCAGGTGTTTTCCAAAGTATTTATAAGAGGCGGTATACACACCATCGCATTTGCGGCCCAGATAGATATAGTTCAGATACCATTCCAACGTGGTGTTTTTGTCGTAGTTTTTGGTGAATTCCAGCGCGCGGAAAATCTCCACCACCTTGCGCTTGACTGTGGTGTCGTTGTAGGTGGTGATGTTCTTGATCAGCTGCTGGGTGATGGTGGAACCGCCTTGAATATCTTTACCGGTAAACATATAGACAACAGCGGCGGCGGTGCGTTTCCAGTCCACGCCGGGGTGAGTCCAGAATCGCTGGTCTTCAATAGCCACGGTGGCGTTGATCAGATCTTCCGGGATGTCTTCAAAATCGACCCAGACGCGGTTTTCGTCTCCGTGGAGGGTACGTAGTTCGTGTTCCTGCCCACTCTCGTCCACATAGTAGAGTACGGAGTTGAGGCCAACCTGGAAGTTGTCCAGGTCCAGGGGAGTCAGGGGGATAATGACCGTTTTGACGTAGACTGCGGCAAAGCAGGCCAGCAAAGCGGCCGTGGTCAGGGCAACCAGCAGCACGGTGCCCAGAATATTTCGCAGACGGCGTGCACGGGAACGACGCTTTCTGCGCCGGCGGCGGGGCTGTTCCCGGGACTCTTCGTGGTCGGTGGTGCGATAAATATCAGACATGGAATGACCTCCATCAGGAAAAACTGTGTTGCGAAAGGATATAAAGACACATACTAAATCTATAATATTATATCACGGTTTTTCGGTTTGTCCACCCCTGGAGGATGTTGGCGGGATATTTATACGACAGGTCATAATTTGACATTCCTTCCTCTTGCAATTTTTCGCCGTACAGGGTACAATCAAACTACAAAGCAAAGGAGGAACAAAAGCATGAGTGAAGAGTTCGGCCCTGATTTCATCACCGTCACCGACGAGGACGGCAATGAATTTGAACTGGAGCATCTGGACACACTGGAGTATAACGGCAATATCTACATGGCCTTTTTCCCCGCGGTAGAGGGAGAGGAAGGCGAAGATGGTGAGATCGTGGATGTAGACCTCGATGACGAGGAGTACGGCATGGTCATCATGAAGGTCATCGAGGAAAACGGCGAGGAGCTGTTCTCCACGCTGGATAGTGAGGAAGAGGAGCAGGAGGTCTATGAGAAATTCATGGAGCGCCTGTTTGAGGACGAGGAGTAAATCTGTTAAGGTGTTTTCCTGCTCGGTGCGTGATGGGCTCTTTTAAACCCACATTTATTAAACGGGACGCCCCCTCACGACGTGGATTGCAGGCCTCCCGGCCCCCTTCGAGGTCAGCCGGATGTTGGAAGCAGTAAAGCGAAGTGGAGGCGACCCACCTGCCACACGTGCAGGTTTTAAACGGGTCCACACGGCCAGAGCGGGGCTTTTTAAAAAGACCGAAAGCCGCAGCGTTGCTGCGGCTTTCATTTTTTTTGTATAGTTACGTCAATAGAGGGCAACACTAAGGCCGGATCACTGAAATAAGGAGGGATTCTGACGTGATCATGGATAGAATTGCCCTGACGCTGCTGATTATCGGTGGCCTGAACTGGCTCAGTGTGGGCCTGTTTGCCTTTGATCTGGTGGCCTTCGCCTGTGGCGGGTCCGCAAGTCTCATCAGCCGCGCGGTCTACACGCTGGTGGGCCTGTCTGCGGTGTGGTGCATCACGCTGCTGTTCCGGGAACGGGAAGTCGTGGAGCACAGAACCTGATCTGAGTCCGGATAAAAACACCTCCGTTCGGCGCGATATGCCCGGCGGAGGTGTTTTGCCGAAGGGAGGAAACATTTGAACAAGGGCGGGGGTTATAGTATAATGGATTTGATATAAGTCCTTGGAAAGGGGCGGGAAGATGAAAATTACGCGGGAATTGGTGGAACGTATTGCCGGGTTATCCCGGTTGAGTTTGTCGGAGGAAGAGAAGAAACAGATGACCGTTCAACTGGAGGAAATCCTTGGCAGCATGGCAGCGCTGGACCGGTTAACGCTGGACGGGGAACATGCTTTGCAGGAGCGGGAGAATGTTTTGCGACCGGATGAAGAGACACAGAGTATGGAACGGACTGAACTGTTGAAAAACGCCCCTGAAACGGACGGAGAGTACATAATCGTTCCCGCTGCCCTGGGGCAGGAGGAAGAGGGATGAGCGCGCTGCTTGACCTGACGGTGCTGGAGCTTGGCAGAGCCATCCGTAAGGGTGAAGTGTCCCCTGTGGAGGCGGTTCGGGCGGCCTTGGCTGTGGCCGGGGACGGGTGCGGCGGTGCCTTTATTTCACTGGATGCAGAAGAGGTTGTGAAGCGTGCAAAGGCTCTTGAAAACGGTGCGAAAAAGATTGAAAATCCGTTGTTTGGCGTTCCGATGGCGCTGAAAGATAACATTTGCTTTACGGGACTGCCAACCACATGCGCATCCGAAATGCTGAAAAATTTTCGCCCGCCGTACGATGCCTATGTTGTGGAGCGGCTGAACAATGCCGGGGCAATTTGTCTTGGCAAGACCAACATGGACGAATTCGGGATGGGGTCCACCGGAGAGACGTCGGTGTTTGGGCCGGTGGTCAATCCCTGGTCGCCGGACCGGGTGGCGGGCGGCTCCTCTGCAGGGAGCGCTGCCGCTGTGAGCCGGGGCGGGTGCTGGTATGCTCTGGGGAGTGACACGGGCGGCTCGGTCCGGCTGCCTGCGGCTTTTTGCGGTCTGACCGGCATCAAGCCTACTTACGGCACGGTGTCCCGCTGCGGACTGGTGGCCTATGCGTCCTCCTTCGACCAGATTGGGCCCCTGAGCAGAGATGCGGCGGACTGTGCTGCTGTGCTGGACGTGATTCAGGGACATGACTGCCGGGACAGCACAAGCCTGCCTGGAGCATACGGGTACCTGCTGGCCGGGTTGACCGGCGATATCCGGGGCATGCGCATCGGTATGCCTGTTCAGTCCTTTGGGGATGAGTTGGACCCGGAGGTGCGTGCCCGTGTATCGGAGGTGGCGGATGTGCTGAGGAACCGGGGGGCGGTGGTGGAGGAATGTGAACTGCCTGCGCTGGAATATGCCGTGAGCGCCTACTACGTTATGGCCTGTGCCCAGGCCGGCTCCAATCTGGCCCGGTATGACGGGGTACGGTACGGACATAGAGCACCGGGGTGTGCCAATCCGGAGGAACTCCATATGCAAAGCCGGACGCAGGGCTTTGGGGCGGAGGTAAAACGGCGCATTTTGTTAGGAACTTTCGTTCTGTCTGCGGGTTATTATGACGATTATTACAGGAAAGCGCTGATGGCACGGGAACAGATCAAACAGGAGTTTTCGCGGCTGCTTGAGCGCTATGACCTGCTGCTGACCCCGGTGGCTCCCGGCCCGGCCCCCAGGCTTGGGGAGAGCTTGAACGACCCTAAACGCATGTATCTGAGCGATATTTATACGGTGTGTGCCAATCTGACAGGATTGCCGGCTCTGTCCATGCCCTGTGGATTTCATTCCTGCGGCGTGCCTGTAGGGGTGCAGCTGACGGGACCTGCGCTTGGGGAGGATAAAGTGCTCAACGCGGCTCATGCCTATCAGCAGGAGACGGACTGGCACCGCCGGCGTCCGGAATGCTTCGGGAAAGGGGGTACGGACAGATGGAGTGGGAGACGGTGATTGGGTTGGAAACCCACGTGGAGCTGGCTACCCGGACAAAGATCTTCTGTGCCTGCTCCACGAAGTTCGGGGCGCCCCCCAATACTCAGTGCTGCCCTGTTTGTATGGGAATGCCTGGGACGCTACCCGTGCTCAACGAAAAGGTGGTGGAGTACGCGGTGCGGACGGGGCTGGCGCTGAACTGCGAGATCACAAAGTACAACCGGTTTGACCGGAAAAACTATTTTTATCCCGATTTGCCCAAGGGGTATCAGACCAGCCAGCTTTATCTGCCTGTTGCCCGAAACGGGGCGGTCCGCATCGAATTGGAAAACGGGCGGGAAAAGGACATCGGTATCAGTGAGATGCACATGGAGGAGGATGCAGGAAAGTTGATCCACGAGCCGGAGAACGGTTGCACCAAGGTGGATTACAACCGCTGCGGCGTGCCGCTGATCGAGATCGTGACCCAACCGGATTTTCGGGATGGGGAGGAAGTGGTGGCCTATCTGGAGGAGCTGCAGAGCATTCTGCAGTATCTGGAGGTGTCCGACTGCAAGCTGCAGGAGGGGTCGCTGCGTTGTGATGTGAATCTGTCCGTGCGTCCGGTAGGGAGCGCGCAGCTCGGGAGCCGGACGGAGATGAAAAACCTGGGTTCTTTCCGGGCAGTGCGCCGGGCTGTTGCATATGAAAGTCAACGGCAGATCGCGGTGCTGGAGTCCGGAGGGGCGGTGCTTCAGGAGACTCGTCGCTGGGATGAAGACAGGAATAAGAGTGTTTCCATGCGTGCCAAGGAGAATGCTCGGGATTACCGCTATTTCCCTGAACCTGACCTGCCCCCGTTGCGACTGGATGAAGCGTATTTGGAGCTGCTGCGGCAGCAGCCGGAATTGGCGGGAGAGAAACGCAGACGCTATCGCCAGGAATACGGTCTGCCTGCCTACGACGCTGATATGCTGACCGGACAAAAGGCGCTGGCGGAGTTTTTTGAGGAAACGGTGGCCCGGGGAGCGGACCCCAAGACGGCATCCAACTGGATCCTTGGGCAGGTGCTGCGGCAGCTGTCTCAGAGAAATCTGGAGGCCAAGGATATGACGCTGCTGCCTCGGACACTGGCCCGGATCATCGAACTGGTGGAGCGGGGGGAAATCAACCGCAATACCGGGGTGCAGGTCTTTGATGGGGTGTTCGATGGGGGTGACCCGGAGGAGTACATCAAAGTCAACGGCCTGAGGCAGGTGTCCGATCCGGAACAAATCACCCGGGCGGTAGAAACGGTTTTGAAACAAAACCCCGGCCCTGTAGCCGAATTCCGAGCCGGAAAAGAAAAAAGTTTTGGTTTTTTGGTGGGACAAACCATGCGGAATCTGGGCGGAAAAGGGGATTCGAAACAGGTTAACGTAATTTTACGAAACAGGCTTTCTGAACCGTAAAACACAAGATGTTGTGGGCAAGGAAATGACGAAAAACAACAACTTGCGACAACGCACAGAATGCAGCGAAAAAACGACTATCGAACAAATGTATTAGTGTCGAAAACCGTGGATTTTCAAGGAAATCCACGGTTTTTTCTTTGAAAAAAATTCAAAAAAACACTTGCTTTTTAGTAGTGAAACTCGTATACTAATAGCAAGGTGGAGGGAAATGGAGTAAATTCCCTCAAAAGAACACTAAAGTGGAGGAGGTGGACAGAATGACCGGTACATATGAACATACCATCGACGGCAAGGGCCGGTTGTTTATCCCCTCTCGCCTGAAGGAAGAAATGGGTGACACCTTCCACCTGTCCATGGGCACCGATCAGTGCCTGACCATTTATCCTCAGAACGCATGGGATGCCTTGTGTGCTCGTGCTGAGGAACTGGAAGAGGAAGAGGATATCGAGGCAATGGAAGTCTTCTTCGCTCAGTCCTACCGCTGTACTGTGGACAGTCAGAACCGCATCGTGATCCCGCCCCTGCTGCGGGAATTTGCCAATCTGGAAAAAGATGTGGTCATCGTGGGGTCCAACAATGTGGCCAAGGTCTGGAATGCCAAGCGCTGGAGCGAAAAGGTGGACACTTATATGTCGCCGGACCGCATGAAAGCGCTGGCCCGGAAGATCCGGCTGTAAACGGACTGCGATCATGGAATTTACGCATTACTCCGTTCTTCTGGAAGAGTGTCTGGAAGGACTGGACATTAAGCCTGACGGCATCTATCTGGACGGCACTCTGGGCCGGGCGGGCCATTCCCGCCGCATCGCTCAGCTGTTGACCAACGGCGGACGGCTCATTTGCGTGGACCGGGATCAGGCGGCGCTGGACGCTGCCCGGGAACGGCTTGCGGAATGGATGGACCGGGTAACGCTGGTGCACAGCAACTTCGCCGATATCGATGAGATTTTGGACGAGTTGGGTCTGGATAAAATCGACGGCATGCTCTTTGATTTGGGTGTGTCCTCGCCTCAGTTGGATGACAGCTCCCGAGGTTTTTCCTACATGGCAGATGCGCCTCTGGATATGCGCATGGATCAGTCCGAGGGGCTGACCGCTGCCGATGTGGTCAACAGCTGGGGTCAGGATGAGCTGCGGCGCATCCTGAGCCAGTACGGTGAGGAACGCTATGCCGGACTGATCGCTGCGGCCATTGTGCGGCGCAGAGGGGACAAGCCCATTGAGACCACCCTTGAGCTGGTGGACATTATCAAAAGCGCCATGCCGGGTAAGGCGCTCAAGGAAAAACAGCACCCGGCCAAGCGCAGTTTTCAGGCCATTCGCATCGCGGTAAATGACGAGCTGACCGCAGTGGACAAAATGATCCGTGCGGCCGTGCCCCGGCTGAAGCAGGGGGGGCGGCTGGCGGTTATCACATTCCACTCGCTGGAGGACCGCATCGTAAAGACCGGAATGGCTGAATTTGCAAAAGGGTGCACCTGCCCGCCGGACTTTCCTGTGTGTGTGTGCGGCAAAACCCCTGATATCCGTCTTGTGACAAGAAAACCCATCCTGCCCAGTGAGCAGGAACTGGAAGAAAATCCCCGCTCCCGCAGTGCCAAGCTGCGTGTGGCGGAAAAGCTGAAGTAGTTGTTTGGGAGGGACCGCCATGGCAGCGCGGCAGAGAATGACAACTTATCGTACCAACGGCAGTGTGGCTTACGCCCCTGTGTATGAGGGCAACGTAGTCCGCAGCCCCCGCCGTCAGGAAGAGCAGTACACTGTACCTAAGAGAGCACCCAAGCGCCGCCCTGTGGAGCGGCCCCAGGTGGAGGTGCGTCAGGCCGGTCATGTGGCACCGTTTGCGGTGGTCGGTTTTCTGGCAGTTGGTGTATTCGCAGCCCTGCTGTTGCTGAGCTACCTGCAGCTGCATATGGTGTCCGACTCTGTGGTATCTCTGCGCGGACAGCTGAGCGAGCTTCAGACCCAGCACGCGACCCTGTCGGCCCGGTATGAGCAGGTGTTCGATATGGAAAATCTGGAGGCGGCCGTGGGAGCTACCATGATCCGGCCCACTGCCGATCAGATTACTTACATTGATATGTCCCAGCCTGACAGCGTGGTCGTCCATGCCAGAGCCTCCGCTATGGAGGGGGCTGCCGGTGCGGTCCACGGTGCGCAGGAGATTTTTTCCAGCCTGGTTGAATATTTCCGCTGACCGGGCACATATAGTGGACCAGACAGATAGAAGACTTCAATGAGAGGGCGCAAGAAAATGCTTCTTGCGCCCTTTTGACCATAACAGGGAGGTGAAATGATGGCGGACAGACTGGAACAAAGACAGCGCAAAGAGCGCACATCCAAGCAGCTGATCTTCCGGAGAACCGTGTGTTTGATGGTAATTTTCGGCGTGTTGTCCTTTATCCCGTTGGGATGGAAGTTGTGGGATATTGCCATCGTTCATCACGAGGAATACCAGATGCGCCAGCTCAACCAGTCCACCCGGGACGTGGAAGTTCGATCCAACCGGGGGACCATTCTGGACAGCAGCGGGAATGTGCTGGCAATGTCGGCCACAGTGTATAATCTGATCCTGTCTCCTCTGGATCTGATCAACAGCATCGACCAGAGAAAATTCAAGGACGATGAGGGTGTACTGGATGAGCAGGCCTACAATGCCGCCATTCAGGAAAGACGGGATTTGATCGCGGATAAGGTGTGTTCCGTACTGGAACTGGATCGGGATTCGGTCATCAAGCGAATGGAACGGACCAACTCCCAATATGAGGTCCTGAAAAAGAATATTGAAGGGGAGCAGGCGGAGGAACTTCAGACTTTTATTTCGGAAAATAAGCTGGGTTACTCGCTGATCATGACCCCAACCACCAAACGCTACTATCCCTATTCCAACGTTGCCTCGCACATTGTGGGCTTTGTGAATGAAAATGGCGGTGCTTACGGTGTGGAGGCCGCCTATGAGGACGTGCTGGAGGGGACCTCCGGCCGTGTGGTCACCAGCAAGACCGGCGCAGGTACGGAAATCTACAACAGTTATTCCGACTACATCGATGCTGTGGACGGAAATGATATCACCCTGACCATCGACGCCTCCATCCAGCGTATGGCTGAGCAGGCGCTGGCTGCGGGCATTGAGAAATACGAGGTGCAGAACGGCGGTATCTGCGTGGTCATGAATCCCAAGACGGGCGCCGTGCTGGGTATGGCCAGTGCACCCAACTATGACCTGAACAGCTACGGCACCATCTATGACGAAACGCTGAACGCACAGGCTGCGGCCCAAACCCAGCGGGAGTATGAAAATCTGAAAACGCAGGGACTGAAAAACGAGGATGGGACTCCCCTGACTGATGAGCAGTTGCAGGCCAAGGCGAAAAATACCGCCATTGGAGCGGCGCTGAACAAGCAGTGGCGCAGTAAGGTGCTCAACGATACCTATGAACCGGGCTCTACCTTCAAATCTGTGGTGCTGGCTGCTGCACTGGAAGCGGGAGTCATCTCCGACAGCGACCATTTCTACTGCCCGGGTTTCTACGTGGTCAACGGCAGGAGCATTGCCTGCTCCGAACGCAGCGGACACGGAGATCAGACTCTGGCCGAAGCGGTACAGAATTCCTGCAACCCCGCATTTATGATGATTGGTCAGAAGCTGGGTGCAGAGAAGTTTTATGACTATTTTGAGTCCTTTGGACTGACCGAGATCACGGGGATCGATCTGCCTGGCGAGGCAAAGGGAATTGACTGGGGACGGGAGTTTTTCACCAGTGCGGAGGGCTATCTGTCTCTTGCTACCGCTTCCTTTGGTCAGCGCTTTACCGTAAGTCCCCTTCAGCTGCTCAGTGCCTTTTCTGCCACTGTGAACGGCGGCTATCTGATGCAGCCCTATGTGCTCAAGTCCGTCAGTGACGCACAGGGGACCATCCTTCACCAGAACGAGCCCACCGTGGTGCGGCAGGTGGTCAGTGAACAGACCAGCCGCCGGGCGGCGGAAATTCTGGAAAGCGTGGTTGCCGAGGGCACGGGACGCAACGCCTATGTGGCGGGCTATCGTATCGGCGGAAAAACGGGTACCGCAGAAGGCGAAGTGGGTGTGTATGACGAGGAAATCGTGTCCTTTGTGGGATTTGCTCCGGCCAACGATCCTCAGGTGATCGCCCTGCTCTACTTTGACACGCCCAAGCACGCGTCTCCCAGAAGCAAGTATGGCTCCACCGGCTATTACATCAGCGGTGGTCAGATGGCGGCCCCTCTGGCCGGTCAGCTGATCGCCAATGTACTGGATTATCTGGGCGTGGAGCGCCAGTATACCGAAGCCGAGGCTGCGGCGGCAGATGTGTCCGTGCCCAAGCTGACAGGCTATGATCTGGATACGGCAAAAGCAGCTCTCAAACGCAAAAACCTTACCTGCCGCACGGTGGGTGACGGAACTGTGGTGACCGGCCAGATCCCCGCGGTGGGTGCCAGTGTTCCCGGCAACAGCACAGTGATCCTGTATATGGGTGAGGAAGCTCCTGCGGATCAGGTGCCCGTGCCCAATCTGAAAGGCCTGACCTACGATCAGGCGAAAAAACGGCTCAATGAGCAGGGCTTGTACCTGCGCGCCTCCGGCGTATCCTACTACAGCGCGGCCACCCATGCGCTGGATCAGAGCGTGGGTGCGGGAGAATTGGTGGATCGCGGAACGGTGATTCCTGTCCGGTTTGTGGACACCAGTGTGACCGACGCATATACCCCTCTGGAATAACGAGGAAAAAAGAGAATGAAACCGCCCTTCAGGGGTGACAGGCTTGAAATTGCGCGACCTTATGGCCGGCCTACCCCTTGAGGGAGGGCGGCTGGACCCGGAACTGGAAATAAATTCCATTTCTGCTGCGGCGGAGGATGAACTGTACGGGTCTGCATTTGTGGAGCTGCCCGGCAGCGGACTGACCGGAGTGCAGGCAAGAAACCTGGGTGCTGCGGCGATTGTTCCCGGGGGAGAGGATCCATGGAAGACCCTTGGGGTGATGGCAGGGAACTGGTTTTGTCATCCGGCCCGGAATATGACTCTGATTTGTGTTGCCGGGGATGGAGAAGGCGATCTGGTGGTCCATCTGATGCGGGCGATGCTGGAACGAATGCCCCATACCCGTGTGGGTACTGTTGCTCCCAATGGGATACGGTTTCGGGGAGTAGAACTGCCCCGGGGCCGGTGGATGGACAGTTGTGTGCAGTTACAGGCCGTGTTGCGGCGGATGGCGGATGCACGCTGCACCCATGTGATCATACAGCTGGATCAAACAGGGATGGAGCGGCGACTCTACAGTGGTTTGCGGATGAGTGTAACGGCACTGACCGGCCCGGTGAGCGGCAGGGAGGAACTTTCCGGTCTGTTGTGTGCCAGCGATACGGTGGTGCTGAATCTTGACGAGAAAGACTGGGAGGATTATGCTGATATCATCCCGGAACACACCTTTACTTATTCTGAAAATAAAACCTGTGCCGACCTGACGGCAAAAAATCTGCGGCTTTATCCCGGACATATGGAGTTTGAAGCGGTTGCTGTGGGTCATGTGCAGCGCATTCACCTGCCGGTGCCCGGGGGATTTTCCTTATATCACGGATTGTGTGCCCTTTCCTGCGGCCTGTGCCTCGGCCTGAAGTGGGAACGGATGGCCAGAGTGATGCGCTGTGTACAGGGGCCACAGGGGCGGATGGAAGTGCTGAGCGTACCGGCGGCCTACACTGTGGTGCTGGATCGGGCGGACTGCCCGCAGAGCCTGGAAAAATTATTGACCAGTGCCCGTGAATTTACGGCGGGGCAGCTTGTATGTGTGCTTGGCTGCAACGAGCAGGGTGCGTCGGCAGTTCGTGTGGGCATGGGTAGTGTGGCTGAGCAACTTTCGGACCGGGTCGTGCTGACGGGAAGTAACTTGACCCGGCGTGGCCGGACAGATATTATTAATGATGTGCGTGAGGGCATGGGCGCGTGGCAGCGGCCCTGTGTTGTGGAGGCAGACCGGTCCAAAGCGGTGCGATATGCGCTGGAACAGGCCGGGCCGGGTGATGTGATCGTATTTGCAGGTCCGCCGGATGAGCAGGCAGAGAAGTCGGCTCAGCCGGATGAGCGGGAGTTTATCCGCAGTTGCATCTGCGCGCACCATCGCATTTTAAAAGAGAAAAGAATCCCAACCGGCAGATGACGGACGGGATACAAAAGAGACCCTGCGGGGGAGGTTTTGACCATGTCATTGATCGTTAGTTTTATTGTAGCCTTTGTGGTTTCGGCGGTGCTTGGGAAAGTTTTGATTCCTGTACTGCGGGCGCTGAAGGCGGGGCAGTCTATCAAGGAAATCGGCCCAACCTGGCATATGTCGAAACAGGGTACGCCCACCATGGGCGGCCTGATGTTCATTGCAGGCATCGGTGTGGCGCTGATCGTGGCGGGCTGGCAGCTGATGCTGTACGGGCACGTGGCCCATCTGCTGGTATTTCTGTTTGCGCTGGTGTTCGGTGTGATCGGATTTGTGGATGACTACGAAAAGGTGAAGCATCACCACAACACAGGTCTGACCGCTCCTCAGAAGTTTCTGCTTCAGCTGTCCGCGTCTATTGCATTTACAGTGCTGCTGCGCCATCTGGGCCTACTGACGCCCAATCTGTACATTCCCTTTTTGGGTGTGGAACTGATCCTGTCCTGGCCGGTATACATGGTGTTTGCTGCCTTTGTTATGGTGGCTACCGTTAACGCGGTCAACATCACGGACGGTGTGGACGGCCTGGCGGCCGGTGTGACCATTCCGGTGGCGCTGTTCTATGTGGCGGTGGCGGCGTGGTACGGCTACACGGAACTGGGATTGTTTGCTGCGGCGCTGGCAGGTGGTCTGACGGCATTTTTGCTGTTTAATTTCCACCCGGCCAAGGTGTTTATGGGAGACACCGGCTCTCTGTTTCTGGGAGGCGCGGTGTGCGGCATGGCCTTTGCCCTGAATATCCCACTGATCATACCGGTCATTGGTATTATCTATGTGGCCGAAGTACTTTCCGACATCATTCAGGTCACTTACTTCAAGTTGAGCCACGGCAAGCGAATCTTCCGCATGGCTCCCCTGCACCACCATCTGGAAATGGGTGGCTGGAGCGAAGTCAAGCTGTTTTGCGTATTCTCCCTGATCACCATGCTCATGTGTCTGCTGGCGTTCTGGGGCGTGATGGATCGAATTGTACTTTGAGTGCGTAGGATAGGCTCGTGGCAAAAGCTTTGCAGGAGAAATCAGGAAAGGAGGGAGCACTGTGGCCCGAAAAGCAAAACGTGACCTGACGGTGGAAGAACAACTGGCCCGCGGACCGGTGGATCTGCCGCTGCTGATGCTGACCCTGCTGCTGCTGGGTGTGGGGCTGATCATGGTGCTGTCTGCCTCCTATGCCACGGCTTATTATGACCCGAAGACGGACTCGCCACTGGCCTATGCCATTGCACAGACCCGGTACGCGCTGATCGGTCTTGCGGTTATGTACGGGGTTTCCAAATTCAATTATCAGTATCTGCGCATCCTGTCCCTGCCTGCGCTGATCGGTTCGATAGTACTGCTGGCACTGGTCCCCACTCCTCTTGGTGTGACCCTGAACGGCGCCCAGCGCTGGCTGAAGCTGTTGCTGGTGGCCGGTCCCACCTTCCAACCCTCGGAGATCGCCAAAATCGCGGTGATTCTGTACTTTGCGGCCCGTCTTTCCAAGCGGGACGCCATTAACAAGAAAAAAGTCAAGTGGAATAAGCGGACACGCTGGGGCCGTTTCTGTGCATGGCTGGAAAAGATCGGGTTTATGGAATTGGTTCCCTATGGCGTTGTGTTGGTAATCATTGCCGGCCTGTTACTGCTGGAACCCCATCTGTCCGGTACGATCCTGGTCATGGCGGGCGGCGCTGCCGTCCTGTTCGCAGCGGGCATCAGCCTGCGGTGGTTTGCGTTGGGCATCGGTGTGGTGGCCGGCGGACTGTGGTTCGTGATCACCATGACTCCGTACATGACCTCCCGCGTCCAGCTGTGGCTGGATCCGTGGAGCGACTCTCTTGGCAAGGGATACCAGACCATACAGTCTCTGTATGCCATTGGGTCGGGCGGCCTGTTGGGACGCGGACTGGGCAAAAGCAGCCAGAAATTCCTGTTTCTGCCCGAGGCGGAGAATGACTTCATCTTCTCTGTGGCGGTGGAGGAGCTTGGCATGATCGGCGGAATAATGATCCTGATCCTGTTTATGCTGTTCATCCTGCGGGGATACTGGTTGGCTCTTCACGCCCGCGACCGGTTCGGTGCACTGGTGGGCGTGGGAATCACCACCCTGTTCGCAGTGCAGGTGTTTTTGAACATCGGCGTGGTCACCAATCTGATCCCCAACACGGGTATCTCTCTGCCCTTCTTCAGCTACGGCGGAACAGCACTGATCATTCAACTGGCAGAAGTGGGAATTATGCTGAGTATATCCAGACAGATACCGGCTCCCAAACAGGATTGAGTGCGGAGGATAGGCGCCCCGGCCATGCGCTCAATCCGCAGCCTGACAGGATTGAGTGCAGGGGGCAGACACGCAAAACAAGATGGAGTGAAGACAACCATGAATATTCTCTTTACCTGCGGCGGAACGGCCGGTCATGTCAATCCGGCGGTGGCGCTGGCACGCATGTTTCAGGAGCGCCACCCGGACTGCAAGGTGCTTTTTGTGGGCGCGGACGGCGGCATGGAGACCCGCCTTGTGCCCAAGGAGGGGTATGAGATCCGCACGGTGACCATTACCAACTTCCACCGCTCGCTCAAGCCTAAGGATATTGTCCACAATCTGGGCACACTGGTGAATATGCAGCGATCCCGGAGCCAGGCCCGACATATTCTGGATGAATTCAAGCCAGACCTGGTCGTGGGTACGGGTGGATATGCATCCTACCCGGTGGTGAAGCAGGCGGCAAAGCGGGGCATTCCCACCGCTGTGCATGAGTCTAACGCTGTTCCCGGGCTGACAACCAAGACGCTGTCCAAAGTAGTGGATCGGGTGCTGGTGGGATTTGAGGCCAGTCGGGCCCATTATGACGATCCGGACAAGGTGATCGTCACCGGAACTCCGGTGCGCGCAGACTTTTTCCGCTACACCAAAGCTCAGGCACGGCAGCAGTTGGGCCTGACCGATGACCGGCCCTTGTTGTTGTCTTACTGGGGCTCTCTGGGTGCACGGGTGATGAATGACCAGACCGTGGACTTCATGGAACTGGAGCAGAAGGCGGGAACGCCATTCCACCATATCCATGGTGCAGGCCGGGATTATCAGCGCGTTATGGAGGCGTTGGACAAGCGTGGGGTGAAGGCCCGTGAAGGAGACCTGCAGGTGCGGGAATATATCTACGACATGCCCCTTGTCATGGCGGCGGCGGATGTGGTGTTGTGCCGGGCCGGTGCGTCCACCATTTCGGAACTGACTGCCATCGCAAAGCCGAGTATTCTTGTGCCGTCCCCCAACGTGACGGCCAATCATCAGGAGAAAAACGCCCGGGTGTTGGAGAAGCAGCAGGGTGCTGTGGTTCTTTTGGAGAAGGACTGCACCGGCGCGGTGCTCTTTGATACGGTTTCCGGTCTGCTTGGTGACGCCAAACGTCGGGAGGATATGGCCCGTGCACTCAATGCCGCAGCGGTGCCCAATGCAAGTGAGACCATCTATCAGGTGTTGCGCGACCTGATGAAGTGAACAGATAAACCAAAATTGCCAAAGCGGCATAGGATAGCCTGAATATGTGAGGTCTGGAGGCTATCCCATGAGTTTTTTTGAAATTACCGGCCGCCGGCGTTTGTCCGGCAGGCTTGCGGTCCAGGGAGCAAAGAACAGCGTCCTGCCCATTTTGGCCGCCTGCATCCTTTCGCCGGGGGAGTGTGTGATACGCAACTGCCCCGACCTGTCTGATGTGACGGCTACTCTGCAGATCCTGCGCGGTCTGGGGTGCAAAGTGCGCAGGGAAGCGGATGCAGTCATCGTAGATGCTTCCGGCGTAAACGGTGGAGAGATTCCGGAGCATCTGATGCGGGAAATGCGCTCCTCTGTGATTTTTCTGGGTGCGATCCTGGCCCGGTTGGGGCAGGCGCAGATCTCTTATCCCGGAGGCTGTGAGCTGGGGCCAAGACCCATTGACCTGCATTTGGACGCCCTGCGCAGACTGGGTGCGCAGATTTGGGAAGAAGACGGCGTGCTGCACTGTCGAACCCCCGGTGGGCTGCGGGGCTGCAGGATCCATCTGCCGTTTCCCAGCGTGGGGGCCACAGAGAATACCATGCTGGCTGCCTGCGGAAGTCAGCAGACGACGACCATCGTGGGTGCGGCCCGGGAGCCAGAAATAGAAGATCTTCAAAACTTTTTGAACGCACTGGGTGCCCGGGTCACGGGTGCGGGCAGTGACGTGATTACGGTGCAGGGCAGTACCCGTATCGGAGCAGCGGAACACACCGTGATGGCCGATCGCATTGTTGCGGCCACGTACCTATCTGCAGTAGGTGCCGCCGGGGGAGAACTGGAACTGACCGGTGTCTGCCCGGAACATCTGTCCACTGTGCTGGATGTCATGGAAGAAGCGGGCTGTGTACTGCATACCGAGAAGGATTTGATCTGCCTGCGCAGCAATGGCAGACTGAACGGGGTACGCCCCGTTCGCACGGCTCCCTATCCCGGTTTTCCCACGGATGCGCAGGCTGTGGTCATGGCTGCGCTGGCCAGCGGGCAGGGAGAAACGGTGTTTGAAGAAAATATTTTCCGCAGCCGATACCGCCATGTGAGTGAGCTTGCACGTATGGGGGCTGACATTCGGCTGACCGGACGCACGGCCGTCGTGCGCGGTGCACCCCTGCGCTCGGCGCATGTGTGCAGTACCGACCTGCGGGGCGGTGCGGCACTGGTGATTGCGGCGTTGGCAGCAGAGGGGACCAGCCGGGTTGGAGAACTGCACCACATCGACCGCGGATATGACCATTTGGAACTGAAATTGAGCGGGCTGGATGCCGCCATAGAAAGAAAGCACGCATAGAAAGAAGGTGCACCATGTCACCGGCCAGACACAACCGCAGACGGTACAGAAAACGGGGACGCTTCGGCTTCCTCTATAAAATGCTGGTCGTGATCGCTATGGTTGTGGCCGTGTTGATTGGTGCCACGGTGTTCTTCCGTGTGGAGGAAGTGGTAGTGGCGGGAAACATGCGATACAGCGCCCAACAAATCATTGACGCTTCCGACATCGTGCAGGGGGATAATTTGTTTGGGATGAACAAATTTGATACGGCCCGCCGGATTCGCCGGCTGTTGCCCTATGTGGAGGGTGTGAACATCCGCCGGGGCTGGCCTGATACCCTGATTATAACAGTGAATGAGTGCCGCCCGGCCGCCCGCCTGCCGGCTGAAGAGGGAGAGTGGCTGATCAGCAAGTCAGGCAAGTTGCTGGAGTTTGTGGAACAGGCGGACACCGGTGTGATCCGGGTGGACGGCCTGCATGCTGTGCAGCCGGAAAGCGGACTGCCGCTGGTGGTGCGGGAAGGCCAGCAGGCTCGGGGCGACGGACTCCTGGCTTTGCTTCAGAGTCTGGATAAATACGGCGCACTGGAACAAGTGAGTTGGATCGATATGTCTTCTGCCTCCCGTATCCTCATGGACTATGATGGACGATTTACGGTAAAGCTACCGGTCAGCGGAGATTTTGACTATCTGCTGGGTGCCATGGGAAAAGCGGTAGACACACTGGAGGACTATGAAACGGGCACTCTGGACCTGACAGTGAAGGATTACACTGTGGTTTTCAGCCCTGCATGATAAAAAACGACGCAAAAAGGCAGGAAAAGTGCGGGGAAAATCGGTTTGCCCCCTTGACCTGATGAAAAAAGAGCGATACAATAAACTAGATATGGGATATCAGGTGGGGGTGTTTCCCCAAGGGCTTGTTGTTTGGGAGCACCCACTTTTACTTAGGAGGAGCAACGATGGGTTTCGAATTAGACATGGGACATGACAGCGGTGTTGTCAATATTAAGGTAGTTGGCGTAGGCGGCGGCGGCAACAATGTGGTCAACCGCATGGTCCGCACGGGCACCAAAAACGTAGACTTTATTGCCGTCAACACCGATAAGCAGGCGTTGAGCGTTTCCAGTGCCACCTACAAGATCCAGATCGGCGAAAAGCTGACCAACGGTCAGGGTGCCGGTTCCGACCCCGAGGTGGGCCGCAAGTCTGCAGAGGAAAACCGCACACAGATCTCCAAGGCGCTGGAGGATGCGGATATGGTCTTTATCACCGCCGGTATGGGCGGTGGCACCGGTACGGGCGCGGCTCCCATCGTGGCTGATATTGCCAAGGAGATGGGTGTACTTACTGTTGGTGTGGTCACCAAGCCCTTCCGCTTTGAGGGCAGCCGCCGCATGATGCGTGCCGAGGAAGGCATCAAGGAACTGCGGGGCAAGGTGGACTCTCTGGTCATCATTCCCAATGAGCGTCTCAAGCTGGCCACCGATCAGAAGATCACTATGCTTAATGCCTTTGAGATCGCAGACGACGTGTTGCAGCAGGCGGTTCAGTCCATTTCCGACCTGATTAAGAATACCGGGTTCATTAACCTGGACTTTGCCGACGTAACCGCTGTTATGAAGGACGCGGGCCGTGCCCACATGGGTGTTGGCCGTGCCGCCGGTAAGGGCAAAGCTGAGGAAGCTGCTCGTATGGCTATTTCCAGCCCCTTGCTGGAGACCTCTATCAACGGCGCCCGCGGCGTGTTGATCAATGTGACCGGCTCCATGGATATCGGTCTGGAAGAGGTGGAGACTGCCGCCAATCTGGTGCAGGAGGCCGCTCATCCCGATGCCAACATTATTTTCGGTGCCGCCTTTGACGAGACTCTGGAGGACGAGATCCGTGTTACGGTCATCGCCACCGGTTTTGATGAGGATAAGGGTGTTCTGACCAGCGAGCCCTATACCGAGGCTAAGGCCAAGGTGGAGGAGCAGGCTGCACCTGTGGCCGCACCTGTCCCTTTGGTGGCGGAAGAGGTTGCCGTTGTTCCCGAGGTTGCCCCTGTTGCTGAGCAGGAGCCTGTGGCGGAGGAAAAGACCTCCGTTTCCGATGAGGATTGGGATATTCTGCAGAAGATCTTCAATCGCAGAGGTTAAAGAAAGAATCAAAAGGAGGCAGGACATATGTCCTGCCTCCTTTTTGCGCAAAGAAAACCCGGCGCGGAACTCCGCGCCGGGTTCGTCTGTATGTGGGATGAATCAGTGATGGATACCGCGGTTCTGATCGCCGTCGGGGTTGGTGCCGAACTCATAGTCGTTGCCGGGCAGGATGGCGTTCAGAACGATGCCGGCGATGGCGGCGATGGCCAGACCGGTCAGGGTGACAGGAGTGCCGGCCACGGTGAAGGTCAGGCCGCTGGAGAAGCCCAGGCCGCACACCAGAATGACGGCGGCGATAATCAGGTTGCGGGAGTTGGTGAAGTCCACCTTGTTCTCCACGATGTTGCGCACGCCGATGGCGGAGATCATACCGTACAGGATGAAGGACACGCCGCCTACGATAGCGGAGGGCATGGAGCCGATCACTTCGGCCATCTTGGGGATGAAGCCCAGCACGATGGCGAACACGGCAGCCAGACGAACGACCTTGGGATCGTGGACGTTGGACAGCACCAGCACGCCGGTATTCTCACCATAGGTGGTGTTGGCGGGGCCGCCGAACATGGCGGACAGAGAGGTGGCCAGACCGTCACCGATCAGGGTGCGGTGCAGGCCGGGATCTTCCATGAAGGGCTGCTCGGTAGTGGCGGAGATGGCGGACATATCGCCGATGTGCTCCATCATGGTAGCCAGAGCGATGGGGGCCATGACCAGAATGGCGGTGATGTCAAACTTGGCCAGGGTGAAGGGGGGCAGACCCACCCAGTTGGCAGAAGCGATACCGGTGAAGTTCAGAATGGCGGAACCGTCGGCATTGGTCATGCCGCAGGCGTTCATGATGATGGCGGCCACGTAGGAGATAACCACGCCCATGAGGATGGGGATGATCTTGAACATGCCCTTGCCCCAAACATTGAAAATAACGATGGTAACCAGAGCAATCAGGGCCAGCAGCCAGTTGCTGGAGGCATTGGTCACGGCGGAGGGAGCCAGAGACAGGCCGATGCAGATGATGATAGGACCGGTGACCACAGGGGCAGGAAGCGCATGACCTTCTTCACACCTACCACCTTGATGATGGCAGCCAGAACCAGGTACACCAGACCGGCGATCACCACGCCGCCCAGAGCGTAGGCCAGCTTTTCTTCGGCAGGCATATTCTCATACATACCGGAAGTTATGCTGCCCATGGTGGCAAAGCCGCCCAGGAATGCGAAGGAAGAACCCAGGAAAGCGGGGACCTTCATCTTGGCGCAGATGTGGAAGAAAATGGTGCCAACACCGGCGAAGAACAGGGTGGTCTGGATATTCAGGGGCAGACCGTAGCTCTGCACCAGGATGGGGACCAGAATGGTGGCGCCAAACATGGCAAACATGTGCTGCAGGCCCAGAATGAGCATCTTGGGAATGCCCAGCTGGCGTGCGTCGCGGATGGGTTCGTTGTTCATTTTGTTTCTCTCCTTTTCTTTTTTTGATCTGTCCTAAGACAGCAGATCACATAAAAAAAGACAATCACCCAACCGTGATTGCCAGTGGAAAAAGGGGATAATATGCCGTAGAAATGACGTGTGCATAAAGTTCAAACGACATGTTTACCCCTCCTTCGATTGATATCATCATACCAGAATGCGCAGTAGTATGCAAGTGGAAAATATGCTTTTTGAGAATTGACAATTTTACGTAAAATCGTTACACTAGAAATGATTTTCCCTTTTTAGGAGTGAAAGAATAATGAAAAAACCTTTTGTGACAAAACAGCAGCTGGAGACCATTGCAAAGGAATACCCCACCCCTTTTTACCTCTATGACGAGCAGGGAATCCGGGAAAATGCCCGCGCCTTGAATCGGGCCTTTGCGTGGAACCCCGGCTTTAAAGAATATTTTGCCGTGAAGGCGACGCCCAATCCCCAGATCCTGAATATCCTGCATGAGGAGGGCTGCGGCACTGACTGCTCTTCCCTGACCGAACTGATCATGTCCGATCGCTGCGGTTTCAAGGGTGGGGAGATCATGTTCTCATCCAACGATACCCCGGCGGAGGAGTTTAAGCTGGCCGCCGAACTGGGTGCTACCATCAATCTGGATGACATCACCCACATTGATTTCCTGAAGGATACCATCGGCTACATTCCTAAAAAGATCTGCTGCCGGTTCAATCCCGGCGGCGTGTTTACGCTGGGTGAGAGCAAAGAGGGATTCCAGGTCATGGATAACCCCGGTGATGCCAAGTACGGCATGACCCGCGCCCAGATATCAGAGGCTTATAAGAGACTGAAAGAACTGGGGGCGGAGGAGTTCGGCATCCACGCATTCCTGGCCTCCAATACCCTGTCCAACGATTACTATCCTGCCCTGGCCCGCATTCTGTTTCAACTGGCTGTGGAACTGAAGAAGGAGACGGGCTGCCACATTACCTTTATCAACCTGTCCGGCGGTGTGGGTGTGCCCTATCGTCCGGAGCAGAGCGCCAACGACATTGCTGTGATCGGCGAGGGTGTGCGCAAAGCTTACGAAGAGGTGCTTGTGCCTGCCGGTATGGACGATGTGTCCATCTGCACCGAGTTGGGCCGTTTTATGCTGGCCCCCTACGGTGTACTGGTCACCCGCGCCACCCACGAGAAGCATACCTATAAGGAATATATCGGCGTGGATGCCTGTGCCTCCAACCTGATGCGCCCGGCCATCTACGGCGCCTATCACCATATCACCGTCATGGGCAAGGAGAACGAACCCTGCGACCACAAGTATGACGTGACCGGCGCGCTGTGCGAAAACTGCGACAAATTTGCCGTGGACCGCATGCTGCCCCGCATTGATAAGGGTGATCTGCTGGTCATCCATGACGCGGGCGCTCACGGCCATGCCATGGGTTATCAGTACAACGGCCGCCTGCGTTCCGCAGAGATCCTGCTGCAGCCCGATGGCTCCACCCGGCTCATCCGCCGGGCCGAGGTGCCGGAAGATTATTTTGCCACCATAATCTGGGATTGATAAAGGAGTACGGAATCAATGAGCGTGATTGCGGAGCTGGCGCTGATTTTTGGCGTGTGCCTCGGGGGTGAAATTATTGCGGCTCTGCTCCCGGTGCAGTTTCCGGCCAGTGTGATTGGGTTGTTTCTGCTGATAATCCTGCTGTTCACCGGGATAATCAAGACACGGCATATCCAGCGTGTCACGGAGTTTTTCATGGCGAACATGGCCTTTGTGTTTGTTCCCGCCTGCGTCAGCGTGATGGAGCAGTACCATCTGATCCGCCCGCAGCTGCTGGTCTTCCTGTTGATTTGTTTTCTGACTACGCCGCTGGTCTATCTGGCTACGGCGTGGACGGTGCAGGGCATCATGGCCCTGCGCCGACGCAAGGGGAAGGGGGGCAAACAGAATGTTTGAGGCAGTGACTACAACCCCTTTTTTCGGGCTGACGCTGTCGGCGGTGGCATGGTGCTTTGGCTGCTGGGTGCGCAAAAAAACAGGAAGTATTCTGTGCAATCCCATGATTTTTGCCGGAGGCGGTATCATCCTGTTTCTGGCGCTGACCGGTATCCCTTACGAGCGGTACGCCATAGGCGGGGATTTTATCAAGATGCTTCTTGGCCCGGTGACCGTGTTGCTTGCCTTTAATATTTACAACCATCGCAAGGCGCTGGGAGAGTATTTTGTTCCTGTGGTCATTGGTTGCTTTGTGGGTAGCGTGACCAGCATTCTCAGTATTTTGGGCCTGTGCTGGCTGTTCGGGATCGACCGGGTATTGGCTGTGTCCATGATGCCCAAGAGCTGTACCACCGCCATCGCCATCGGAATTGCCGAGAGCAAGGGCGGCGTAGGTGGCATTGCTGCTGCTGGTGTGGTGGTAGCCGGGCTGTCCGGAGCCATTTTTGCCCCGGTGTTCGCAAAAATTTTCCGGGTGAAGGATCCGGTGGCGGAGGGACTGGCCATCGGCGCGTGCAGCCACGCTCTGGGCACTACTCGAGCCATGGAGATCGGACAGCTGCAGGGGGCCATGAGCAGCATTGCCATCTGCCTGTGCGGTATTATTTCCTCTGTTGTGTGTATGTTTATCTGAATGAAAAGATCCCGGTCAGCGCGCTTGGAGCGTTGACCGGGATCTTTGTTTGCATCAGTTGTCTTCCAACATGCGGTAGCCGATACCCAAGACGGTGAGAATGTATTTGGGATCGGAGGGATTTTCTCTCAGTTTGCGGCGGATATTGGCCATATGCACCCGGAGAATCTGGTTGCTGCTGCCACCGTAAGGACCCCACACATGGTTGATAATAAAGTCGTAGGTGAGTACCTTTCCGGCATGGAGACAGAGCAGCTCCAGAATTTTGAACTCGTTCTGAGTAAAGTGAATCTCGCTGCCACCCACAAAAACCTGATGACGGCGGATGTCCACCAACAGGTCACGCACCTGATAGGATTCCCGGGTACTGTCCTGGATCTGGAGCAGACGGTCGGTGTGCCGCAGGGTGGCCCGAATGCGGGCCAAAAGCTCGGACACGCCGAAGGGCTTGGTGATGTAGTCATCCGCACCCAGATCGAGGGCACGGACCTTTTCCGACTCCCGATCCCGGGCGGAGACCACAATAATGGGGGTGTTGGGGGAGAGTTCCTTGAATTCCACCAGCAGGTCCATGCCGTCCTGATCGGGCAGACCCAGATCCAGCAGGACGAGGGAGGGGTGATGAGCAAAAAAGAGGGAGACCGCCTCCTTGGCGGTGGCGGCATTGACGGGGAGGTATTCGTTCACCGTCAGGGCGCGGCCGATAAAGTTGCTGATGGTCTTTTCGTCCTCCACCACAAGGATGACACGCTTATCCGACATGTTCTTCTGCCTCCGTTTCCAGTGGGAGTTCAAAGCGGAAGACCGCACCGCCCTCAGGACGGTTGTCCGCGAAAAATAGACCGCCGTGGGCCTGAATGATGCCCTGGCAGGCGGAAAGGCCGATGCCCATACCCCGGGAGGAGTCCCCAGAACGGTCCAGAGGGAGCTGACGGCCATTCTGAATGTCCTGCAGAATATTGGTGGGAATGCCCCGACCACGGTCACTGACTGTCACTGCGGCACGATTATCCCGGCGGGAGATGGAAAGCTCGATGTAATCCCGGTCGTCGGAATGGCGGATGGCGTTTTCTAACAGATTCATGATGACCTGTGTGATCAGCATGGATTCCATGGGAAGGATCAGCAGCTCGTCCGTTAGAGTCAGAGTGATGTTGTAATCCGGAAAACGCTTGCGGATCTTCATCAGAGCATCGCCCACAACCTCTTCCAGCACCTCCGGTGTTTTGGCCAGATGCATATCCGCTTGTTGAATTTTGGTGATGGACAACAGATTTTCTACCATGGCGGTGAGCCAGTCGGCGTTTTCTTTGATATCCTGCACAAGGTAATGGTTTTGGGGAGATTTGTTTTCTTCACTCTCCAGAAGGACGCTGGCGGCACCGGAGATGGCGGTGAGGGGGGTGCGCAAGTCATGGGAAACGGCGCGCAGAATGTTGGAACGGATGGATTCCCGTGCGGCCTCCAGCTCAATCTCTTTTTTCTCTTCTGTTAGCTTTTGGTTCATCTCGTAGAGGGCTCTGGTGCGCTGTTCCCTGCGGATGGCCTCCGCTGCCTGAAGCTTGACCCGGGTAGTCAGGGCAGAGACAATGCAGGCGATGCACAAAAAGCTGAGAAAGGCCACGGGATAGCCGGTCAGGGTCAGAGTGAACTGAGAGAACGGGAACATGAAAAAGTAGTTGATGGCCACAGCACTGATGAGAGAGGCGATGATGCCCGGAATATACCCTGTGGACAGCAGAGAAATGCAGGCTACTGCCAGAGTGAATACCAGGGCGGAGTTGTTTTCGGCACCGGTGTGTTTCAGCAGGATGGCGCTGGAAACATAGGCCAGAGCAAGGAAACAAACAGTGACCAGCGTGTTTTTCAACCAGATGGGCAGAGGCGTGGATAATTGGGTCGCTTTTTTGATAATCACATCCGGAAACATACGAAACCTCCCTTCGAAAGAGTGGATTTTTAAACATTATAGCAAGGAAAAAGAGGGGAGTAAAGGGAAGATGAGATTAAGAAGATGTTCAGATTATCTGTGCGGGGAAAAGAAAGCAAAAAATACGAGCCATTTCCTTGTAAGAAGGGGATAAAAATGATATAATATCTGCGACATTTTTCGGGCGCTGTCCGCGCGCTCCAAAACGAGGAAAGAGAGTTGCTGTTTATGACCAGATACCAGGAAGAATTTATTACCTTTATGGTGCGTTCCGGTGTGCTCACCTTTGGGGACTTTACCACCAAGAGTGGCCGCAAGACACCCTATTTTATCAACACCGGCAACTACAAGACCGGCGCTCAGGCCGCCCGTCTGGGTGACTACTATGCCGCCTGCATTCAGGAGAACCTGCCTGATGGCGTCACCGCCCTGTTCGGCCCTGCCTACAAGGGAATCCCCCTGGCTGTGACTGCCGCGGCTTCCCTGTACCGCAACTACGAGCGCGACCTGCCCTACTGCTTCAACCGCAAGGAGGCCAAGGACCACGGCGAGGGTGGCTCCATGGTGGGCTACAAGCCTCAGGATGGGGACGATATCGCCATCGTGGAGGATGTGGTCACCGCCGGTACCGCCGTGCGCGAGACCATTGAACTGTTCAAGCACGTAGCCGATGTGAATCTGAAGGCCTTGTTCGTCAGCGTGGACCGTATGGAGCGGGGTACCGGCGACTGTACCACCCTGGATGAACTGCGCCGGGAGTACGGCATTCAGGTCTATCCCATCGTTACCGTGCGTGACATCATTGCCTATCTGCACAACCGCCCTGTGGACGGCAAGGTCTACATCGATGACGAGATGAAGGGTAAAATGGAAGCGTATCTGGCCGAGTACGGACCCAGAGCATAATTTTGCAGACAGAAAGAATGTGAGACCATGCCGAAGAAAGAAGGAAACCTGCACGCCGGACACCGCAGTCGGGTCAAGGAGGAATTCCTCCGGCGTGGTCTCGATTCTTTTCCGGAACACCGGGTGCTGGAGCTGTTGCTCTTTTACGCCATCCCTCAGGGGGATACCAACGAACTGGCCCATCGACTTATCGAACGGTTCGGCTCTCTGGCGGGAGTGTTGGATGCTTCGGTGGAGGACCTGTGCACCGTGTCCGGAGTGGGAGAGCATACCGCCCTGCTCCTGCGCATGATCCCCGGGCTGTGCGGACGCTATGTGGCCAGCCGGAGCAGTGTGAGTGACATTGTGGATTGCTCTGCCCGGGTGCGGGAAGTGCTGGAGCCCTACTTCTTCGGTGCCCGTAATGAGATGGTTTATCTGCTGTGTCTGGATGGCAAACGCAAGGTGCTTGGGGTGCGAAAGATCACCGAGGGGAGCATCAATGCCGCCGAGGTGACTACCCGCCGCATCACCGAGGAAGCGGTCAGCCTGCGGGCAAGCGCCGTCATTCTGGCTCACAACCACATCAGCGGACTTGCAATCCCATCCAATGAGGATTGTGCCACCACACGCTACCTCAAGCAGGTGCTGGAGCCCATCGGCATCGAGCTTCTGGACCATGTGGTGTTCTGTGACGATGACATGGTGTCCATGAAGGACAGTATGGTTATCTAAACAATAATTTGCCCTTGAAATCGAACAAATATTCGATTATAATAGGGTATACTCCATAAGAAAGGGGGGAGAGCATGCCGGAATTTAAAGTGGTGTCTGACTATCAGCCCGCGGGCGATCAGCCGCAGGCTATAAGTGCGCTGGCGCAGGGTATCGAGATGGGCCTTGACGAGCAGACACTTCTGGGCGTGACGGGCTCAGGCAAGACCTTTACCATGGCCAAGATTATCGAAAAGATCCAGCGGCCCACACTGGTGCTGGCCCACAACAAGACACTGGCCGCTCAGCTGTGCGCGGAGTTCCGTGAGTTCTTCCCCGACAACGCGGTGGAGTACTTCGTCTCGTACTACGATTATTATCAGCCTGAGGCCTATATCCCACACACGGACACCTTTATCGAAAAGGATTCTTCGGTCAATGACGAAATCGACCGTCTGCGCATCTCTGCCACGGCCTCGCTCATGGAACGTCGAGATGTGATCGTGGTCTCCTCCGTGTCCTGTATTTACGGTCTGGGTGAACCGGCAGACTTTGCCAAGATGATGGTCTCTCTGCGCGTGGGCATGGAGATCAAAATCGAGGAACTGCTGAAAAAACTGGTGGACATCCGCTATGAGCGCAACGATATCGCGTGGGAGCGCAATATGTTCCGGGTGCGGGGAGATACGGTGGAGATCTGGCCCGCTTACTGGAAAGACACCGCCCTGCGCATTGAGTTTTTTGGAGACGAGATCGACCGCATCAGTGAAGTGAATGTAGTCACCGGTGCGCCGGTGCGCCGACTCATCAACGTACCTGTCTGGCCCGCTACCCACTACGTTACCCCCAAGGAGAAAATGGATGCCGCCGTTCAGCAGATTTACAAAGAACTGGAGGAGCGGGTAGCCTTCTTCGAGGCCAATGGCAAGCTGGTTGAGGCTCAGCGGCTGAAACAGCGCACCATGTACGATGTGGAAATGATGCAGGAACTGGGCTACTGTTCCGGCATTGAAAACTATTCCCGGGTTATCGAGGGGCGGCCCGTGGGTTCGCCACCTCACACCCTGTTGGACTATTTTCCGGATGATTTTGTCCTGTTTATCGACGAAAGTCACGTGACTCTGCCTCAGGTGCGGGCCATGTACAACGGCGACCGGGCCCGAAAAAACAGTCTGGTGGAGTACGGATTCCGTCTGCCCTGTGCCTTTGACAACCGACCGTTGAAGTTTGACGAGTTTGAGGACCGGGTGCACCAGATCGTCTATGTATCCGCCACACCCGGGGAGTACGAGCGTACACGCTCCGGACAGATTGTGGAGCAGGTCATCCGACCCACCGGCCTTCTGGACCCGGAGGTAGAGGTGCGTCCCGTGGAGGGACAGATCGACGATCTTATCGGGGAAATCAATCAGCGTACCGCCCGAAAAGAGCGTGTGTTGGTCACCACCCTGACCAAGAAGATGGCGGAGGATCTGACCGCCTATCTGCAGAATACCGGCATCCGGGTGCGCTATATGCACCACGCCATCGACACCATCGAGCGCATGGAAATTATCCGGGACCTGCGTCTGGGAAGTTTCGATGTTCTGGTGGGCATCAACCTGCTGCGTGAGGGCCTTGACCTGCCTGAGGTGTCCCTTGTGGCCATTCTGGACGCAGACAAAGAGGGATTCCTGCGCAGTGAGACCTCACTTATCCAGACCATCGGGCGTGCGGCCCGAAATGCGGAAGGCAAGGTCATCATGTACGCCGACGCCATTACGCCCTCCATGCGCAGGGCTATGGACGAGACGGCACGCCGCCGGGAGAAGCAGGATGCTTTTAACAAGGCAAACGGCATCGTACCCAGAACGGTCATCAAGTCCGTACGGGAACTGCTGGAGGTGTCCGGCGTGGCCGAGGATACGGACCAGCGCCGTGGTACGGGCAAGTCTATGACCAAACAGGAGCGTACTGTGGAGATCGCCCGACTGGAAAAGGCGATGAAAGAGGCAGCAAAAATGTTGGAGTTCGAACTGGCCGCCAACCTGCGTGACCAGATCATCCGCCTGCGGGGAGAGAAATAACCGCAACGAAAGGGGAGCGGGAACATGACCGGAACAGGAATCAAAACCAAATATCTGAACGGAACAACGCTGAAGGCGTTGGCTATGTTCCTGATGTTTCTGGATCATACCTGCTGGACGATTGCGTTTGATCATCAGTGGATGACCTGCGTGGGTCGGCTGGCGTTCCCTCTGTTTGCATTCCTTGTTGTGGAGGGCTACCGACATACCGGAAACTTCAAACGATATCTCAAGCGTATGTTCCTATTTGCTCTCATCAGCGAGATTCCATTTAATCTGATGACCGGAGGGGCACTCATTAACCCATTCCATCAGAATGTGATGTTTACCTTCTGTCTGGCACTCCTTCTTCTGCGAATGGTGGATAAGGCGTGGGAGCGGAGCTGGGGTAAAGGTATCTTTGTGGCTGTGTTCGGCGGCTGTCTTGGCTATGGGCTGGGCTTTCTTGCCTTTGTGGATTACTACGGCTACGGAATTATCACCGTTCTGATATTCTGGCTGGGGCGCAAGGTGCGCTATGGCCGGCTGTTGGAGCTGGCGGCGCTGGCCTACATCAATGTGGAACTGATCGGCGGCATGAGCTATGTGCTGACCCTGTGGGGCAGGGAGATCTGGATTCCTCAGCAGGCCTTTGCGCTGTTGGCGTTGATCCCGATCTGGCTGTATAACGGACAGCGCGGTCCGGGCGGAAAGAAATGGCAGTATTTTGGTTATGCGTTCTATCCGGCCCATATTCTGATTCTTGCTCTGCTGGCTATGGCAGGGGTCAGTCTGTAACGGGGTGAGAGCATGGCAAAACAGAAAGAAGAAAAAACCAATGTCATGCGCATACTGGAACAGAAAGGGATCGCCTATACCGCCCGCACCTACGAGCATGAGGAAGGTGTGGCTGTGGATGGAGTGACCGTGGCCCGCAGTCTGGGACAGGACCCGGAGTGTGTGTTTAAAACACTGGTTGCCCGGGGCGCTTCCAAAAATATTTATGTTTTTGTTATTCCCGTGGCGGACAGCCTTGATTTGAAGAAGGCCGCCCGTGCGGTAGGGGAGAAGGCCATTGAAATGGTGCAGGTCAAGGAGATCAATGCCCTGACCGGTTATGTTCGGGGCGGCTGTTCTCCCGTTGGCATGAAAAAAGAATACACCACCACATTCCACGAGACGGCTGAGGTCGTGGACACCATCATGGTGTCTGCGGGCAAGATTGGCTATCAGGTGGAACTGACGCCTGCCGATCTGATCGGACTGGTGGGTGGACAGATGGCAGATGTTACGGTGGAGTGAAGAGTATGACACTACAAAAACAAGGCGGAACCGCCATGGTATTGGCGGGGGCATCCCTGTGGGGACTGATCGGCCTTTTTAACCGAACCCTTATGGCGGCGGGGCTGACCCCGGAGTCCATCGTGCTGGTGCGCAATCTGGGTGGCCTGATTTTGCTTGGATTGGTGCTGGGGTTGTGGAAGCGGGATGTATTCCGTATTCAGCCGAAACACCTCATTTATTTCTTTGGCACGGGTATCATCAGTGTGCTGCTGTTTACCTGGTGCTACTTCAGCTGCCAGCAGGAATGCTCTCTGGCAGTGGCGGCGATTTTACTTTACACCTCGCCCGCCTTCGTGGTTTTGCTGTCCGCCCTGCTGTGGCGGGACAGGCTGACGGGCAGAAAATTGTTGGCGCTGGGGCTGACCTTTTTCGGCTGTGTGTGCGTGACCGGAGTATATTCCGGCGGCATGACCATTACCCTGCGCGGATTTTTATTGGGGTTAGGTGCGGGCTTCTTCTATGCCCTGTATTCCATCTTTGGACGGTATGCTTTGGCTCACTACGAGCCTTATACTGTGACCTTTTACACCTTTGCATTTGCCGGAATCGGCTCACTGGTCTTTCTGCGGCCGGCACAGCTGGCGGTGCTGGGCGGTGCGTCCATAGCCCTGACCGCCCTTGGGCTGTCGGTGGTATGTACGGTGCTGCCCTACTTGTTCTATACCGCCGGTCTTGCCCGCATGGACAGCGGCAAGGCGGCTATCATCGCCTCGGTGGAGCCGGTAGTGGCTGCGCTGGTAGGTATCATTGTATTTCACGAAAGTATGAGCCCGGCCACCGGTCTGGGCGTGGTATTTATTCTTGCGGCGGTTTTGCTGCTGCGTTGAGGACAAGGAGAACATCCTATGCAGGATAAGATCTATATCAGAGGTGCCCGGGAGAACAACTTAAAAAACATTGATGTGGAAATCCCGAGAGATAAACTGGTGGTGCTCACCGGACTGTCCGGCTCGGGCAAGTCCTCTTTGGCCTTTGATACCATCTATGCCGAGGGACAGCGCCGCTACGTGGAGTCCCTGTCCTCCTATGCCCGGATGTTTTTGGGGCAGATGGAAAAGCCGGATGTGGACTATATCGACGGACTGAGCCCCGCCATTTCCATTGACCAGAAGACCACCAGCAAGAACCCACGTTCTACAGTGGGTACGGTGACGGAGATCTATGACTATCTGCGTCTTTTGTGGGCCAGAGTGGGCACGCCTCACTGCCCCAAGTGCGGCAAGGAGATCCAACAGCAGACCATTGACCAGATTATTGATCAGGTCGTTGCCCTGCCCGAGGCCACCCGGATCCAGATCATGGCCCCCGTCATCCGGGGCAAGAAGGGCGAGCACCAGAAGATTTTTGAGGATGCCCGCAAGTCCGGCTATGTCCGTGTGCGGGTAGATGGTTCTCTGTACGACCTGTCCGAGGAGATCACGCTGGATAAGAATAAAAAGCACAACATCGAGGTGGTGGTGGACCGTCTGGTCATCCGGGAGGACATCACTCGCCGACTGACCGACAGCGTGGAGGTTGCCTCCAACCTGTCTGGCGGACTGGTGGTAGTCAACATCGTGGGGGAGGACCGGGACATCCTGTTTTCCCAGAACTACGCCTGTGAGGACTGCGGTGTGTCCATTGAGGAACTGACTCCCCGCATGTTTTCCTTCAACAACCCCTTTGGTGCCTGCCCGGCCTGTACCGGACTGGGTGCTCAGCTGAAGGTAGACCCGGATCTCATCATCCCCAATAAAAACCTGTCCATTCTGGAGGGGGCCATCACCGCCTCCGGCTGGAATTCCATCAAGTCTGACGGCATCTGCCGTATGTATTTCGATGCACTTGCCAAGCGCTACAAATTCAAGCTGAACTCCCCGGTCAAGGATCTGCCGCAGGAGGTTATCGACGTGATCCTCTACGGCACCAACGGGGAGAAGCTTCAGCTGTTTTATGACCAGCCCCGGGGACAGGGGACCCTCTATCAAGCCTTTGAGGGTATCTGCAACAATCTGGAGCGCCGCTACCGCGAGACCCAGTCCGACGCCGTGAAGCGGGAACTGGAGGAGTGCATGTCCCAGTCTCCCTGCCCCGACTGTCAAGGTCGCCGTCTGCGCAGAGAGTCGCTGGCGGTGACAGTGGGCGACCTGTCCATCGACCGGTTCTGCGACAAATCGGTGACCGATGCGCTGGCGTTTGTGGATGGGCTGAAATTGACCGATACCCAGATGCTCATTGCCGAACGGATTTTAAAGGAAATTAAGGCTCGTCTGGGCTTTTTGAGCAGTGTGGGCCTGCAGTATCTGACCCTCTCCCGTGGAGCTGCAACCCTGTCCGGCGGCGAGAGCCAGCGCATCCGACTGGCCACCCAGATCGGTTCCTCCCTGATGGGTGTGCTCTACATTCTGGACGAGCCATCCATCGGACTGCATCAGCGGGATAACGATAAACTGCTTGAGACGCTGAAGCGACTGCGGGATCTGGGCAACACTCTGCTGGTGGTGGAGCATGACGAGGATACCATGCGCGCGGCAGATTATATCGTGGATGTGGGCCCCGGCGCGGGTATCCACGGCGGCTATATCGTGGCGGCGGGCACGCCGGAAGAGGTCATGGCCTGCCACGAGTCCGTCACCGGCGACTACCTGTCCGGACGCAAAAAAATTCCTGTGCCAATCAAGCGGCGGAGTGGAAATGGAAAGAGCCTGCGCGTTGTGGGAGCGGCGGAGAACAATCTGCGCGGTGTGGATGTGGAATTCCCGCTGGAGACCTTTACCTGCGTTACCGGTGTGTCCGGTAGCGGCAAGTCCTCGCTGGTCAATGAGATCCTCTATAAAAAACTGGGGGCGGATCTGAACCGCACCAAAACCCGGGCGGGTAAGCATGAGCACATAGAGGGCGAGGAGTATCTGGATAAGGTCATTAATATCGACCAGTCTCCCATCGGCCGCACGCCCCGTTCCAACCCGGCCACCTATACGGGCCTGTTCAACGACATCCGCGACCTGTTCTCTTCTACCCCCGATGCCAAAAGCCGGGGTTACGGTCCGGGCCGGTTTTCCTTCAATACCCGGGGCGGACGGTGCGAGGCCTGTCAGGGAGACGGCCTGCTGAAGATCGAGATGCACTTCCTGCCCGATATCTACGTCCCCTGCGAGGTGTGTAAGGGACGCCGCTACAACCGGGAGACGCTGGAGGTGCGCTACAAGGGCAAGAACATTTACGAGGTCCTGGAGATGACGGTGGACGAGGCGCTGCCCTTCTTCGAAAACCTGCCCCGCATCTATAGCCGCCTGCAGACCCTGGTGGATGTGGGACTGGGCTATGTGAAGCTGGGACAGGCGTCCACCACTCTGTCCGGCGGTGAAGCCCAGCGTGTCAAGCTGGCCACGGAGCTGTCCAAACGCTCCACTGGGCGGACCATTTATATTCTGGATGAGCCCACCACCGGCTTGCACTCTGCCGATGTGCAGAAGCTGATCGAGGTACTTCAGCGTCTGGTGGATGCGGGGAACACCGTAGTGGTCATCGAGCATAATCTGGATGTGATTAAGACAGCTGACCACATCATCGACCTTGGCCCCGAGGGAGGCGACGGCGGTGGAAGCATCGTCTGTGTGGGGACGCCGGAGCAGGTGGCTGCGTGCCCGGGATCTTATACGGGGAAATACCTGAAACGGATGCTACGACAAGAACATTAAAGCGATAACACTTTACAGAAAAAGAGAGGCGGAAAATCACCATGGAACTGTTTGAGTGGCTGACGGATACCACGGCGGGACAGTTTGTATTTACCATGCTGGTGTCTATGATCCCCATCATCGAACTGCGCGGCGGACTGCCTTTTGGAGTGGCGCTGGGGTTGCCTTATCATCTGGCGTTCCCGGCGGCTGTGATCGGAAATCTGATCCCCGCGCCCTTTATCATCGTGTTTATTCGGCGTATTTTTGCCTTGATGCGCCGCTATATGCCCCGGCTGAACGGGGTGGTGGACAAGCTGGAGGCCAAGGCCCATTTGAAAGGGGCTACCATGCTGAAGTATCAGCATATCGGTCTGTGGCTGTTTGTGGCCATCCCGCTGCCCGGAACGGGCGCGTGGACAGGCTCTCTGGTGGCGGCCTTTCTGGACATGCGCCTGAAAAAGGCGCTGCCTGCTGTTGTCTTGGGGGTCATTACCGCCGGGTGCATCATGCTGGCACTGACCCATGTGGGAATCAACCTGTTTTCCGGGGCAATTGCATAAAAACACATCTGTCCGGCGCATTTCATAGAATGAGCCGGAGGTGGGTGCAGTGTACGTGTTTTTTGGAAGTGTTCTGGCTCTTGCTTGCATGGCAGGACTGTGCTGTGTAGTTTGTTTGCTTTACAGCAAAATGCTGCGTCCTCACTCGGCTCGGGGAACCATGGCAGTGGTGTGGGGCGTTGGCGCAGGCGAGGAACTGGAACAGCGGGTGCGCAGCCTTGTGTGGTTACAGGAGTGTGGGCTGCTGCGGTGCACCGTGATGATTGCCGATGTTGGCCTGAACGAAGAGGGGCGGGCGCTGGCCGCCCGTCTGGCCGGGCGATATCCGGTACTGACCCTGTGTACCCGTGAGGAATTGGAACAGCGCATGGACAAAGGCTGAAGGGGGGAAGCTGATGGAGGAACAGAATCTGAATCTCATAGAGGGAACCGTGTCCTCTATCATCTTCCAAAACGAAGAAAACGGCTACACCATCCTGCGGCTGGACGCAGGACAGGGGGAGACCACGGTGGTGGGCTGTATGCCCGGCGTGGCGCCCGGAGAATCCCTGTCTGTCCGGGGCAGCTGGGTGCGCCACCCCTCTTACGGGGAGCAGTTCAAGGCCGAGAGCATCGAACGCCGTCTGCCCCGTGGCGTGAAAGAAGTATTCCACTACTTGTCTTCTGGTGTAGTCAAGGGGATAGGGGAATCCACCGCCCGGCGCATGGTGGAGGAGTTTGGTGAGGAAGCTCTGGACATTCTGGAGTGGGAACCGGAGAAGCTGACCAGAATCAAGGGCATTACCCTCAAGCGGGCGCAGGCCATGAGCGAGGCGTTCCGTCAGCAGATGGGGATGCGCCGACTTTTGGAATTTCTGTCCGCCCACGGCCTGCCTGTAGAGCTGGGGACGGCTTTGTACCGCCAGTGGGGAAACGTGGCTATGGATGTGATCCGCGCCAATCCCTATGTGCTGGTCAGCGAGGAACTTGGGGTGGATTTTGCCACGGCGGATATGCTGGGCGACGCTCTGGGCGTGGGGGTGGATGACCCGTTGCGGCTGGAGGCTGCTCTGCTGTTTGAGTTGGCCCATAATCTGAATAACGGGCATACCTTTTTGCCCCGGAACAAGCTGCTGTGGGCCACCGCCCAGCTTGCCGAGGTGTCTGAGGAAAGTCTGGAGATTTGTCTGGATGCCCTGCTGGAGCGGGGCGAGGCGGTACAGGATCAGGTGGCGGGGGAGACGGCGGTCTACCTTGCCGATTTGTACGCGGCGGAGACCTTTGTTGCCCAGCGACTGAGTGTCATGAGCGATCAGCAGCTGAACCCGCCCAGTAATATGGAAAAACTGCTGCGCCGCATCCAGAAGGAGCAGGGGATGACCTATGCGCCCCAGCAGGTGGAGGCGGTGGAGCTGGCCGCCTGCAGACAGGTCATGCTGCTCACCGGCGGTCCGGGTACCGGTAAGACCACCACCCTGCGGGGCGTGCTGGCCCTGTTTGACAGCATGGGGCTGGATACCGCCCTTGCCGCACCCACCGGGCGCGCGGCCAAGCGGCTGGGAGAGTTGTGCGGCACGGAGGCGGCCACCATTCACCGGCTGTTGGAGACAGGCTTTGACCCGCACAGCGGGCGGCTGGTATTTAGCCGAAACGCCGACGATCCACTGGCGGCGGACGCAGTCATTGTGGACGAAACCTCCATGGTGGATGTCACGCTAATGGCGGCTCTGCTGGATGCTCTGCGGGAGGATTGCCGCCTTGTTCTGGTGGGCGACCCGGATCAGCTGCCCTCGGTGGGGCCGGGCTGCGTGTTTGCCGATCTGATCCGCAGCGGGGCAATACCCACGGTGCGCCTGACCGAAATTTTCCGGCAGGCGGCCCAAAGCTCCATTGTGCGCAGCGCACACATGGTCAATGGCGGGCAGATGCCTGACCTGCGGACCAACAACAATGACTTCTTTTTCCTGAGCAGAACTGACGCTGTTGCCGCAGAGCAGACCATTGTAGACCTGTGCCGACGGCGTCTGCCTGAGCGGATGGGGATCCCTGCCGACCAAATCCAGGTGCTGTCCCCCACCCGGCGGCGGGGGACAGGCACTGCCGCCCTGAACCGGGCGCTGCAGGATGCCCTCAACCCACCCGGGGAGCGTAAAGGGGAGCGACGGTTCGGGGAGTATATCTTCCGATTGGGTGACCGGGTGATGCAGGTCAAAAACAATTATGACATCCTCTGGCGGGAGGCGGAGAGCGGACAGTCGGGGATGGGTGTCTTCAATGGTGACATCGGGCGCATCACTGCCATGGCCCCCAGAGGGGAAGTGATCACCGTGGACTTTGATGGCCGGGAGGTGGAGTACACCCCGGATATGCTGGGGGAACTGGAGCCTGCCTATGCCGTTACTGTACATAAGGCCCAGGGCAGCGAGTATCGGGCGGTGATTCTGGCCGCCGTAGACGGAGCGCCCGTGCTGATGACCCGGGGAGTGCTGTACACCGCCATCACCCGGGCCAAGGAGCTATTTATCATTGTGGGCGATGAAACTGTAGTGGCCCGGATGGTGGAAAATGACCGCCAGACCCGTCGCTATTCCGGCCTGAGGGCACGGCTGGCGCTGATTGCGGGGAATTGAGGAGTTTCGCCGCGTAGCGGCGAAATAACATTAAAAAATAAGCCGTAAAAATGCACTAAGAATAAATTTTTTCTTAGTGTAGAAATTATGCTTGATACATACCAAACAAAGGGGTGTCAGGCATGAAAAAAGATAAAACGCATCTAAGTATTCGGATGAATACAGATTTGCATGACCGATTTCGCTTTGTGGCCGGGGCAGAGGGACGCACGATGAGTGGCCAAATCCTTTATTTGATCCAAAAGTGTGTGCGTGACTTTGAAAAAGAGCACGGCCCCATCCAGACGGAGGATTTGAAAGACTAAACCATGATTCCCGTGCTTCTGGACTTGTTGTTCCCACCTAAATGCCCTTTCTGCAGAAAATTGCTGGAGGATGGGCAAGCTTTGCTGTGCCCGGATTGCCAGCGCAATCTGCCCTGGGCTCAGGGGAAGCCGGCAGAGCGAAAATTGGAATTTGTCGACCTGTGTACCGCGCCCCTGTGGTATCAGGACGAGGTGCGTCAGTCTCACCACAGGTACAAATTTTCCGGCGTGCGGGCCTACGCACGGCCCTATGCCACGCTTATGGCCCAGTGTGTGGCCGATCGCCTGCAGGGACAGTTTGATGTGATCTCATGGGTGCCACTGAGCAGGAAACGCCTGCGCAGTCGAGGATACGATCAGTCACGGCTTCTGGCGGAGCGTCTGGCGCAGCAGCTGGACATGCCCTGCAAGCCTATGCTGAAAAAGATTCGGGACACAAAGGCACAGTCCGGATTAAAAGGAGAGAGCGAGCGCCGGGCCAATGTGCTGGGCGCGTATGTGCCGCTCCCTAGTTTGCAAATGCGGGGAGAACGTGTCCTGCTGGTGGACGATGTGGTGACCACCGGTGCCACCCTGTCCGAATGCGCTCGAATTTTGCGCGGCGCGGGAGCAGAGCGGGTGGTTTGTGTTACACTGGCTATGGCCGGAGTGGATGGAAAAACATAAATTCAGGAAATCTTCATAAATTTCGGTTGAAATGCGCGCCGTAAACCGATATAATACTTGGGCAAAGAATCACGGCGGGATGCCGTCCTGATAAAACGGAAACAATACGCGTATTTGCGTAAAGGAAATAGGTGTGATTATGGGAATTTTCAATAAAATGTTCGGCGGTCTGTTTAGCAAGGATATCGGTATCGACTTGGGTACCGCTACCATTCTGGTTTATATCAAGGGCAAGGGTGTGGTACTGCGTGAACCCTCTGTGGTGGCCATGGACAAGAACACCGGCAAGCTGCTCAAGGTCGGCTCCGATGCTCAGGCCATGCTGGGCCGTACTCCCGGAAACATCGTGGCCATGCGTCCCCTGCGTGAGGGCGTCATCTCCGACTACGATATGACCGAGCGTATGCTCAAGGAGTTCATCAAAAAGGTGAGCAACGTGAGCATCTTCAAGCCCCGCCTGATCATCTGTGTGCCCTCCGGCATCACCGAGGTTGAGGAGCGTGCCGTCATCGACGCGGGTATTCAGGCCGGTGCCCGCAAGGTTTATCTGATCGAGGAGCCTGTGGCTGCCGCCATCGGTGCCGGTATCGACATCGTCAAGCCCGACGGCCACATGATCGTGGACATCGGCGGTGGTACGGCCGACATCGCGGTCATCTCCCTGTCCGGTGTGGTGGAGTCCGCCTCCATCAAGACCGGTGGCGACAAGTTTGACGAGGCCATCATCAAGTATATCCGCCGCAAGTACAATGTGCTCATTGGTGAGCGTACCGCTGAGGAACTGAAAATGACCATCGGCTGCGTGTTCCCCCGCCCCGAGGAGGTCTCCATGCAGATCAAGGGCCGTTGCCTGATGACCGGTCTGCCCCGTGAGTTCACCGTTTCCTCCAGCGAGACCATCGAAGCCTTTGAAGAGGTTTCCAGCCACATTCTGGAAGCCATTCACGGCGTTCTGGAGCGTACGCCTCCCGAACTGGTGGCCGACATCTCCACCAACGGTATTGTGATGACCGGCGGCGGAAGCCTTGTCTGGGGCTTTGACAAGCTGATCGAGTCCCACACCGGCATCCAGACCCTCGTGGCCGACGATGCCATCTCCTGTGTGGCCTACGGCACCGGCAAGAGCCTGGACAGCCTGGACGAGATGCAGGACGGCACCATGAACCTGTCCCGCCGCAAGCAGATGAACTATTGATATGTAATCATAAGACGACCCGTAGTTGCGGGTCGTCTTATTGCGTTTTGTTCAGCACTTGACAAATTTCAAACCATCTCATATACTATTAAGCTGTAAATAGCTTGGATGGGAAGCAGTACACCCCCTCCTGAAGTGCAGAGAGCCGCCGGACGGTGCAAGGCGGTCTTCAGCGCGGTGGAAGTCGTCCCGGAGCTTCGTTTCTGAACAAAGTAGGAAACGGCGGGTCCTCCCGTTACAGAGGCAACGAGTGTCTCCGTAAGGAGAAATTCAGGTGGTACCGCGGATTTTATAATTCGCCCTGAGCAAATTGCTTGGGGCGATTTTTTGTGCCCCGAAAAGGAGTGTATTACAAATGAAAGAACTGCCCAAGGTTTATGAACCTCAGGAAGTGGAATCCCGTATCTACGAAGCCTGGGAGAAGAACGGCTGCTTCAAGGGTCACCGCGACCCGGCCAAGAAGCCCTTTACCATCGTTATGCCCCCTCCCAACGTTACCGGTCAGCTGCACATGGGTCATGCCATGGACTGTGCCCTGCAGGATATCCTGATCCGCTTTAAGCGCATGCAGGGCTACGCCGCCCTGTGGGTGCCCGGAACCGACCACGCCGGCATTGCTACCCAGATTAAGGTGGAGGAGGCCCTGCGCGTGGAGGAGGGTCTGACCCGCTATGATTTGGGCCGTGACAAGTTCCTGGAGCGTGTGTGGGACTGGAAGAACAAGTATGGCAACCGCATCGTGGCCCAGCAGAAGAAGATGGGCGCCTCCTGCGACTGGGATCGCTCCCGTTTCACCATGGACGAGGGCTGCTCCAAGGCCGTGCGCGAGGTGTTCGTGTCCCTGTATGAAAAGGGCCTGATCTATAAGGGCAGCCGCATCATCAACTGGTGCCCCAAGTGTACCACCGCTCTGTCCGATGCCGAGGTGGAGTACAAGGATAAGCCCGGTCACATGTGGCACATGCGCTATCCTCTGGCCGACGGCTCTGGCTATCTGGTGGTGGCTACCACCCGTCCCGAGACCATGATGGGCGACACCGGCGTGGCCGTGAACCCCAACGACGAGCGTTATCAGCATCTGGTGGGAAAGAAGGTCCTGCTGCCCATCATGAACCGTGAGATCCCCATCGTGGCCGACGAGTATGTGGAGATGGACTTCGGTTCCGGCTGTGTGAAGATGACCCCCGCCCACGACCCCAACGACTTCGAGGTGGGCCTGCGCCACAATCTGGACACCATCCGCGTGCTGGACGACAACGGCGTGGTCAACGCCGAGGGCGGCATGTTCGAGGGCATGGACCGCTACGAGGCCCGTAAGGCGGTCATCGCCGAGATGGAACGCCTGGGCCTGATGGAGAAGATCGAGGACTACTCCCACAACGTGGGCACCTGCTATCGCTGCTCCACCGACGTGGAGCCCATCATCTCCGCCCAATGGTTCGTGAAGATGGAGCCTCTGGCCAAGGAGGCCATCCGCGTGGTAGCCGAGGGAGAGACCAAGTTCGTTCCCGACCGCTTCTCCAAGACCTATCTGAACTGGATGGAAAACGTCCACGACTGGTGTATTTCCCGTCAGTTGTGGTGGGGTCACCAGATCCCCGTGTGGTACTGTGCCGACTGTGGCAAGATGACCGTCAGCCGCGAAGATGCCACCGAGTGCGCCCACTGCCACTCCAAGAACATCGAGCGCGACCCCGATGTGCTGGATACCTGGTTCTCCTCCGCTCTGTGGCCTTTCTCCACTCTGGGCTGGCCCGAGGACAGCGAGGATCTGAAGTACTTCTACCCCACCGATGTGCTGGTCACCGGCTATGACATCATCTTCTTCTGGGTGGCCCGTATGATCTTCTCCGCCTGTGAGCAGACCAAGATGCCTCCCTTCCACACTGTATTTATCCACGGTCTGGTCCGTGACGACAAGGGCCGCAAGATGTCCAAGTCTCTGGGCAACGGCATTGACCCCCTGGAGATCGCCGAGACCTATGGCGCGGACGCCCTGCGCTTCAATCTGGTTACCGGCAACAGCCCAGGCAACGATATGCGCTTCTACACCGAGCGGTGTGAGGCCATGCGCAACTTTGCCAACAAGATTTGGAACGCCAGCCGCTTCCTGATGATGAACCTGACCATCGACAAGTGCGAGCTGCCCGAGAAGCTGGAGCTGGAGGATAAGTGGATCCTGTCCAAGCTGAACAGCCTGATCCCCGATGTAACGGAGAATATGGATAAGTACGAGCTGGGCGTGGCCGCTCAGAAGGTGTACGACTTCATCTGGGACAGCTACTGCGACTGGTATATCGAGCTGACCAAGTCCCGCCTGCAGGGCGAGGACGAGGACAGCAAGGTCCGCGCTCAGCAGGTGCTGTGCTACGTGCTGACCCAGATCCTGAAGCTGCTGCATCCCTTCATGCCTTTCATCACCGAGGAGATCTGGCAGGCTCTGCCCCACGAGGGTGACTTCCTCATGCTGCAGCAGTGGCCCGAGTACCGCGAGGATCTGGCCTTTGCAGAGGAGGAGAAGGCACTGGAGCTGGTCATGGACGCCATCCGAGCCATCCGTACCCGCCGCGCCGAGATGAATGTGCCCCCCTCCAAGAAGGCTCAGCTCACTGTGGCTACAGCCCAGCAGGATGTGTTTGCTGCCGGCATTCCCTTCCTGAAACGACTGGGTTACGCCAGCGAGGTGTCCATCGTCCCTGCCGACCAGGCTCCCGATGCCGCCGGTCAGGTGGTCATCGTCACCCACGTGGCTCAGCTGTTCATCCCCATGGGTGAGCTGGTGGATCTGGAAAAGGAGAAGGCTCGAATCCAGAAGGAACTGAAGAAGAATTCCGACGAGCTTGCCAAGCTGAACGCTAAGCTGTCCAATCCCGGATTTGTGAACAAGGCTCCCGCCAATGTGGTGGAGGCTGAGAAGGAGCGCGCCGGAAAGCTGGCCGAACTGGTTGCCAAGCTGGAGGAGCAGCTCAAGACCATGTAATACAATCGTTTCCCCGCCGCAAACGCGGCGGGGAAACTTGTAATTGGAGAGGAGGAAACGGCATGTCCGTTGTGACCTTGGGAACGACCGGAATCACCGTGGAAAAGAATGCCTTTGGATGCCTGCCTATTCAGCGCATTCCAAAGGAGGAGGCGGTGCACCTGCTGCGCAAGGCTTTTGCGGGCGGTATGCGCTTTTTCGACACTGCCCGCATGTATTCCGACAGCGAGGAGAAGGTGGGCGAGGCCTTTGAAGGCGTTCGACATCAGCTTTATATCGCCACAAAGAGCCACGCAAAGACGGGTGATGAGCTGAAGAAGCATCTGACCCAAAGCCTGCGCAATCTGCGCACGGACTATATTGACCTGTACCAGTTCCATCAGGCCACCCGGTGCATCAGACCGGGAGACGGGAGCGGCCTGTATGAGGCAGCACTGGAGGCCAAGGAGCGGGGAAAGATCCGACACATCGGCATCACCACCCACAGATTTGAGGTAGCGCTGGAGGCTGTTGAGTCCGGATTGTATGAAACGCTGCAGTTTCCCTTCTGCTATCTGGCCAACGAAAAGGATATGGAAGTGGTACAGGCCTGTAAAGAGGCAAATATGGGTTTTATTGCCATGAAGGCCCTGTCCGGCGGGCTGCTGACCAATGCCGCGGCCTGTGCCGCATGGCTGAATCAGTATGAGCATGTGCTGCCCATCTGGGGCGTGCAGCGGGAAAGTGAGCTGGATGAGTTTCTCTCCTTTGTGAGCCGGCCCCCTGTACTCAATGATGAACTGACGGCGGTGGTTGAGCGGGACCGGACCCAGTTGCAGGGGGAATTCTGCCGTGGCTGCGGCTACTGTATGCCTTGCCCGATGGGTATCGAGATCAACAACTGTGCCCGAATGTCCCTGATGATCCGACGTGCGCCCACTGCCGCGTGGACGGACGAAAAAGGGCAGGAGCGCATGAAGAAAATCGAAAAGTGCCTGAACTGCGGTGCGTGCAGCGCCAAATGTCCCTATGGTCTGGATACGCCCAAACTACTGAAAGACAACTACCGGGACTTTCTTGAAGTGCTGGCCGGCAAGCCGGTGTAAGAATTCTTGCATGGGCCGGCGTTACATGATATAATAATCCCATTCTTTAAGGTTTTGAGGTGTGTTCATGCATCTGCATCAGTCCGGAGAAGATTATCTGGAGACCATTCTGGTCCTGCGACAGGAAAAGGGCGCAGTGCGCTCAGTGGATGTTGCTCAGCGGCTGGGCTACTCCAAACCGTCCATCAGTCGTGCCATGTCCATCCTGCGCGCGGACGGATACATCGAGATGGAGCGCTCCGGTGCCATCACCCTGACTGAGGAAGGGGAGCGGGTGGCACGGACCATGTACGAGCGGCACAAGCTGCTCACCCGGTGGCTTACCTCTATTGGGGTCAGCCCGGAGGTGGCCGCCAATGATGCCTGTCGGATGGAGCATGCGCTGAGTACAGAGACATTTGCGTGCATCAAGCGGCACGTGGAGGAAGAATAATACAAAATGGAAAAGGAGAAATAAACATGACAGCAGACCAGGCCGTCAGCACCGTGGGCGGCGTGCTGAGTTCCTTTACTCTGAATATTTCCGTGACCATGATCATTAAGGTTTTGTTTACCATACTGATTTGTCTGGTGGCGGTGAAGGTGATTTGCGGTATCATCACCCGCGTGCTGGAAAAGAGCCGATTGGAAAGCACTCTGAGCGGCTTTATCAATTCCATGCTCCGGGTGGTCATCTATTTCGTGGCAGTGCTTATTGTGCTCAGTACACTGGGCGTGGACGTAACCAGCCTTGTGGCTCTGCTGAGCGTGGCAGGGCTGGCAGTCTCTCTGGCACTGCAGAACACGCTGGCCAATCTGGCCGGCGGCATTCAGCTGCTGATCACAAAGCCCTTTGCTGCAGGAGACTTTGTGGAGGCGGGAGCCAACAGCGGAACGGTCCATCACATTGGTCTGGCCTATACCGTCCTGGTAACTCCGGATAACAAGGTGATCCATGTGCCCAACAGCGACATCGCTGCCGCCCGCATCGTCAACTATAACGGGCGGGAGACCCGTCGTGTGGAATTGAAGGTGACCGCATCCTACGATGCGCCCATTCAGACGGTGAAGGATACCATCCTGAAGCTGGTAAAGCGTGATAAACGGATCCACGGTGAGCCTGAACCTTTCCTGCGGGTGAGCAACTACGGCAACAGCAGCATTGAATATACCCTGCGCGTGTGGTGCGCTGCCGGGGATTACTGGGGGATCTATTTTGATTTGATGGATGCTATGAAGCCTGCCTTTGATGCGGCGGGCATCGAGATGACCTATGACCATTTGAATGTTCATGTGGTAAAATAAGCGTAAAAAATCCCGGAGAAGCAGCTGCTTCTCCGGGATTTTTTCTGCTCACTCGGGCATGGGCAGGCCGTGCAGAAAACCGTCCAGCCGGGCGGAAAGTACCTCGCCGCCAATCACAGTGTTTTTATAAATCAGCAGGTTGACCTGCACGCCCTGCTCGCCTGTTGGGTAGTTGGTGATCTCATAGGTATAGCGTTTGACCCGCTTCCCGGTATGTTTTTCAAGGTCAAAGCCCTGTTGCTCCTGTAATGTGAGGTATTCTGCGTAACTTTCGTCAAAAGAGTCCGGGATGATCAGTTCCTGTGTGGCAATAGGCTGTTCCTTTACCTGCCATCCATATTCTTGCAGATAAGCGACCCTGTCCTCGTTGGTTTTGATGCCTTTGGGACTGACAGCGGCGGTTTCCACTCCCCGGGACATTCGCAAAGCATCGATATTTACGAGTAAAGCGCAGCAGCACAGGGCGGCGGCGGCCAGAGCCCACAGGGCAAGCTTGCGCCGGGGAAGCTTTGTTGCCATGATCAGCACAGTGCATTTCTCCTTCCGGTTTGATCCTGTTCATTTGTATGTCCATTTTCCGCCGGATATGTTACAATGTTAAAAAAGAATGCAGAGAAAGGGGCGGTAACATGGAACGACTGGACAAGTTGTTGGCTTCCACAGGGCGCTGGAGTCGGAAGGATGTAAAGGAATTGGTCCGCCAGGGACGGGTGACTGCCGCAGGCAGACAGGTTCTGCGGTCGGAAGAAAAGTTTGAACTGAGTGATGATATTTTTGTAGACGGAGTGGCGGTGTGCTGCCAAAAATTCACCTGGCTGATGATGAATAAACCGGCAGGCTTACTGTCTGCCACGGAGGATAAACGACAGAAGACGGTGCTGGACCTGCTGCCGGAGCACTATCAAAAACAGGGACTGTTTCCTGTGGGGCGTCTGGACAAGGATACAGAGGGACTGCTGCTGCTCACAAATGATGGAGATCTGGCCCATCGGTTGTTGGCACCCAAAAGTCACGTGGACAAGGTGTATCTGGCTCGGGTGACGGGCCGGGTGGAGCAGACGGATGTCAGTGCCTTTGCACAGGGCATGGTTCTGGATGACGGGCTGGAATGCATGCCGGCAGGTCTGGAGCCGCTGGGAGACGGAAGTAGCTGCCTTGTCACCCTGCGGGAAGGAAAGTTTCATCAGGTCAAGCGAATGCTGGCCTTTCGGGGTAAGCCGGTGGAATATCTGAAGCGGCTGTCCATGGGACCGCTGAAGCTGGACGAGGCACTGGCTCCCGGCCAGTGGCGGCAACTGACTGCGGGAGAGTTGGAGGCGCTGGGTCGGGCAGAATTGGATGGCAAATGAGGTGTTTCGGCATTTTCCACAAAAAAACGAAAAAAACTCTTGCAAAAAGACTAGGCGTCCGCTTATAATAAGTCTTACAGCGACAAAAAACAGGAGGGGATCATTGTGGCCAACCGGATTTTTCAGGGACTGGTACTTCAGATGAAAGAGAACATAGACCGTGCCGTGGGCGTGATCGATGCGGAGGGCAATGTTGTTGCCTGCAGTGAACTGGCCTGGATGGGCGAACAGTGGTCCGGTGCGGTCAATGCAGTAAATCTCGCCGGAGCGGGTGCGGCCCATTATGATGGAAAGTGCTTCAAACCACTGGCCGGTTTGGGTGCGCAGTTTGATTATGCTGCGTTTGTCCAGGGCGATGACGAGCAGGCTGCATCCCTGTGTGCTATGGCTGCTGTGGCCTTTAACGGTGCAAAGTCCTATTACGAGGAAAAGCACGACAAAGCTACCTTTGTCAAGAATATTATTTCCGATAACATCCTGCTGGGGGATATTTATACCCGAGCCAAGGAACTGCACTTCGTTTCTGAGGCACCCCGTGCCGCATTTCTGGTACGCCAGCTGGACCCCGCTGATATTGCAATCATTGACGTGATTCAAAACCTGTTTCCTGATAAGCAGACGGACTTTGTTCTGTCTATCAGTGAGACGGACGTGGCACTGATCAAGCAGATGCCCGAGGGAGCGGACAGCAGAGATCTGCATAAGATCGCAAAGCAGATTGCCGACGCCGTGGCACAGGAACTGAATATCAAGGTGGTCATTGGTATCGGCACTGTGGTCAACCACATCCGTGATCTGGCCCGTGCCTATAAGGAGGCCGGTGTGGCCATCGATGTGGGAAAGGTGTTTGACACGGAAAAACTCATCATCAACTATGAAAATCTGGGTATCGGCCGCCTGATCTATCAGCTGCCCACCACTCTTTGCCAGATGTTCCTGCAGGAAGTGTTCAAGAAGAACCCCATTGATGCGCTGGATCAGGAGACTCTGCTCACCATCAATAAATTCTTCGAGAACAACCTCAACGTGTCCGAAACGGCCCGAAAGCTGTTTGTTCACCGGAATACGCTGGTTTACCGACTGGAGAAGATCAAGAAGCTCACCGGCCTTGATTTGAGAGAGTTTGATGACGCCATCACGTTTAAAGTGGCCCTCATGGTCAAAAAGTACCTCATCTCCCGGGGAATCGAGTCCTGAACGTAATTAGAATTCTTTGCAGGCGCAGCAGACCGATCTGCTGCGCCTGTTTTGCCAAATAATGCTGTGGTTGAGGGAGGATGTCACGATGGATATCATACAGGCTTTTTATGATAAGTTGGCGTGCCAATACGACAAGCTTTTTCTTGATTGGAAATCCACAACACGGGAGCAGGCTGTTATTTTGGACAGACTTTTTCGGGATCACGGCTTTGGCGATACCGCCCGAATCCTTGATTGCGCTTGCGGCATCGGAACGCAGGCTATTGGGCTTGCGTTGCTTGGGTATCATGTAACTGCTTCGGATGTTAGCGACGGGGAGCTTGCACAGGCAAAAGAACGAGCTGAAGAGAGTGCTGTAACGATTCGGTTTGAACATGCGGATTTTCGAACACTGTCCGAAACCTTTTCCGAGCAGTTTGACATTGTAATCGCTATGGATAATGCTCTGCCACACATGCTGTCAAAGGACAATCTGGAAGCGGCGGTTAAAAGCATTACAAGCCGCGTGGTGACAGGCGGCATATTTATTGCCAGCATCAGGGATTATGACGCTCTGCTTGCGAACAAGCCGCCATATTCTCCCCCCTACATCCATAAGACAGATAAGGGACAGCGAGTATCGTTCCAGACGTGGAACTGGGAGGGGGATCACTACAAACTGGTCCAGTATATCATTGACGATGAAGAAGTGCTGCAAATTAGTAAGTTTGAATGTGAGTACAGGGCAACGCGCAGGGAAGAACTGACGAACATGCTTATTGCCAACGGTTGCAGCGAAGTAGTGTGGAAGTTTCCGGAAGAAACAGGTTTTTACCAGCCAATTGTAATTGCGAAAAAATGACATACTTCAGTGTATGACAAAGCCGATCTGTGGCAGGAGCACAGGTCGGCTTTGTCGTTTTGCGGGAATCTGGCGGGCGGCAGTTTTTTGTGTAAAAGGGGTTGAAAAAGAGGAAAAGGAGAGTTACAATAAAATTACAAAAGTTACAAAATAATTACAAATAAACGGGCGCGGTGTTGGCGGACCATGGGGGAAAACAGGGCGTTTTCACCAAAGTTGTCATTTACATAACATAGGAAATATGCTAAACTGAAAAAAGGAATGCGTACAGGCCGGTTTGCTTCGGGCCTGTGTAAAATACAAGGATTAAGTGAGGAAACACATGATTCGGCTGATTGACATTGAAAAGGAATATGACAACGGCACCAAAGCGCTGAAGGGTGTGGATATGCGCATTGATGACGGTGAGTTTGTCTTTTTGGTGGGGGCCTCCGGCTCCGGAAAGTCCACCATCATCAAGCTGATCACTGCGGAGATCGCACCCACCGAAGGCCGCCTTATGGTAAACGGGTACAACCTGAACAACATTCGGCCCGGTCAGGTGCCTTATATGCGCCGGACGCTGGGAATCATTTTTCAGGATTTCCGGCTGATCGACAAGAAGACGGTGTGGGAGAATCTGGCCTTTGTCATGCGGGCGGTGGGGGCCTCCAACCGGGAGATCCGCCGACGCATCCCCTACGTGCTGGAATTGGTGGGGCTGGAGAAAAAGGCGGATCACTATCCGTCAGAACTGTCCGGCGGTGAGCAGCAGCGTGTGGCCATTGCCCGAGCGCTGGTGAACAACCCCAGTATGATTATTGCCGACGAGCCTACGGGAAATCTTGATCCCCAGCGCTCTTTGGAAATCATGACTCTGCTGGAACGGATCAACGGACTGGGGACCACTGTGCTTGTGGTCACCCATGAAAAAGCACTGGTCAACCGCTTTGCCAAGCGGGTTGTGGCCATAGAGAACGGACGCATTATCAGCGACGAGACAGGCGGGTATTACAATGGCCAGACGACTTAATTCCGGATATTATATCACCGAAGGCTTCCACAATGTGTTCAGCCACGGCTTTATGTCCTTTGCCGCCGTGTGCATGATCGTGGCCTGCCTGCTTATCATGGGAACGTTTACTTTGCTGGCGGTCAATCTGGAGCACATGCTGGGCGAACTGGAAAAAGAAAACGAGTTTCTTGCTTATGTGGATGAAAGCTACACGCAGGAACAGGCACGGGAACTGGAGGGGCAGCTTGCTGCATTGGACAATGTGGCCTCGGCTACCTTTGTTACCCGGGAGCAGGCGCTGGAGGACTTTTTGCAGGGCCGTGAGGAGAACGAACTGCTGTCCAATCTGCCGGCCAGTGTGCTGCGTGACCGTTACCGTATCCATGTGGAGGACATTGAGGACATGTCCAAGACGGTGGATTTGGTGGAAAAAGTGGCCGGGATCGCCAAAATCAGCGTGATGCTGAAGGTGGCTCAAGGCTTTGTGTTGCTGCGTAATATTGCCACCGGCGTGGCAGTGGTGTTGATCGGGATCCTGATGATCATCTCTCTGTTTATCATCTCCAACACCATCAAGCTGGCCACCTTCCACCGCCGGGAGGAAATTGCCATTATGAAGATGTGCGGTGCAACCAATGCCTTTGTGCGCTGGCCCTTCGTGTTCGAAGGTCTAATTCTGGGCATGACAGGCGCGGTGTTGGCATTCTTCTTCCAGTGGGGTATTTATCAGCTGGTGTGTAATTTTGTGATCGAGGCAAACGGGATGAGCCTTGTAGTTATCATTCCCTATGCCAACATGGCCAAACGGATCCTGGCCATCTTTGCTGCTTCCGGCTTTGTGATCGGCGTAGGCGGCTCTTTGATGGCAATTCGCAAATTCCTGCAGGTTTGATAGAACGAGGTGACTGAACATGAGCAAGAGACAGAAGAGACAGAAAATCTTTATGGCCGTTATGGCCGGGCTGCTGGCACTGCTGATGGTGCTACCCATCGTTCTCCAGGCTCTGAGTGTGCTGTAAGGGGGCGCCCATGGGTAAAAGAAACGGATGTACGGCATTGCTTGGACGGATACTGAGCGTGCTGTTGGCGCTGGCCATGCTGATGCCGCTGCCAATGGTCATTTCGCCGGATGTGATGGCAGTCACACAGGCGGAGATCGACAGCCTGAAGGCGGACGCCGGCGATCTGGACAGGCAGAAGGCCGAGCTGCAAAAGCAACTCAAGGCCATCGCCGCTGACAAGAATAAGGCCATGGATCAGAAAGAACTGTTGGAGCAGCAGGTGGATGTGATCCAGTCCGAGATCGGCAACATCAATCAACAAATTGGAAAATATGACGAACTGATCGCACAGGCCCAGTCCGGTATCGCCGAGACCGAGCAGGAGGAGGCAAAGCTGTACGAGCTGTTCTGCCAGCGGGTGCGCTATATGGAGGAGGAGGGCGACGTCAACTATTGGGCTATCCTCTTCAACGCGGCCAGCTTTTCCGACCTGCTGGACCGGCTGATCATGGTGGACGAGATCATGGAGTATGACAACGCCGTGATGGACAGTTTGGCTACCACCCGCCGGCAGCTGCAGGAGGACAAAACGCAGCTGGAACAGGCCCGTGTTGAGCAGCAGACAGCTAAGGATAAGCAGGTGGCCGCGCGCAAGGAGCTGGAGAGCCGGGAAGCGGAAGTGGACAAGCTTATCGCCCAGATCAACAAGGAAAAAAAGCAAGTGGAGCATTCGGTGAAGGAACTGGAAGCTCTGGCCAAGAAGATGGACGAGGAAATTGCCCGCAAGCAGAGGGAATTGGCGGCTCAGCTGGAAGCTCAGGGGAAAAAGATCACCAGTGAGTCGGGCTACAAGTGGCCTTTGCCTGATTACACCAATCTATCCTCTTTGTTTGCCGGACGTAAGGATCCCTTTACCGGCAAGCCTGCCACCCACTCCGGCATCGACGTACCCGCCCCCAAAGGGGTCAAGATCCTGTCAGCAAAGAGCGGCGTGGTGCTGACCTCTGCCTATAACAAGGGCGGCTACGGCAACTACGTGGTGGTGGATCACGGCAACGGAAACACCACCCTCTACGCCCATATGAACTCCCGGGCGGTCAAGGCGGGAGATGTAGTCAAGCAGGGACAGGTGCTGGGCTATGTGGGCACCACAGGTCGTTCTACCGGTAATCACCTGCACTATGAGATTCGAGAGAAGAACGTGCGCATTGACCCGGTCACCCGCTACAGCGGGCTGACCTACAAGGGGAAGAAGCTTTAAGAATAAAAAAGGAGAACGGCAATGCCGTTCTCCTTTTTTGTCGGTTCAGATGTCCTTGTTCAGATCTTTGATGCAGTTTACACACACGTTTTTACCGCGAAACAGGCGCACATCCTTTGCATCATCACAGAAAATACAGGCCGGCTGATACTTGCGCAGCATGATGGTGTTGCCGTCCACGTAGATTTCCAGAGCGTCCTTCGGCTCGATATCCAGCGTATGCCGCAGTTCAATGGGAAGGACGATACGGCCAAGCTCATCCACTTTTCTCACAATACCGGTTGATTTCAATTCAATCGATCCTTTCTGTATGTAAATCAGACATAGAGCCACTGTGCCTTCATTATACAGTTCCAAAACTGGATGTCAACGGGAAAAAATGAAAATTTTGTCAGCAATATTAAAAATATGGAAGTATATGTAAAAAACTGGAAAAACCGGAAGAGAAACAGACAGGCAGAGCATGTTTTTTCGGTCGCACCCATATGTGTGTATGGAGAGGGGGTGCGGGCGATGACCATGTCAGTGATCTGGACAGGGATGGTAGTAGTGTCCATCCTGTGCGGCCTTGCCACAGGCAGGGGGGCGCAGGTGGCCGCAGCGGCGGTGGAGGGAACGGGAGCGGCGGTGGAGCTGTGCCTTTCCATCGCCGGGATGATGTGCCTGTGGACGGGAATCATGGAGATCATGCGCTGTGCGGGGCTGGCGGAGAAACTGTCCCGGCTGCTGCGGCCTGTTCTGAAACGGCTGTATCCCGATGTGGCAGATGACCGAGGCGTGATGGACAGTATATCTGCCAATGTATCGGCCAATCTGTTGGGGCTGGGAAATGCGGCGACACCGCTGGGGCTGGAGGCGGCCCGGCGGATGAGCCGAAGGAGCGGTACGGTGGCAAGTGATAGCCTTTGCATGTTGGTGGTGTGCAATACGGCATCCATCCAGCTGATTCCCACAACGGTGGCTACGGTACGGGCAGCTGCGGGCAGCAATACCCCCTTTGACATCCTGCCCGCGGTGTGGTTGGCTTCTGCTGTTTCGGTGGGTGTGGGAATCACCGCTGCAAAAATCTGCGCACGGATCTGGAGGGATTGAGTGTGGAACTTTTTTATACCATGCTAGTACCCTTTGTGATCGCTGCCGTTTCTCTGTACGCCATAAGTCGGAGGGTGGATGTATATACAGCGCTGGTCCATGGGGCAGGGGAGGGCTTGAACACCCTGATGCGCATCGTGCCTTCCCTAATTGCGCTGCTGACGGCGGTGTATATGCTGCGGGCCTCCGGGGCGCTGGAGCTTGCCGCGCACCTGTTGGCGCCTGTTCTGGAGCACCTTGGAATCCCACCGGAGACGGTGGCATTGATGCTGGTCCGGCCCGTGAGCGGCAGTGCAGCGCTGGGGGTGGGGTCGGAATTGATTTCCGCTTACGGTCCGGATTCCTATATCGGCCGGGTGGCGGCGGTGATGCTTGGGTCTACGGAGACTACGTTCTATACCATCGCCGTTTATTTCGGTGCGGTTGGGATCACGAAAACCCGCTATGCGGTGCCGGCAGCCCTGTGTGCCGACCTTGCGGGCTTTATGGCAGCAGCATGGGCGGTGCGGCTGTGTTTTGGCGGGTGACATTTATGCCGGATTGTGGTATGATAACAAAAAGAGAGGGGGTGTGGTATGAGTATCGTGCAGGTGAATGAACATACCTTCCGTCTGCCTGTCAGGGCGCGGCAGGCCCATAAAGGTGACTTCGGCCGGGTCTACGTGCTGGGCGGCAGTGTGGGCTATACAGGCGCGCCTGTCTTTGCGGCCAATGCCGCGGTGCGCACCGGGTCCGGTCTTGTATTTCTGGGCGTGCCGGAAGCCATCTGGAGCGTGGTGGCGGTTAAATGTAACGAGGCTATGCCGCACCCGCTGGATGAGGACAAAAATAAGGTTTATGAACGGATATCGGCCTGTGATGCAGCCCTCATCGGACCGGGTCTTGGACAGTCTGACCGGGCGTGGGGACTGGTGCATGACCTTGTTTCACGTCTGGAGATCCCCCTTGTGCTGGACGCGGATGGGCTGAATGTGCTGCAGGGGAGGACCGGGCTGCTGACCGGGCGCACCGCACCCACGGTCATTACACCCCATGAGGGAGAATTTGCCCGGCTGACCGGGCAACCACTGCCTGTTTCGGATCGAATCGGGGCGGCACGGGCCTTCGCCGAAGAATATGGGTGCGTGGTGGTGCTGAAGGGATACCAGACGGTTACTGCTGCGCCGGACGGCCGGGTGTGGGTCAATACCAGTGGCAACCCCGGCATGGCAAAGGGAGGCAGCGGCGATGTGCTTGCAGGCATGATCCTCTCCCTGATCGGGCAGGGCTTTCCTGCGGCTGAGAGTGCGGCTATGGCTGTATGGCTTCACGGTCGGGCAGGAGATTTTGCAGCCGGTGAGTTGGGGGAGTATGCCATGACACCCACAGAACTGCTGGACTTTTTGCCCCGGGCGCTGATGGAACTGAGTGAATAACGGAGGAAACTGCTGTGCGCAAAACGTGTGTGATGTGCGTACTGATGATGACCCTTCTGCTGTCCGCCTGCGGCGGAGCGGGGGGAGAAAAAGGTTCTGAAGGGCTGGCACTGACCGTCCGCGGCGAGTATCTTTCTGCGGCAGGTTGTGTTGCCCAAGTGAAGCTGGTGGCGGACTATGGACAGCGGGTGTATACTTATAAGGCGGATGTGACGCTTACGGACGGGCAGAGCGTACTCACGCTGACCGCACCGGAGGAAGTTGCCGGGCTGACTGTCCGCAGCAGCGGGGCACAAACACAGCTGGAGTATGATGGCGCTGTTCTGGAAACAGGACCGCTTGGAGAGGACGGGCTGACGCCCTTGGGTGCGGTTTTTGCCCTGTTGGAAAGCGCGCGTTCCGGCTTTATGGACAGTTGTACCCGGGAAACAATGGGAGAACGGGAAGTGCTGCGGGTTTTGTGCCGACAGCCCGAAGTGCCTGCCGGGCAGGGGAGAGAAACTGTGCTGTGGTTTGATGTGCAGACCCATGCGTTGGTGCAGGGAGAAATCCTGCAGGATGGATACCGGGTGATTTTGTGTGAATTTGGGAAATTTGACTTAACTTGAAGTACAAAAGAGAAGAGGAAAAACATGGATTGGGAAAAACAACGGGCGTGGGTGGAACTGTCTGCCGGGGCACTGGAACATAATTATCGAACCCTGCGGGGGATGGTGCCCCTCGGATGCCGCCTTTTGGGCGTGGTCAAGGCCGACGCTTACGGACACGGAGCGTTGGAGGTGGCTCGCAGGCTGGAAAGGCTGGGCTGTGAAATGCTGGCCGTGGCCTGCCTGCCGGAAGCCGTGGAATTGCGTTGGGCCGGGATCACGGCGCCAATCCTGATTTTGGGAATCACACCTGCAGAGTTTGCCCGGCAGGTGGTGGAGTATGACATCACTCAGGCGGTTTCCAGCTTGGAATTGGGGCAGGCTCTGTCCCATGCGGCCGGAGAACTGGGCAAGACGGCCCGCGTCCACGTCAAGCTGGATACGGGTATGGGTCGGATCGGCTTTTTGGGCTATGATCCCGCTCAGACGGCAAAAGAGGCCGCTGAGGTCTGTGCCTTGCCCCATTTGGAGCATGAGGGCATCTTCACCCACTTTGCCAACGCAGACGGGGACGAGGAGTATACCATGCTCCAGTTTACCCGTTTTCTGGATACGCTGGATATACTGGAAAAAGAATACGGCCTGAATTTTGAAATTCGCCATTGCGCAGCCAGCGCCGCTGCATTAAAATATCCCTGTACCCATCTGGATATGATTCGTCCGGGTATTGCCCTTTACGGACACTATCCCGATCCGAGTTGCTGCGGACTGGACGGGCCGGGACTTGTGCCGGTCATGTCCATGCATGCCCGGGTGAGTGCGGTGCGCCAACTGCCTCAAGGTGTGCCGGTGAGCTATGGAGGTACACACATTCTGAAGCGGGACAGCCGAGTGGCGGTGCTTCCGCTGGGATATGGGGACGGCTTCCACCGGGCGCTGTCCAATCGTTTCTGTGTGGACTTTGATGGGAATAAGGCTCCGATTTTGGGCCGGATCTGCATGGATATGTGCATGGTGGATGTTACAGACCTGCCTGACGTAAGGGTGGGCAGCGTGGCCACTGTGTTTGGTGAGGACAATCCGCTGGAGGAAGCGGCCGAGCTGCTGGGCACCATTTCCTACGAACTGCTGTGCGACATGCTGCCCCGAGTGCCCCGAATCTGGCAGCCCTGAACGTTGTTGCCGCCTGTGGAATAGAATGACACGGAGCAGCGGGGTTTGAATGCCCCGTCGCCGGGCGGGGGCGGCAGCAGGTAAATTTTTTCGGACGGTATAATCCGGGCCGCCCCGTGGGAAAATCATAGTGCTGCGTTACATAGGAGATTTCCGGTAACGCGTACTATTTTCCGGCGGAGTGTGAAGAATGTGGATAACAGTGTGAAACGGGGCGACATCTTTTATGCCGATCTTAGCCCGGTGGTGGGCAGCGAGCAGGGCGGCGTGCGTCCGGTGCTGATCGTTCAGAACGATACCGGAAACAGGCACAGCCCCACAGTCATTGCTGCGGCCATCACTTCACAGACCGGCAAAGCACGGTTGCCTACTCATATTTCGCTGGCGGCCATGAGCTACGGACTGCCCAAGGACTCTGTGATCCTGTTAGAGCAGATCCGCACACTGGATAAGCGCCGCCTGCGAGAGCATATGGGCAAGGTGGATGAGCGTGTGATGAAGCAGGTGGACAACGCCATCGCGGTCAGCTTTGGCCTGTCCGGCCAGACCTTGGTGTAAAGTCGCCGGGGCGCCCGTGGGGCGCCCCGCATATAAAGGAGTACATAGCATGAACAAAGGAAGAAAGTGGATTTTTCGCTTGGGTGTTGCGGCGCTGGCTGCACTTTGCCTGACAGTGGGCGTGTCGGTGGCTGCCGGGGAAGGGACACAGGCTGACCCTCTCATTACCCTGAGCTATTTGACCAAGACTGTGATTCCTGCCATTCTGGAGCAGGTGGACGGCAAAGCGGAGGCCCACCAGCAGGAACTTGTGGACAAGCTGGACCAGTCCATCCGGGATTATTCTGCAAAGATGGAGGAGATAGTGGGTGAGGAAAGCGGGCAGCACGCCGCTGTTTATACCGTGGTCACGCTGCAAAAGGGACAGAAGCTGAACATGGACATCGGTTGCGAGGTGATGCTGCGCATCGGAACCGCTCAGTGTGTGTCTCCCTCCAACCCGGGGCTGATCAACACCACGGCGGGAAGCTCTCTGAACAACGGGGAGGATCTGGTTACCAACAACCTGTACATGTCCACCATCACCGGGCGGGGGATCAAGGCCACCGCCAATACGGTGAAGGTCCTTGTCCGTGGCAGCTACACCGTCGGATAGGGCAAACGATTTGAAAAACCCTGCACCTCCTGAAGGAGGTGCAGGGTTTAATCTTAATGCAGAAAAAAGAAACGGGACATCCTTTCGGATGTCCCGTGGTGCGCGAGGTGGGAGTCGAACCCACACGCCCTTGCGAGCACTGGCACCTGAAGCCAGCGAGTCTACCAATTCCACCACTCGCGCATTTGGTAGTGGAGCGCTGTTGCTCAGCGCAAGATGTATATTACCACAGGACCTATAGAATGTCAACTGCTTTTTTGCGAAAAAACGAAAAAAATTTCATCTTGTCAAATCGGGCAAAAAATCACTCCCCACAGCACTTTGCGCTGTGGGGAGTGTGCATAAAACGAATGCAGTTTAGCCCACGAACTCGGCCAGTTTACCGGTGTCAAGACCGTCGCAGGTCAGCAGGAAACAGGCCAGCTCCCTGGCGATGGTCAGCACGCCGCCGGGAACATCGGACTCGATGTTCAGAGGTAGCAGGGGGTCGTGGAGAGACAGGCGCAGCAGGAACCAGCCGTTTCCGTGTTCCGCATCCAGATTGACACGCACACCCTCGAAGTTGTTGGGGGCGATGGACCAGCCGGGTTGCTTGGCGGCATACTCCTGCAGGCTGTCCAGCACGCTCTGGCCGTAGGTCTTGAAGTCCTCGGGGATGATGTTCAGGCGCAGCTCTTTGCTCTCGGCAGGCTCGGCCAGATCGGCGATGAGGGACTCCAGCGTGTAGCCCTCCTTCTTGCCCCGGGCCAGCTCGATGAGCAGCTTGGTAACCAGATACGCACCGTCGTCCAGGAAGTAGTTCTCCTTCAGCGCGCCGTGGCCGGAGGTCTCGATGGCCAACTGGCTGTCCTGACCGGCAGAGTTCAATCGGATGGACTCGTTGATCACGTTGCGGTAACCGCGCTTGAAGCGGTGGTGTACACCGCCCTTATCTGCGATAAACTTGGCAAGGCCCGTGGAGGTGATGGAGTCGGTGACGATGGTAGTACCGGGATGCTCACGCAGCAGGATGGCAGCCAGCATGGCAATGATGCGGTTGCGGTTGAGCTCGCTGCCGTCGGAGAGCACGGCGCCAGCGCGGTCTACGTCGGTGTCGAAAATGATGCCCAGATCGGCCTTCTGAGCGGCTACGGCATCCATAATGGCCTGCATGGCGGTGGCATCCTCGGGGTTGGGGATGTGGTTGGGGAAGGAGCCGTCCGGATCAAGGAACTGGCTGCCGGTGGTATCCGCGCCCAGAGGCTGCAGGACCTTCTCGACATAGAAGCCGCCTGCACCGTTGCCTGCGTCCACCACGACCTTGAAGCCGTCCAGAGGACGCTGCTCGCCGGTGGCGGAGCGGACCTTGTCCACCAGAATGGCGGCGTAGTCATCCATAAAAGCGCCGGACTCCACCTCGGCGGGGGCAAGACCGGTGACCTGATTCCCGGCCGCGTTGGCGAGGATGGCGGCGATGTCCTGCTTTTCCAGACCACCGTCACGGGTGAAGAACTTGAAACCGTTGCGGTTGAAGGGCAGGTGGCTGGCGGTAATCATCACGGATGCATCATAGGGCTTGTCTCCGGTGACGGTGCTCATGAACATGGCAGGGGTGGAGGCCATGCCAATGTCGGTAACCTGAATGCCCTGCTGGGCCATGGCATCGCAGATCCAGCCGGACAGAGCGGGGCCGGACAGACGGGAGTCGCGACCCACGCAGACACGCAGCTCATTCTTGCCCAGACGCTCGCGCAGCCACAGAGCGAAGCCCCGGCCGATGTTGCGGCAGACCTCCTCAGTCAGGTTGACGTGCTGGCCCTCGATACCCTCCAGAGCCACGCCGCGGATATCGCTGCCGTTTTGCAGTTTTTTGTAATCCATGGTTCATTTCCCCTTATATGTAAATGTCAGGTTTCTGCCTGTTCATCATACCATCCTTTGGAAAAGAAAGCAACCGCTTCTGCCGGCAGAAAAGGATAGTTGTATGCGAAAAGATAGGAATGGAACGCTGGTTGATGGAACGATGATAAACGCCAGGCGGCAGAATGCAGCCTGGCGTTTTCCCGTGTAAAGAAAAAGTTGCTGCGAACAGAACGTTCGCAGCAACTTGTGGAGGTGCCACCCAGATTTGAACTGGGGGTGGAGCTTTTGCAGAGCTCTGCCTTACCACTTGGCTATGGCACCATATGAAGCGGGGTTCCGCTCCAAAAAAATGGAGCGAGTGACGAGGCTCGAACTCGCTACCTCCACCTTGGCAAGGTGGCGCTCTACCAGATGAGCTACACTCGCAGATTGCCTTGAGAGGGGGGACCCTCTCAAGGACTTTTGGTTGTTGGTGCCTCCGGTCGGAATCGAACCAACGACACGAGGATTTTCAGTCCTCTGCTCTACCAACTGAGCTACAGAGGCAAATGGCGACTCGGAAGGGACTTGAACCCTCGACCTCCGGCGTGACAGGCCGGCGTTCTAACCAACTGAACTACCGAGCCAGATGGTAAAGGATAAGTGGTGGGAACAACAGGGCTCGAACCTGTGACATCATGCTTGTAAGGCATGCGCTCTACCAGCTGAGCTATGCTCCCCTGTTGCCCGCAATCTCAAGCGGCAGGGATTATTATACTTGATGAAATGAAGTCTGTCAACAGGAAAATCAGCTTTTTTGGAAAAAGTTTTTTCTTTGCCCGGGACAGGAAACAGGCGGGGATTTATTGACAGAGACTGGGGAATAATGGCATAATGTTAGTCGAATTAATTCCGGCAAGGAAGTGGAACACATATGGAGAAAACAATCAAGCGAATCGGAATTCTTACCAGCGGCGGAGACGCACCCGGAATGAATGCGGCCGTCCGCGCTGTGGTTCGCACCGCGCTGAGCTGTGGGGTGGAATGCGTAGGAATTCGCCGGGGCTATAACGGCCTGATCAGCGGAGATTTTATCCGCATGGATGCGGGCAGTGTCAGCCACATTATTGAAAAAGGCGGTACGGTGCTGTATACCGCCCGTAGCGAAGAGTTCATGACCGAGGAAGGACAGGTCAAGGCGGTAGCTACATGCAAGCTGCTTGGCCTGGACGGCGTGGTTGCCATTGGCGGCGATGGCACCTTCCGCGGCGCGCTGGCCCTGGCCAGACACGGAATTCCCGTGGTGGGCATCCCTGCTACTATTGATAACGATATCGGTTGTTCTCAGTATACCATTGGCTTTGACACTGCCTGCAACACCGCGGTGGATGCCATTGATATGCTGCGTGACACCATGCAGTCCCACGAGCGCTGCTCTTTGGTGGAGGTCATGGGGCGTCAGGCCGGATATCTGGCCCTGTATGTGGGCATTGCCACCGGTGCTACCGCCGTGCTGATTCCCGAGCGGACCGTGGATCTGGAGCGGGATGTGATTGAAAAGATCCGGCAGGCCCGGTTGTCCGGTCGTACCCACTACATGGTGGTGGTGGCGGAAGGAGCCGGCAGTGCCTTTGACATTGCAGCTCAGATTAAGGCGGGGATTGGCTTGGATCCCCGTGTTACTGTGCTTGGCCATATACAGCGCGGCGGCTCTCCATCTTCCCGTGATCGCGAGACGGCCACGCGTATGGGCTATCAGGCGGTGCAGTGTCTGGTGAACGGAAATCCCAACCGTGTGATCGCCACCAAAGACGGTAAGGTAGTGGATATCGATATTGAGGAGGCTCTGACTATGGTCAAGCCCTTCCCCATGGATCGCTATAACGTCCTTGAGGCGGTTACCTCTCACAATCATTAAATGCAAAAACCCGGCATCTGGTTATCAGATGCCGGGTTTGTTCAGTTTTTGCGGGAAACAAGAGCCTCTCCCACCGTATAGATATCACCTGCGCCTACGGTGAGGATCAGGTCGCCCGGACGGGCTAGCTCGGTCAGGGCTGCGGTCACCTCGGGCAGGGTGGCAAAATACCGGGAGCCGGGGATGTGTTTCGTCAGATCCCGGGAGGAGATGCCGATGGTGTTCTTTTCCCGGGCAGCATAGATCTCGGCCAACACCGCCACATCGGCCAGCTTCAGTACCCGGACGAATTCATCGAACAGTTCCTTAGTACGGGTATAGGTGTGAGGCTGGAAGGCGCAGATGACCCTGGAATAGCCCAGCGTCTTTGCGGTGGTCAGCAGGGCTTCAAGCTCGCTAGGGTGATGGGCATAGTCGTCATAGATCTGTGCGCCGTTGAATTCTCCCTTGTGTTCAAACCGGCGGCCGGCACCGATAAAGGAGGCGAGGCCGTCTTCCACGGCATTGCCGGGGATGCTGAGCACGTAAGCAGCAGCGGCGGCGGCCAGTGCGTTTTTTACATTGTGGAGGCCGGGTACCTTAAGGGCCACGTGGGCGTAAAACGAGTCATTTACCGTGATATCAAACTCGCCCATTCCACTCACCCATGAAAGGTTGTTTGCCTTTACATTGCCTTGATTCACACCAAAAGTGAGAATGGAGCGATCCAGATTGGCCAGTGTGTCCATAGTGTTCTTGTCCTCTGCATTGGCCACTACATACCCTGTGAGGGGGACCAGCCGAGCAAAAGCGCGGAAGGAGCGCTCCACAGCGTTCAGATCCTCGAAATAGTCCAGATGGTCGGCATCCACATTCAGAATGACGGCCACGGTGGGGAAGAAGGAGAGGAAAGAGTCACAGTATTCGCAGGACTCCATAATGATGGTGTCACCCTGACCCACCCGGTGACCCACACCAAGCATGGGTAACGTGCCACCGATCATCACAGTCGGATCGGCCTGAGCCGCCATGAAGATGTGAGTGCACATGGAGGTGGCAGTTGTTTTTCCGTGAGTGCCGGCCACGCACAGAGCGTTGCGGTAGTGGCGCATCAGCGCGCCCCACGCCTGAGCCCGCTCAAAGACCGGAATCCCCGCTGCACGGGCGGCGGCAATCTCGGGGTTGTCATCGTGGACGGCGGCGGTACGGATGACACAGTCGACACCCCGGACACTCTCGGCCAAATGGCCGATGACCACGTGGATGCCTACGCTGCGCAGACGGGCAACGGTACGGCTTTCCTGCATATCAGAGCCGGTAATGGTGAGCCCTGCTCCGTGGAGCACTTCGGCCAGAGGGGACATAGAAACACCGCCCACACCCACCAGATGAGCACGGCGGCCGGGTTTTAAATATTCATGGATGTCATGAGAAACCATGTGGTTTACACATCCTTCATTTCAGTTTATAATGATGCCAAGATTAACGAAAGTATTATAGTACACTTGCGGAAAGATGGCAAGTAAATCATAGACCGCCGAGACGGAAAATAGACCAAAGGTAGGTGAGAACATGCTCTGGAAACAGGTTTCTCCCCGTGCAGCACGGTGCTGTGCAGTGCTGTGGCAGGCGGGGTTTGAGGCGTATCCTGTGGGCGGCTGTGTCCGCGATCTTTTGCTGGGCCGCGTTCCGGGAGACTGGGATGTGACCACCAACGCGCTTCCGGAGCAAGTTTCAGTTCTTTTTGAACATGTAATTGCAACCGGTGTAAAGCATGGAACCGTTACAGTGATTTTGGAAGATGAACACCTTGAAGTGACCACCTTTCGTGCGGAGACCGGCTATTCGGACGGACGGCATCCGGATAAGGTGCGCTTCGACGCCACGCTGAAGGAGGACCTTTCCCGCCGGGATTTTACCATCAATGCCATGGCCCTTGGGAGGGATGGGGTGGTTATTGATCCCTTTGGAGGGCAGGAGGACTTGAAAAGGGGCATCATTCGCTGTGTGGGCGAACCGGTTTGCCGATTTGCGGAGGATGGCCTGCGCATGTTCCGGGCGGTGCGTTTTGGGGCACAGCTCGGCTTTGAACTGACACAGGAAACCGCAGCGGCTATCTGCAGCTGCGCCGGGGGAGCGGAACACATCGCAGCGGAGCGGGTGCGGGTAGAGGTGGAAAAAACTTTGTGCTCGGACAGGCCTGCGTATGCGGAACAGTTCTTTGCCCTTGGGCTGATGGTCCGCTGGGCAGACGGATGCCCCGCGAATCTGTGCCATCTGTCAAAGCTGCCCGCCGAACCGCAACTGCGCTGGGCTGAGCTGTGCGCCCGACTGATGGCGGGTGCGTGTGTTGATCGGGTAGGAACCTTTTTGCGTGCACTGAAATTGGATGGAGCGACTATCCGTGCCTGTGAATCTGGTTGGGAACTTTTGCAGCAGGGGATTCCGGTGGATGCTGCGGGGTGGCGCAGGGCGCTGGCCGTATATGGGACGGCCGGCTGCCGTGCCGCTGCCGCCATGGCTGGGGCAGAGGTGCTGCTCCGTCTGGAAGGCGTGCTGGACAAGGAGCCCTGTGTCCGGGTGGAACAGCTGGCTCTGACCGGGGGGGCCCTGGCCCGCATGGGATTGCAGGGGGTGCAGATCGGCGCGGCACAGCGGTATCTGCTGGAGCATGTGATGGAACATCCCGAGGATAACCGGGCCGAAAGGCTGGCTGCAATATTAGAGGAATTTCTGAGTCGTTTATGACTGCATTTTATGCACTTTACTGGGTGAAATTGCTTGACACCCGGACTGTATCGTGTATACTTATTTTTTATAAGGGAAATTATTACCCACCGCCGGCGGGCGGGAGAGAAAGGGGTTTTTACCATGGGTTATGCCAAGGAAGATATCATCCGCATCGTAAAGGAAGAACATATTGATTTTATCCGCATGCAGTTTGTGGATATTTTCGGTCAGCTGAAGAATGTGGTTATCACCGCATCTCAGATTGAGAAGGCTGTCAGCAACCAGATCGCCATTGACGGTTCTTCTATCGAGGGATTCGTGCGCATCAACGAGTCTGACCAGTATCTCTACCCGGATCTGAACAGCTTCGTGGTGCTGCCCTGGCAGCCCGAGTACGGCAAAGTGGCACGCCTGATCTGTGATGTACACAATCCTGACGGGAGCGCCTTTGTGGGTGATCCCCGCGGTGTGCTGCACCGGGTGATCGAGCGCGCGAAAAACATGGGCTTTGACACCTTTAACATCGGTCCGGAGATGGAGTTCTTCATGTTCGAGACCGACGAGCGCGGCAACCCCACCACCCACACCAATGACGAGGTGGGCTACTTTGACCTTGGCCCTCTGGACAAGGGGGAGCCTGCCCGGCGTGAAATGTGTCTGGTGCTGGAGCAGATGGGCTTTGAGATCGAGGCCGTCCACCATGAGGTGGCAGCCGGTCAGCACGAGATCGGGTTTAAGTATGCCGAGGCTATGAAGGGCGCGGATAACGTGATGACCTTCAAGCTGGTGGCCAAGACCATCGCCCAGAAGCACAAGCTGCATGCCACCTTTATGCCCAAGCCCATCTTTGGTGAGGCCGGCAACGGTATGCACATGAATATGTCCCTGTTCAAGGACGGCGAAAACGTGTTCTACGATCCCAACGGTCACAAGCAGTTGTCCGAGACCGCCTATCAGTTCATCGCGGGCCTGCTGGCCCACGTGAAGGGCTTTACCGCCATTACCAATCCTCTGGTCAACTCCTACAAGCGACTGGTGCCCGGCTATGAAGCTCCCTGCTACAAGGCATGGTCCGCCTCCAACCGTTCTGCGCTCATCCGCATTCCTGCCGCCCGTGGCAAGTCCACCCGGTTGGAGCTGCGCAGCCCCGATCCCTCCTGCAACCCCTATCTGGCCGCCGCGGTCTGTCTGGCTGCCGGTCTGGACGGCATTGAGAAAAAGATGACTCCGCCCCCCGAAATCGTGGAGAACATCTATGAGATGGACGAGGCCACCCGGGCTGCCCACCACATTGACAGCCTGCCCGGCAGTCTGGATGAGGCACTGAAGGAGCTGGAAAAGGATCAGTTGATTCTGGACGTACTGGGTGAGCATGTTGCCACCAACTACATCGAGGGTAAACGCAAGGAGTGGGAGGAGTACCGTATCCGCGTGTCCTCCTGGGAGACGGAAAAGTATCTGACCGTATATTGATATTCCAACGACGAAGGAGTAACGAACCATGACCAAGGTCAATCAGAATTTTCTCAAGCTGCCGGGCAGCTACCTCTTTTCCGAGGTTGCCCGCCGTATTTCCGCCTATTCTGCCGCCAATCCTCAGGCGAAGATCATCAAGCTGTCCATCGGTGACGTGACCCGGCCTCTGGTCCCTGCGGTCATCGAGGCTATGCATAAGGCTGTGGACGAGATGGGCGCGGAGGAGACCTTCCGGGGCTACGGTCCCGAGCAGGGCTATGATTTCCTGCGCGACGCCATTGCCGAGCACGACTATAAGGCCCGTGGCGTGGACATCGCCCCCGACGAGATTTTTGTTTCCGACGGAGCCAAGAGCGACTGCGGCAACATTGGCGATATCTTCGGCGTGGACAACGTGGTGGCTGTGTGCGACCCTGTCTATCCCGTCTATGTGGATACCAATGCCATGGCCGGAAGAGCCGGCGATTATCAGGAGGAGCTGGGCCGCTGGAACAAGCTGGTGTACATGCCCTGCGTGGAGGCCAACGGCTTCTCGCCTGAGATCCCCAAGGAGAAAGCGGACATCATCTATCTGTGCTTCCCCAACAATCCCACCGGTGCTGTGGCCACCCGTGACCAGCTGAAGGAGTGGGTGGACTACGCCAATAAGAACGGCTCTGTCATCCTTTATGACTCTGCCTATAAGGCGTTCATTACCGAAGAGGATGTGCCCCACACCATTTATGAGATCGAGGGAGCCCGTACCTGCGCCATCGAGTTCCGCTCCTATTCCAAGACTGCCGGTTTCACCGGCAACCGCTGTGCTTACACCGTGGTGCCCAAGGACCTGGAACGGGACGGGGCCAAGATCAACGCTCTGTGGAACCGCCGCCAGTGCACCAAGTTCAACGGCGTGCCCTACGTGGTCCAGCGTGGCGCGGCGGCCATCTATACCCCCGAGGGAAAGCGTCAGACTCAGGATGTTATCGACTACTACCATGCCAACACCAAGGTGATCATGGACGGTCTGAGCAAGGCGGGCCTGTCCGCATCCGGCGGCGTGAACGCACCGTATATTTGGCTGAAGACCCCCGATAACATGGGTTCCTGGGACTTTTTTGACCTGTTGCTGGATAAGGCCAATGTGGCCTGTACCCCCGGCGCCGGCTTCGGTCCCAGCGGCGAGGGGTATGTGCGGCTGACTGCCTTCGGCGGTGCCGAGGCCACCAAAGAGGCTGTGGAGCGCATCGTGAAGATGCTGTAAATCTGAAAAACAAGAAACGGCAGATGCCTTGGGCATCTGCCGTTTGCTTTTTAAATATATCCCTGCATTCTGAACAGGCGGCTGGGAGCATAAATATCAAAGAGAGACATTGTCACTGGAATTTGCAGATGTTGACTTGAAAGAAGGGGGTGGGAGAAGAAATACAACAATGAAAGAATCACTTTTTCTTCATCTGAATCTGGTCACTGCTCTGGTACTCCTTGGCGTAGCGTCCGGGCGAGGTTCCTGTCAGATTGCCAAATGTGCGGATGAAATGGGAGTTATCGGAGAAACCGGACAGTTCGCCGGCCTGCTGGACGCTGATTCCTTCCTGCAGCAACTGACGGGCCCGCAGGACCCGGCTGTGGATAATGTATTCCATCACAGAAAAGCCGGTGGCAGACTTGAAAATGCGGCACAGATAATGCTTGCTGATGAAGAATTTGGAAGAGATCTGGTCCAGAGTCAGCTGCTCGGTCAGGTTCTCCTGAATATAGTCGAGAATGGGGGCGATGCGCAAAAAATCCTTGTTGCGCACGGTCTCGCCGGTGTTGGACAGTTTGAGGATAGGGGCAAGCCGAATGAGAAGCTCCATCAAAGAGATAGTCTGCCTCAGGTCGCTGCCGAAGCTGCCGTCGTTTTCGTTGCGGCTCAGTGCCTGAAAGGATTCCGACAAATCCCCCAGCTGCTTTTCATCCAGTGTGGCACAGCAGAAGGGCTGGCGTGTGAACTGGATAAAATCCGTCTGGGGAGTGGATAGTTCACGCAACGCTTTGCGTGAAATATGCAGTATATAGCGGGAGTGGAAACCGGTGGCAATGGTGCGGTGCAGGGTGTTTTCGCCGATGAGATAGAGCATACCGCGCTCCAGAGGATAAACCTGATCATTGACGAAGATATTACCCGAGCTGGTCAGGGGAAGCATCAGCTCGAAAAAGTCATGAAAATGGAGTCGACTCATGCTCCAGGTGTCGTTCTGACTGAGCTGAACATGGAAGTCCACGGGGGTCATTGAGTGTGCCTCCCTTCGTGCTTCGGAATGAGAAAATATGTGCTGCCGGACAGGACAAAAAACGAAAAAAACCGGCCGCTAAATGGATTATACCATGTAAGGTGACGATATGCAAACTTTTTGCCAAGATACCAAAAGAAAAAAAAACGAGCCAGCGTTAAACTATTAACGATGGAATAATGCGCGTTCGCATACAAAATTTGAATTTGGAGGTTTTATCATGGACAAAGTGTATTCCCTGCATGACGCGGTGGCCAAATTCGTCGAAAGCGGAGACTGTATCTGCTTTGGCGGGTTCACCACCAACCGCAAGCCCTATGCTGTCGTGGGCGAGATCCTGCGTCAGGGCCAGAAGGATTTCACCGTCTGGGCCGGTCCTGCCGGAGGCGACTGGGACATGCTGATCGGTGAGGGCCGTGTGAAAGCCTATATCAATTGCTACACTGCCAACTCCGGCTATACCAATGTGGCCCGCCGCTTCCGCGCTGCAATCGAGGCCGGTGAGCTGGTCTACGAAGACTACTCTCAGGACGTGCTGATGCTGCAGCTGCATGCCGCCTCTCTGGGACTGCCTTACCTGCCTGTGCGCCTGATGCAGGGCTCCGGTCTGATGAAGTACTGGGGCATCAGCGAGGAGCAGCGCAAGACCCTGGACAAGGTGGACGACCTGAAGTGTGTTGAGGTAGAGAACCCCTTCAACCCCGGCGAGAAGGTCGTTGCCGTGCCCGTGCCCAAGCTGGACACCGCCGTGATCCACGTGCAGAAGGCCTCTCCCGATGGTACCTGCATCATTGAGGGCGACGAGTTCCATGATGTGGACATCGCCGTGGCTGCCCGCAAGGTTATCGTGACCTGTGACGAGCTGGTCAGCAACGAGTACATCCGCCGCGATCCCACTCTGACCCGCGTGTTTGGCGAGTGTGTCAGCGCCGTGGTCCACGCCCCCTTCGGTGCATGGCCCAGCCAGTGCTACAACTACTATGACAACGATCCCGGCGCTCTGAAGGAGTACGACAAGGCTTCCAAGTACTTCGATGCCGAGGATGCCAAGGCCCAGCTGGCCAAGGCTGCCGCCAAGGCCAAGAAGGCTGCCGAGAAGGCTCCCGGCGACGAGAAGCTGGCCGAAGCTGCCGCCAAGGCTGCCAAGGTGGCTGAGGATGCTGCTAACGGTGTGGCCATTCCTGAGACCTTTAAGGACTATCTGGATAAGTGGGTCTACTCCGTGAAGGATTACAACGACCTGCTCAACAAGATCGGCGGCGCCCGCCTGGTGAGCCTGAACAGCGCTCCCCACCTGGGCTACTCCAACACCCATCTGAAGTAAGAAAGGGAGGTTACGAACATGGCTGATTATACCAAGTATACCAAGCAGGAGATGCAGGCCTACGCCATTGCCAAGAACATCAAGGAAAACCAGATCGTTATCGTGGGTACCGGTCTTCCTCTGATCGGTGCTTCTCTGGCCAAGGCGGCTGTTTGCCCCTCCTGCCATCCCATCGTGGAGTCCGGTCTGATGGACTGTGACCCCGTTGAGGTCCCCCGTAGCGTGGGTGATAACCGCTTCATGGCTCACTGCGCGGTGCAGTGGCCCAACATCCGCTTCATCGGCTTTGAGGCCAATGAGTGGCTGCACGACGAGGATCGCCTGATCGCCTTCATCGGCGGCGCTCAGATCGATCCCTACGGCAATGTGAACTCCACCTGTATCTACGGTGATGGCGACTATGTCAAGCCCAAGACCCGATTCACCGGTTCCGGCGGCGCCAACGGCATCGCCACCTACTGCAACACCATCATCATGATGCAGCACCAGAAGCGCCGCTTCATGGAGAAGATCGACTACATCACTTCCTGTGGCTGGATGGACGGCCCCGGCGGCCGCGAGCGCGTTGGCCTGCCCGGCAACCGCGGTCCTCAGATGGTGGTTACCGATCTGGGCATCATGAAGTTCGATGAAGAGACCAAGCGCATGTATCTGGCCTACTACTATCCGTTCTCCAGCCCAGAGATGGTCAAGGAGAATACCGGCTTTGACATCGATGTGTCCCGCGCCGAGCTGATGGAGGGTCCCTCTCCCGAGATCATCAAGCTCATCCGTGAGGTCATCGACCCCGGCCAGGCGTTTATCAAGGTCCCCAAGGAATAATCTTTCCCCAAACAGAGAAAAAATATAAAATTAGGAGGAACATATCATGGGTTCTTATTCCATGCCCGGTTATTTCCAGAATATGCCCGTCGTAGGCAAGGCCGTTCGCCCCAATGCGGAGAACGCCGCCGAGCTGAAGGCCATCGAGGCCGAGATCGACGCCAAGATTGCTGAGGGCCTTGCCAACGGCAAGCCTGACGAGGCGATGAATGAGAAGGGCCAGCTCACCGCTATGCAGCGCATCGCCCTGCTGGTGGACGAGGGCACCTGGTGTCCCCTGAACAGCCTGTACAATCCCGAGAACAACAAGACCGGCACCACCTCTATCGTTAAGGGTCTGGGCCGCGTCAACGGCAAGTGGTGCTGCATTATTGCTTCCGACAACAAGAAGCACGCCGGTACCTGGGTACCCGGTCAGGCCGATGACCTGATCCGCGGCAGCGACACCGCCAAGCGCCTGCGTATTCCCCTGATCTACCTGTTGGAGTGCGCCGGCGTGGAGCTGGATAAGCAGGAGAAGGTGTACCCCAACCGCCGTGGCGGCGGTACCCCCTTCTACCGCAACTCCGAGCTCAACCAGATGGGCGTGCCCGTCATCGTGGGCATCCACGGCACCAACCCTGCCGGCGGCGGCTATCACTCCATTTCTCCCACCATCCTGGTTGCTCATGAGAAGGCCAACATGGCCGTGGGCGGCGCCGGCATCGTGGGCGGCATGAACCCCAAGCCCTATGTTGATATGGAGGCCGCTCTGGCTCAGATCGAGGCCACCAAGGGTCTGCGCGCCGATCCTCCCGGATCTGTGTCTATCCACTTCGGCACCACCGGCTTCTGGCGCGAGGTCTATGCCGATCAGGAAGGCGTCATTGCCGGCATCAAGAAGTATGTCGACATGCTGCCCGCTTACGATAAGGAGTTCTTCCGTGTGGCCGAGCCCGCCAACCCCGCCGGCGATCCCGAGGAACTGTACGATATCGTGCTGAACAACAAGAACCGCCCCTACGACATGTATTCCGTCATCTCCCATCTGGTGGACGGCGGCGAACTCATGGAGTACAAAAAGGGCTATGGGCCTGAGATGATCACCGGTACCGCCAAGGTGGCTGGTCTGCTGGTGGGTATCGTGGCCAACCAGCAGGGCGTGTTCCCCAACTACCCCGAGTACAAGATGGCCAAGTACGGCCAGTCCATGGGTGCCGGCGGCAAGCTGTATCGTCAGGGCCTGATCAAGATGAACGAGTTCGTCACCCTGTGTGCCCGTGACCGTCTGCCCATCATCTGGATCCAGGATACCACCGGTATCGATGTGGGCGATGACGCCGAGGTCGCCGAGCTGCTGGGTCTGGGCCAGTCCCTGATCTACTCCATCCAGAGCAGCAAGCTGCCTATGATGGAGATCACCCTGCGCCGCGGTACCGCCGCTGCTCACTACGTGCTGGGCGGCCCGCAGGGCAACGACAACAATGCTTTCTCTCTGGGTACTGCCGCCACTGAGATCAACGTTATGAACGGCAAGACCGCTGCCAACGCCATGTACACCGGCCGTCTGGCCAAGGACCAGAAGGCGGGCAAGGATCTGCAGCCCACCATCGACAAGATGAACGAGATGATCGAGGACTACGACCTGAAGTCCAAGCCTCTGTTCTGCGCTCAGGCCGGTCTGGTGGACGAGGTCGTGAAGATGCCTCTCATGCGCAACTACATGATCGCCTTCACCGAGTCCTGCTATCAGAATCCCGAGTCCATCTGCCCCTTCCATCAGATGCTGCTGCCCCGCTCTTCCCGGGACTTCGACAGCTACACCGCAAAGTAAATTCAAGTGAAACCAGTTTCTGCCGCGGTCTGCTGATGCCGGCCGCGGCAGACAAGGAAATTTCAGTAATTGGAGTAAACAGCTATGCCAATCTACACACTGGGTATTGATATTGGTTCCACCGCTTCCAAGTGCGTGATGCTTGCCGACGGCAAGGAGATCGTCGCAAAGTCTCTCATCGCCGTGGGCGCAGGCACCAGCGGCCCCCAGCGGGCCATTGACGAGGTGCTCAAGACTGCGGGCAAGACCCGGGAGGAGATGAGCTTCATCCTGGCCACCGGCTATGGCCGCAACTCTCTGGAGGGGTTTGCCGATCACCAGATGAGTGAGCTGAGCTGCCACGCCAAGGGCGCGTCCTTCCTCTTTCCCGAGGTGCGCACCGTCATCGACATCGGCGGTCAGGACGTGAAGATCCTGCGGGTGGAGAACGGTGCCATGACCAACTTCCAGATGAACGACAAGTGTGCCGCGGGTACCGGACGCTTTCTGGATGTGATGGCCCGGGTGCTCGAGGTGGACGTGAATGACCTGGGTACACTGGGCGCCAAGTCCACCAAGCACGTGGGCATCAGTTCCACCTGTACCGTCTTTGCCGAGAGCGAGGTCATCAGCCAGCTGGCGCAGGACACCAACAAGTGCGACATTATCAACGGCATCCACCAGTCCGTGGCCGGCCGCGTGGCAGGCCTTGCCCACCGTGTGGGCGTGCAGGATCAGGTGGTCATGACCGGCGGTGTGGCACAGAATGCGGGTATCGTCAAGGCGCTGGAGGATCAGCTGGGTCACAAGATCCATACCTCGCCCCTGACCCAGTACGTGGGTGCTCTGGGTGCGGCCCTGTTTGCTTATAAAAAGTGTAATAAATAATTATCCTATATTCAGTAGGGAGGAAACGAAAATGGCTAAACAAGTAAGCCCCGGCGTTCTGGCGCTGCGCAAGGTCGTTGAGGACGTTTACGCCGATGCCCGTATCGCCAAGGCCGAAGGCAAGCCCGTGGGCTGGTCTTCTTCCAAGTTCCCCTGCGAACTGTACGAGGCCTTTGGCCTGAACGTGGTCTACCCCGAGAACCAGGCTGCCGGTATCGCCGCCAATCGTGACGGTGAGATCATGTGCCAGGCTGCCGAGGATCTGGGCTTTGACAACGATATCTGCGGCTACGCCCGCATCAGCCTGGCCTATGCCGCCGGCAAGCGCGCGTCCCGCAAGCTGGACGAGAATCTGGAGTATGTTATCGACCCCAACTCCGGTAAGCCCCTGAAGGACGAGAACGGCAAGGTGGTCATCGGTGAGGATGGCAAGCCCGTCAAGGATCCCAAGACCCTGCAGCCCTATACCGAGCTGGTGGACATCAACGAACTGTGGGCTCTGCCCGAGGGTGAGGAGAAGGAGAAGCGTCTGGCCGCTATCAAGCCCTATCGCCAGATGCAGATGCCCATGCCCGACTTCGTGCTGTGCTGCAACAATATCTGCAACTGCATGACCAAGTGGTATGAGAACATCGCCCGTATGCACAACATCCCCCTGATCATGATCGACGTCCCCTACAACAACACGGTGGAAGTGGACGACACCTATGTGGCCTACATCCGCGGCCAGTTCGACAACGCCATCGAGCAGCTGGAGAAGATCTCCGGCAAGAAGTTCGATGAGAAGAAGTTTGAAGAGGCCTGTGCCAACGCCAACCGCACCGCTCAGGCCTGGCTGCGCGTTTGTGACTACCTGCAGTATAAGCCCGCTCCTTACTCCGGCTTTGACCTGTTTAACCACATGGCTGACGTAGTCACCGCCCGTGGTCGTGTGGCCGCTGCCGAGGCCTTTGAGCTGCTGGAGCAGGACCTGGCCGAGCAGGTGAAGAAGGGCGAGACCACCACCCCCTTCCCCGAGAAGTACCGCGTCATGTTCGAGGGTATTCCCTGCTGGCCCAAGCTGCCCAATCTGTTCAAGCCCCTGAAGGAGCACGGCGTGAACGTGACCGCCGTTGTGTACGCCCCCGCCTTCGGCTTCGTGTACAACAACATGGACGAGATGGTCCGCGCCTACTGCAAGGCCCCCAACTCCGTGTGTATTGAGCAGGGTGTTGCCTGGCGTGAGGGCATCTGTAAGGACAATAAGGTGGACGGCGTGCTGGTCCACTACAACCGCTCCTGCAAGCCTTGGTCCGGCTACATGGCCGAGATGCAGCGCCGCTTCACCGCCGACCTGGGCATCCCCTGCGCCGGCTTCGACGGTGACCAGGCCGACCCCCGCAACTTCAATGCCGCTCAGTACGAGACCCGCGTTCAGGGCCTGGTGGAAGCCATGGAACAGAACGCCATGAACAAGGAGGGCTGAGACTATGAGCATCGAGCTGATGATGAAGGAATTCCAGGACATCGCCTATAACCCCAACAAGCAGCTGGCCGATTTCAAGGCTCAGGGCAAGAAGGTCATCGGTGTTCTGCCTTACTACGCCCCCGAAGAACTGGTCTACGCCGCCGGCATGGTGCCCATGGGCATGTGGGGCAGCAACAAGAAGACCATTTCCCGCGCCAAGGAGTACTGTGCCACCTTCTACTGCACCATCGCCCAGCTGGCGCTGGAGATGCTGCTGGACGGCACCATGGACCAGCTGGACGGTCTGATCACCCCCACCATTTGCGACACCCTGCGCCCCATGAGCCAGAACTTCCGTGTGTCCATCGGTGACAAGATCCCCACCATCTTCCTGGCCCATCCCCAGAACCGCTTTGCCCCCTGGGGCCTGCAGTTCTGCATCGACCAGTACACCAACGTGCGCAAGATGCTGGACAAGATCTCCGGCCGCGAGATGACCGACGAGGATATCCGCAACGCCATCAAGGTCTACAACGCCAGCCGTGCCGCCCGCCGCGAGTTTGTCAAGCTGGCCAGCGAGCACTGTGATGTGGTCACTCCCACCCTGCGTTCTGCTGTACTGAAGGCTGGCTGGTTCATGCTCAAGGATGAGTACACCGCCAAGCTGGTGGCTCTGAACGAGGAACTGAAGAAGCTGCCCGTGTGTGATTGGAAGGGCGTCAAGGTTGTTACCTCCGGTATCATCTGCGACAACCCCAAGCTGCTGGCGATCTTCGAGGAGAACAACATCGCCATCGCCGCCGATGACGTGGCTCACGAGACCCGTTCCTTCCGCGTGGATGCGGCTGAGGACGGCGATCCCATGATGGCTCTGGCCAAGCAGTTTGCCAACATCGACTACGATGTGCTGCTGTACGATCCCGCCTCTTCCTCCAACCGCCGCGGCGAGTTCGTGGCCGATTTGGTCAAGGAGTCCGGCGCTCAGGGTCTGATCCTGTTCATGCAGCAGTTCTGCGACCCCGAGGAGATGGAGTACCCCTACCTGAAGAAGGCTCTGGACGCCGCCGGCATCCCCCACATCAAACTGGGTGTGGACCAGCAGATGCGCGACTTCGGTCAGGCCTCCACTGCCATTCAGGCTTTTGCGGATGTTCTCTGAGAAGAACGCCCCTAACAGCATCTTAACTTGACAATCACTTGCCAAAGGGGATATAATTTGTCCGATTTTGGCTCAAAAGGAACTTTGCGCAAGCTCCCGCGGGGGAGAAACTTCCCCGCGGGAACAAAATAAAAGAAGAAAAAAGGAGAGACTCAAAATGAATTACATCATCACTGTCAACGGTAAGACCTACAGCGTGTCCGTAGAGAAGGAGGGCGCTGCCAAGGCCGCTCCTGTGGCCGCTCCTGTGGCCGCTCCTGTTGCTGCCCCCGTGGCCGCTCCCGTGGCTGCTCCCGCTCCCGCCGCTGCTCCCGCTGCTGCCCCCAAGGCTGCTCCTGCCGCTGTGGCCGCCGGTGAGACCGCTGTGAACAGCCCCATGCCCGGCAACGTGTTCAAGGTGGAGTGCTCCGTGGGCCAGTCCGTGAACGCCGGCGACGTGCTGGTGGTTCTGGAGGCCATGAAGATGGAGATCGAAGTCTCCGCTCCCTGCGCCGGTACTGTCAAGGCCGTTTCCGCTACCGTTGGTTCCGCTGTCAACACCGACGATCTGCTGGTCACCCTGGGCTGATTTAGGAGGTACTTAAATGTACGCTGGAATGACATTTGAAGAGCTTGGAGGGTGGCCCGGTGCCCTGATGATCGCCGTATGCGGCCTGGTCGTGGTGTTCATCGTGCTGGCTGTGCTGGCACTGATGATCATGGTCATCTCCAAGGTTGTTGGGTTCATCGAGGGTAAGATGCCTGTTGCGGCACCTGCTCCCAAGGCGGCTCCTGCCGCCGCCCCCGCACCCAAGAAAGAAGAGGATGACGAGGAAATCATCGCCGTCATCACCGCTGCTGTTGCCGCTGAGATGGGTACTACTCCCGACCAGACCCGTCTCACCAGCATCATGAGATACTAAGAGAGGGGAGACGAGACGATGAATCCTATTGAGTTTTTTACTGATGTAATGTCCCGTATCCTCAGCAGTTCCGGTTTTGCTGCTTTTGTCGGTAAGATGGACGATATCGGCACCTGGTGGGACGTGCGCAACGCCGTTATGATTGTCATTGCCTGCCTGTTGCTCTATCTGGGCATCGGCAAGAAGTTCGAGCCCCTGCTGCTGGTTCCCATTGCCTTTGGTATGCTGCTGGCCAACCTGCCCTTTACGTACCTGTTCGCTGAGCCTGTGTTCAACGAGGCGACACATAGCGGTTCCGTGGGCTTTATGTGGGTGCTCTATCAGGGTGTCCAGTACGCCATCTATCCGTCCATTATCTTTATGGGCATTGGCGCCATGACCGACTTTGGTCCTCTGCTGGCTAACCCCAAGTCCCTGCTGCTGGGCGCTGCCGCTCAGTTGGGCATCTTTGCCGCTTTCCTGATGGCTCTGGCTCTTGGCCCCATCACCGGCGGCGCCATCTCCTTTACTCCCGCTGAGGCCGGCGCTATCGGTGTCATCGGCGGTGCGGACGGCCCCACGGCCATTCTGACCGCATCCAAGCTGTCACCCCAAATTCTGCCTGCCATCGCCATTGCGGCCTATTCCTACATGGCGCTGATCCCCATGATCCAGCCCCCTCTGATGAAGCTGCTCACCACCAAGAAGATGCGTCAGGTCAAAATGACCCAGCTGCGCACCGTGTCCAAGGTGGAGAAGATTGTCTTCCCCATTGCCGTGACTATCTTCGTGGTCCTGCTCATCCCCGACACCGCTCCTCTGATCGGTATGCTCATGCTGGGCAACCTGTTCCGCGAGTGTGGCGTGACCGACCGTTTGTCTGACACAGCCCAGAATGCTCTGATCAACATCGTGACCATTCCTCTGGGCCTGTCTGTGGGCTTCAAGGCTACCGGTTCCACCTTCCTCACCGGCCAGACGTTGGGCATCATCGTGCTGGGTCTGACTGCCTTCCTGCTGTCCACCGCCGGTGGCCTGCTGCTGGGCGATTTGATGTATTTCCTGACCAAGGGCAAGATCAATCCTCTGATCGGCTCTGCCGGCGTGTCCGCTGTGCCTATGGCCGCCCGTGTGGCTCAAACCGTAGGCCAGAAGGAGAACCCCTCCAACTTCCTGCTCATGCACGCCATGGGTCCCAACGTGGCCGGTGTTATCGGTTCCGCTGTGGCTGCCGGCTTCATGATCAAGGTCTTTGGTGGCTGATTTAAAACAATGCGAAAACACCGTGCGAACATTGTTCGCACGGTGTTTTTCTGTGCCCTGCGGCTCTTGAAGGGACAGGAAAAATATTTCGTAAAAAAGCGAAAAAATTTGAAATTAGGGCTTGCATTGTGGGGGGCTTTGTGCTATTATAATTTAGCTGTCAAGAGCAGTATGCGGCTGTAGCTCAGCTGGATAGAGTGTTTGGCTACGAACCAAAAGGTCGGGGGTTCGAATCCCTTCAGCCGTACCAAAAACACCGTCACCCCAATGGGTGACGGTGTTTTTGCTTTTGGCGGCAGTAAGGAAGTCGGTGGCAACGTAGTCGGTGATCTCTTCAGCTGTTCAAGCATGACCGCAATTATTGCAAACAAAAGCCCTGCCGCATAGCGGCAGGGCTTTGATGGTATTTACGCAAGACCGATGGCGTGGCTGACGGGCAGGGAGAGGACCACGCCCTTGGCGGGGGTTTTAAGTCCGGCCTCATGGCTGATGGCCTGCATCACATCCTGACGCTTTTCCGTGGGGACAACCAGGAAGACGATTTCCTTTTCTGCCTGAATGGAAATGCCCAAGAACTGTTCCACTTCCTCAGAGCCGATACCCCGGGTGCTCAGCACCGTGCCACCGGGGGCACCCACCTGACGGGCCGCTTCCATAACAAGGTCGGTATAGCCACGGTTAATGAGGGCAACGACCAATTCATATTTTCCTTCACAAGCCATAACAGATTCAGTCCTTTCTTCCTTGGGCTGTGTGTGTTCCGTCAGCGTGCGATACATTTTGGCGCTGACGCTGCTTACAGGGACGGCAAAGGAAATACCCTTGCCGGGGTAACGCATCTTCATGCCGTCCGCCAGACGCTCCAACAGGGGGCATACGGTGTATTCCGGAACGAAGGAGATCACCGTATCCTTTTGTGTCTCGCCCAGCCCCAGCAGGTCCAGCATTTCCGTGCGGGCAGTGCCGTGGCCCAGGCTGACCAAATGGAGGGGGACACCCTCGCTCCGGCACAGGTCAACGACCTTTTCGCACTTGCCTCGGTCTACGATGGTGACTACCATATGAATGGCGATTTGCTCATTCATGGGGTTCCACCTCCTTAATTTCGATAATATCGTCGTCCTCGTCTTCCAACTCGGGCTGGACGGGAGTGACCTGAGCAGGCTTGCTGCGCAGCTTATAAACAAGACCCAGCACCTGAATGGTGATCAGTGGGGTCATGGCGACCATGGAGACGATGCCGAAAGCATCAGTGAGAATATTGCCGCCTGCCGCCTCACACGCGCCCATAGCAAAGGGGAGCAGGAAGGTAGTGGTCAGCGGGCCGCTGGCCACGCCGCCGGAGTCAAAGGCAATACCGGTAAACATCTTGGGTACGAAGAAGGTCAGCCCCAGCGCGATCAGGTAGCCGGGGATGATCAGCCAGTAGATGGAGATGCCGGTGAGCACCCGCACCATGGACAGACCCAGAGAGAGGGCCACACCAAGGGAGAGGGAGAGCATCATGGCCCGCTGGGAGATGCCTCCGTTGGTGATGGTGGCCACCTGCTTGTTCAGCACCTGCACCGCAGGCTCGGCGGTGACGATGAAGTAGCCGATGACCATACTCAGGGGGACGATAAGCCAGCTTTGCTCCATAGTGGCGATCTGACTGCCCAGATAGTGGCCGGCGGGCATGAAGCCCACATTGACACCGGTGAGGAAAATGGCAAGGCCAAGGAAGGTGTACAGAAAGCCCACACCGATCTTGCGCAGATGGTGTTTGGAGAAGCGGCGGAAGGCGACCTGGAAGATCACACAGAAAAACAGGATGGGGACGAGCGCGGAAATGACCTCATGGATGTAGTCGGGCAGGGAGGAGGCGAAGGCCAACGCGACCTCACGGGTGT
>SVLE01000042.1 GCA_015068065.1 Oscillospiraceae bacterium | reverse complement strand
GGCGGCGGAGACAGTACACCGTCCACCGGCGGCGGAGAGAGTACACCGTCCACCGGGAATGGAGACAATACACCGCCCACCGGCAGTGGAGAGAGTACACCATCTACCAGTAGCGGAGACAGTACACCGCCCACCGGTAGCGGAGAGAGTACACCGTCCACCGGCGGCGGAGAGAGTACACCGTCCACCGGCGGCGGAGAGAGTACACCGTCCACCGGCGGCGGAGACAGTACACCGTCCACCGGTAGGGGAGAGAGTACACCGTCCACCGGCGGCGGAGACAGTACACCGTCCACCGGTAATGGAGACAATACACCGTCCACCGGTAGCGGAGACAGTACACCGCCCACTGGTGCGGGAGAGAGTACACAGCTTACCGGCGGGGAAGAGAGCACACCCGCCAATAGCGGTGCAGTCAGTGCACCAGCTACCGGGGATGTCCCGGAATAAACACGTTGTATCTGTTCACAGAGCACTTACATAGGGAAACGTCATTAAATTTTAAGGAGGAAAAAACAATGACAAGCAAAAAAACCACCCGCCGCGTATTGTTCAGCAGCATCATGGCTCTGCTTCTGTGCTGCTCTATGTTGGTGGGCACCACCTTCGCCTGGTTCACGGACAGCGTGACCAGCACCGAGAACAAAATCCAGTCCGGTACGCTGAAGGTTGATCTAGAGTTGCTGGATAAGACCACTGATATTTGGAATTCCATCAAGAAGAGTAAGAGTGCCCTGTTTGATTATGAAAACTGGGAACCCGGCTATATGATGGCCAAGGTCCTGAAGGTTGAGAACGAGGGCAGTCTGGCACTGAAGTGGGTTGCGAAGTTTATCAGCGCAAATGAAGTGACTCCCATTGCCAAGGTTATTGACGTGTATGTTTGTCCCAGTGAGACCGAACTGGATTATCCGGAGCGCAGTCTGGATGGTTATACCAAGGTCGGTACTCTGGACCAGTTTATCAATACCCTCAGCAATACCACCTATGGTGCGCTTGAGGCTGGTCAGGCAGCTTATCTTGGCCTTGCGCTGAAGATGCAGGAGACTGCTGGCAACGAGTATCAGAATATGGCCCTCGGTGCATTTGACATCCAGATTTTCGCTACCCAGCACACTGTTGAGCCTGACAGCTTCGACAATCAGTATGACAAGGCTGCCGCATGGAACGGTCGTGTAGATACTGATTGGTACAATGCCTCTGAAACTGAATTTGTTTTGAGTTCCGCGGATGAACTGGCCGGTCTGGCCAAGCTGGTCAACAGCAGCACGGATACCTTTGAGGGCAAGACCGTGAAGCTGGGAGCCAACATTGACCTGAACGACATTTCCTGGACGCCCATCGGCAGCAGTGCTAACGGTTGGGACAGTAAGTTCAACGGAACCTTTATCGGTACCGGCTATACCATCTCCAACCTGTTTGTGACCGGAACCAAGGGCGTTGGCCTGTTCGGTTATGTTGGTAATGCTGCTCACATTGAGGGTGTGAAGATCGACGGCGCTTATGTTTGCGGCAACGACTATGTGGGCGCGGTCATGGGTACCGGATATCTGGCTGCCAACTGCCTGAAGAACTGTACTGTTGAGAATGCCACTATCATTGCCATGCCCTACCTGATGGCTGACGGCGTGACCTATGACGGCGGTGCAAAGGCCGGTGCTGTGGCCGGCTATGCCATCAACGGTAACATCACCGGAAACAAGGCCAGCAAGTGCTCTGTCTCCGCTTACCGTGACCTTGGCGGCATTGCCGGTATGGCTGCGGGTGAAAATCGGAATATTGAAGTCTCCGGGAATACCGTGGAGAATGTGACCCTGACCTATCTGCGCGCGTTGCCCTATGCGGATGGCAAGGAGAATGAGAATATGCGCAGCTTCGTCGGCCGTTACGATGAGGCTAAGGTCGAGGTTAAGGACAACACTGAATCGAACGTAGTGCGTGAGACTGTTTTGACCTATACAATTGACGGCATCACTTATACCAAGGACGTTGATACCAACAAAGAGACTCTGGTCAAGGTTGAAGAAAGCTATGCTAAGGATACCGTTACGGTTCCCGATGGGGTAAAAATTATCGGCCGATATGCGTTTGCGTATAATGACGGCGTGGAAAAGATCGTGCTTTCAAACACCGTTACCACGCTGGATGAAAGGGCGTTCCGTGATACATCTGCCTCTGAGGTTATTTTGAACGAGGGGCTGACAAACATCAGCTATCAGGCATTCCGCAATGCAGCGAATATAACCACCGTTGAGATTCCCTCCACTGTTACCACCATTTCCAAGGAAGCGTTCCAGAACAGCGGCATTACAACTCTGACCATTCCCGCCACCGTTGAGACCATCGAATATGGAGGGTTGAGAGACATGAAGTATCTGGAGTCCGTTACCATTCACAGCGCTGCGGGCATTCCGGTATATGCGTTCCGGGCATGTACAAACCTCAAGAGTGTGTTCCTGACCAGTGAGGATGTCACCTTTGGCGGCGGCTCCCGCGGTATGATCTTTACCAACAAGGAGAACGGCGATGGATCTGCCATTACCGTTTATGTGGCAAACGAAGAGGTGAAGTCTCGACTTGAGGCGGCGGATACCGCAGCGACGGACTACGGTGGATATACCATCATCGTTACCAGTGTCGTGGAGAATGCTGATGCTCTGGTGGAAGCACTGGAGGCTGGCAAGAATGTGACTCTGACCAGTGATGTTAAGATCAACCCCGCCAACATGAGCAATGCCTATGGTAAGACCGGCATCAGCGTTAAGAACGGCCAGACCATCGACGGCAACGGCCATACCCTTGACATCAAGGGGGCTGGCGGTACCTGGGACTCCGGCATCAACACCACCGGCGGTCTGATCAAGAATCTGAAGGTTACCGGTTCCTTCCGTGGTATCTTCATCAACCACAACAGCACTCACTCTGAGCGTGTTGTTCTGGAGAATGTGATCATTGACGGCACAACCTATACCATCAGCTGTGATCAGGGCATGAACCAGGGCCTGACGGCCACCGACTCCACCTTTAATGGCTGGACCAGCTATGCTGGTACCCTGGGCGAGGCTAAATTTGAGGATTGCAGCTTTGGCAAGGGCAACGGCTATGCCTTCTGCCGTCCCTATGCGCCCACTGCGTTTGTCGGATGTGATTTTGCTGAGGGATATACGGTTGATCCGGTGGCTGCTGTTACCTTTGAGAACTGCACGGTAAGTGGAGTTGCTCTCACCGCTGAAAACCTTGACACATTGGTTACAGGCAACATTGCAAATGCTACTGTGAAGTAATTTAGACTTTTTATATTCCAACTTCTTGCCTACGTTGCCCGCCTTGATCGCGGGGCGGGCAACGTGAGGCTCGCGCTGTGCAGCGATACATGCATTGTTGCACAAGGATTCCTGCACTTGGATTTCAAAGGAGGAAAAAACAATGACAAACAAGAAAACCACCCGCCGCGCATTGTTTAGTAGCATCATGGCTCTGCTTCTGTGCTGCTCCATGTTGGTGGGCACTACCTTCGCCTGGTTCACGGACAGTGTGACCAGCGAGAACAACATTATCAAGTCCGGTACACTGGACGTGGAGATGTACTACGGTGATGCCCCGAACAAGGTAGACAACGACGCTTCCAAGGGCTCCATTTTCAACTACGATCTGTGGGAGCCTGGCTTTACCCAAACTAAGTATCTCAAGATTGAGAACAAGGGTACTCTGGCGTTTCAGTATCAGTTGAATATCATTTCCAAGGTAAAGCCCACAGATGGTCAGGTCGATCTGGCCAAGGTGATTGACGTGTATTGCGCTATCGTGGACGACAGCTTTACCGCGCCCACCAGAGACACCTTTGGCTCTATGACAAAGCTGGGTACCCTGAAAGAGCTGATGGCCAACCCCAACGGTGTGGACGATGGCAAACTGCTGCCGGCTGCGGCCACAGCAAAAATGATTGACTATGTCACCGGCGAGAAGTATGTAGGAGAGGTCACCGTCTGCATCGCCTTGCATATGCAGGAGAGCGCGGGCAACGAGTATCAGAACCTGTCCGTGGGTGACGGATTCTGCGTGCAGCTGCTGGCCACCCAGTTGGCTGCTGAGACCGACAGCTTTGATCCGGAGTATGACGGGGGAGCCCAGTATTCCGCCTCCGGTGCCGGATCTGCTGCTGCTGATGGAACGACCGATGTGACTGTGTACGTTTTGGACATTAACACAGACGAGACAATTGCTGTGCTTACCGTTCCCGGCGCACGTACTATGACCGGAACCAACGTGTCCGCCCACGTGGAGGAGAAGCCTTCCGTAGATAAGGCTGTTTGGACCGTAGCCGCCCAGGGTGGCGAGGCCAAGAGCTATGATATTCATGTGGATGGTCTGAACAGCGGCACCGCCCCCGTTGCTGTTGAGCTGTACATCGGCAAGGGATTGGAAAATCCTAAAGTGTATCATGGTACAAGCAATCCTGCTGTTTATATAGAAGTTACTCCCGTGACCTACCGCGCTTCTGACGGGTTTGTCTGCTTCGAGACGATGGACTTCAGTCCCTTTGTTGTGGTGTATGAAAAGGCGGATGCCTCTGCAAGCGAGATCGACGTGTGGGACGGCACCGCGGATACCTCTTGGTATGACCCCTCTGATCCTCAGACTGAGTACAACATTAGTACTGCCGAACAGCTTGCGGGCCTTGCGGAGCTTGTTTCTGGGGCTACCACCTTTAAAGGCGTTACCTTCACCTTGACGAATGATATAAGTCTCTACTGCGAAGATACCACGCCCACAGCTGATGGCGATCCGCTGACCTTCAGACCCATCGGCGATCATTCCAGAGGCGGAACATTTGAAGGAACCTTTGATGGCAATGGAAAAGCAATTTCCAATCTTTATCAGAACGGCTGGGATCTCGGCTACGAGTGGGGCGCGTATGGTTCCTATGGTCTGTTTGGCAACATTAATGACGCAACCGTGAAGAATCTTACCATTACAGGTGCCGAAAGTTATATTGAGGGCGGAGATGTTGGCGGCATCACCGGCAGTGCAACCGGAACCTGTGTCTTCGAGAACATTACCATCGAAGACAGTAATTTTGGAACCTATAATAACGGTATCGGCGGCATCATTGGCTGGTCCGGTGCCGGCAACTATACCTTTAAGGATATCAATATTGCATCCGATGTGGTTCTTGGTGGTCTGTGGGGATCTTTTGACAGTTCCATCGGCGGTGTTGTGGGTCAAGGTGAGCCCGGTGCCACCTATAACTTCGAGAATGTAGACATCGCCTGCCGTCTGGATGCTTATAATGATTGCACTGCTTCGTATGACTATTACAACTACCGTATGAGCGGTATGATCATTGGTCGACTGGCAAAAACCACCACGATTGATGGCGTAAACTATCCGGACATGAGCCAATATAACATCAATTGTTCGGATGTAACCGTTACTTATGATGATTGGGCGAACTATCACTATTGTCGCGCGGAAGGCGCAAGAGCTTCTCGCGTGGAAGCAGGTTACCGGTATGGTGGTATCGCGGCAGACTACGATCACTCTGTTTGTACAGTGCACCATATGGAGCTGATTCCCTTCGATCAGATTTTCGGAGGAGATCAGTATGCAGTGAAAGGCCTCAAAGCATATGAAGGCGTGACCGTGGTCTACAATAACAAATAAAGTTTTCCCTTCCTTCTTCGCACCGTCCCTGCCCTTCGGGGCGGGGCGGTGAAGAAAGGGCACAGCCTTCTCTGTGCCCTTTCTTTACCGTTTAAAGCTTTAAGAGGAGAAACCTATGGATAACGAGCAAATTGCGGCTGCATTTAGCTGGCATTCACTAAAGCAAATATTTCAAACAGAACCCTTGATCGGACTGCTCGGCCTTGCGGTGGCTGGCATTCTCCTTTTTTTCTTGCTGTTTGGATTTGTGCGGTTTATCGCCGGCTTTTCCAAAAAAATACGCTATCTCAATAATGAGATCAGACGAACAGATGGGGCGGAGCGCATGTATTACATCCGCTGCAGACGCAGAATGTGGCTGACGTTGATCCCCTTTGTACAATATAAAAATGAATAAACGAAATAAGAGACGTGTGTTGCCGGTGGCTCTGCTGATAATGTTCCTTGGGATTTTCGTATTCAGTGGCTTGGTGTTGGCGGACTATTGGCTGGACTCCCGACATCAGCAACAGGAACACGAGCAACTGCGTGAACTGTTGCACACCACCGAAATGCAACCGGAGAGCCTGCCCAGCCATATCACAGTCATCGATCCCAAAACCGGGGAGGAACGCAGTATTTTGCGGCAGTATGAGGCGCTCTATGAGAGCAACCCTGATTTCATAGGTTGGGTCTGCATTGACGGGACACGGATCAATTATCCCGTGTTGCAAAGTGATATCAAAGACTATTATCTGCGTCGGGACTTTGACAAAAAACGGGCCAACCACGGCAGTATCTATGTGTGGGAGCAGGCGGATGTGTTCGCCCCCTCGGACAATGTGACTCTGTTCGGCCACCGCATGAACGATGGTACAATGTTCTATGACCTGCTGAACTATGCCGACGAAGATTTCTGGCGCTCACACCCGGTTTTCCGCTTTGACACACTGGAAGCGGAGTATGAATATGAGATATTTGCGGCCTTTCGCACCAGTGGCACCGGGGGAGAGGGGATCGCTTACCACACCTTTGTGAGTGCTGCAGATGAGGCGGAGTTTGATGCCTTTATTACCCTGTGTAAGGCTCAATCGATCTATGACACACAGATCACACCTCGATATGGTGACAAGCTGGTCACGTTGTCGACTTGCGACTATGCACAAAAAAATGGCCGCATGGTGGTCATGGGCCGCAGGAAATGAATTAGGAATCGGAGTTTGGACTTATAATAACATCAAATAACTATATAAACAAGTAAAAATGGGGATAAAATCGATTTTTTGTTATTATAGAGTGTTGCTTCACTGCAAATTTCATTGTTGCTTTAATTCTACCAGGAACGAAAAAAGCAGACATCCGCGAAAAGCGGGTGTCTGCTTTCATCTTATTGGGTGACCTCAGTTGCTGATGTGGTTCTTACATGCCTTCGATCAAGTGAACCAGCATATATCCTTCGTCCACGTTGGTTTCTGTGATAAAATCGGGGACGGCGGGGATGAGCAGTTCGCGTTCGCCGCCGGTGACTACATAGACATTGTTGGCCGGGGGAGTGAGGACCTGGGAAATTTTGCCCAGCACCTTGCCCGTATCAGCATCACGCACCTCAAGCCCCTCCAGATCAGCCAGGAAGAAGTGGCCTTCGGGAAGCTTAGCGTCCGAGCGGGCGATATAGAGCACCTGATTTTTCATGGCCAGCGCACCGTTCATATCGGTGATCCCCTCAAACTTGAGGATGGCCATGTTCTTATGCACCCGGGCACGCTCCACCTGAATGGGCCACTGGGTCTTGCCCACATAGAGGGTTTTGAATTTGCACAGGAAGTCCGGGGAATCAGCCCAGGGCTCTACCCGAACTTCACCCATAATGCCGTGAGTGTTGGTGATTTTTCCTACTTCCAAAAATTCCTGTTTCATAACGTAACCTCCCCAAGGTAGAGGAAAAGCGGCGCAGGCTGATTTCTGCGCCGCTTTTTTAGTCGATGATATCGACACAGACACGCTGGCCGGTACGCTGTGCCACGGAACGGACCAGGGTGCGGATTTCCTTGGCGATGCGGCCCTGACGGCCGATCACCTTGCCCATGTCCTCCGGAGCTACGCGCAGTTCCAGGACGGTCTCGCCGTCGCCTTCATACTGGGTGACAGACACCTGATCGGGGTTGTCCACCAGATTGCGGGCGACATAGGTCAAAAGCTCTTTCATAGGTATGCCAGTCCTCCAACCATTAGATGGCGCCGGCCTTCTTCAGCAGGGCCTTCACGGTCTCGGTGGGCTGAGCGCCGGTCTTGATCCAAGCCTGAGCCTTGTCGGCGTCAACCTTGATCTCAGCGGGGCTGGTCAGGGGGTTGTAGTAACCGATCTCCTCGATGAAACGGCCGTCGCGGGGATAACGGGAGTCAGCCACCACGATGCGGTAGAAGGGAGCCTTCTTGGCGCCCATGCGACGCAGTCTGATTTTAACCATTTTATATTCACCTCCAAATGAATTGATAAAGTTATATGGAAAACACGAACTCGTGCTTTACCCGAAAGAAAGTCAGAAGGGGAATCCACCCATGCCTCCGCCCAGACCGGGGAAGCCGCCTTTTCCGCCCTTGCCCATCATTCTACGCATGTGCTTGGGCAGTTTTCCGCCCGAGAACTGCTTGGTCAGGGACTGCATCATCTCGAACTGCTTGAGCAGACGGTTTACATCCACCACCTGCAGGCCACAGCCGGCGGCGATGCGCTTTTTGCGGCTGGAGTTGAGCAGCTTGGGGTCTTCCCGTTCCTCAGGGGTCATGGACAGAATGATTGCTTCGGTGTGGGACAGCGCCTTTTCATCCATGGTGGCGCCTTCCAGATCCTTGGCATTGATTCCGGGAAGCATCCCCGCGATATCAGCCAAAGAACCCATGTTCTTCACCTGAGAGAGCTGATCGTAATAGTCAGTCAGGGTGAATTTGTTCTTACGCAGACGCTCTTGCAGCTTGGCGGCTTTCTCTGCATCGAAATTTTCCTGTGCCTTTTCAATGAGGGAGAGCATGTCGCCCATGCCGAGAATACGGCTGGCCATGCGGTCGGGGTGGAACACTTCGATCTGATCCAGCTTTTCACCGGTACCCGCGAACTTGATGGGCTTTCCGGTGACGGCCCGGATGGAGAGGGCGGCACCGCCGCGGGCATCGCCGTCCAGCTTGGTCAGCATGACACCGGTAATATCCAGCGCATCGTCGAAAGCCTTGGCAGCATTGACCGCGTCCTGGCCGATCATGGCATCCACAACGAGGATGATCTCGGTGGGGGAGACGGCGGCCTTGATGCGACACAGCTCATCCATGAGTTCCTCGTCCACATGGAGACGACCGGCAGTGTCCAAAAAGACGATGTCGTTTCCGTGGGCATTGGCATGCTCCACAGCAGCCTTGGCAATGTTGACCGGATCGGTCTGGCCCATCTGGAACACAGGGATACCGAGCTGTCCGCCAACGACCTCCAGCTGCTGGATGGCGGCGGGACGGTAAATGTCACAGGCGGCCAGCAGAGGACGCTTGCTATGCTGTTTTTTCATTAGTCCCGCCAGCTTGGCGCCGTTTGTGGTCTTACCTGCGCCCTGCAGACCCACCAACATTACCACCGTGGGGGGCTTGGAGGAGATGGTCAGCTTGGTGTTCTCGCCGCCCATGAGGGCAGTCAGCTCTTCATTGACGATCTTAATGATCATCTGGGCAGGGGAGAGTGCTTCCAGAACATCAGAACCAACAGCACGCTCTGTGACTTTGGCAATGAACTCCTTGACGACCTTGTAGCTGACATCGGCTTCCAGCAGGGCGAGGCGAATCTCGCGCATGGCTTCCTTAACATCAGCCTCGGACAGGCGGCCCTTACCGCGCAGTTTTTTGAATGCGGCAGAGAGTTTTTCGGTCAGTCCTTCAAACGCCATGAGTTATTCCTTGCTCATTTCGCTGGCCGCATCACGAATCTGACGGGCCAGAGAGTCGATCTGTTCGTCATCATAACGAGAATTGCGCTCCAGAATCGCTTCAGCGGACTTGACAATCTCGTCCAGCTCAGCGCGCATGGCATGGAAACGGCGGATCAGGCCGGTCTTGTCTTCCAAATCGGTGAGGATAGCTTCGGCCCGTACGATCACATCGCGCACGCCCTGGCGGGTGATGCCGTAGTTCTCGGCAATTTCGGCCAGAGAGAGGTCTTCGTTGTAGTACAGGTCATAAAACTCTTTCTGACGGTCGGTGAGTACGTCACCATAAAAATCGAAGAGCAGAGCCATACGGAAAGCCTGATTTTTCACAAGTCCACCTCCAAAACTGGAAAGATGTAAAGGTATTTCCCTTTACCTCGAGATACTATACTATATTTTGTGCCGTTTGTCAAGAGGAAACGCAAGCTTTTTGAAAAATATCCTGCTAAGAACCGTGGTCCGGGTATAGCTGATATGGGCGCGGGAAAAATGGAGGAAGGAGAATATCGGGGCGCAACGGCAAGCAAGAATATTGCTTTCGGGCGGCATAGGTTGTATAATAATGGAAATGTAATTTCCTGAAGGGGCTGTTATTCTTGATTCATGTAACGCACACAGAGCTGATGCCCGGCGTCCGGCTGACGGCGGTGCACACAACAAAATTCAAAAGCAGCTATTTTGGCGTAACGCTGTTGACGGCCCTTGAACGGGAAACAGCCGGGGACAATGCCCTGCTGTGCAGTGTGTTGCGCCGGGGCACGCAGGCGCACCCGGATATGCAGAGCCTTGCTTCTGCGCTGGACGATTTGTACGGCGGAGCCATCGAGACGCAGATCGTCAAAAAGGGAGAGACTCAGTGTGTTGGGTTTGCGGCCAGCTTTCTGGATGATGCCTACACCTTGAACGGTGAGTCTATTCTGGAACCGGCTGCCAGGCTGCTTGGGGAACTGCTCCTGCAGCCACACACCGTGGACGGCGTATTTTCTGCGGAATACGTTGAAAGTGAGCGGGCCAATCTGATCGACCGCATTCGGGCACAGAGAAACGATAAGCGACAGTATGCCATGTATCGTTTGGGTCAGGAGATGTGCCGTGGCGAAGCATTTGGCGTTGACAAGCTTGGGGATGAAACGTGTGTGAGCAAGATCACACCGACCTCTCTGTGGCAGCGGTATCAGACGCTGCTGTCCACTGCCGGAGTGGAGCTTTACTACTGTGGCTCGGCCGAAGTGGAGAGTGTGGAGAATGCGCTTCGGGCGGCTTTCTCTGCTTTGCCGATCAACAATCAGCGGTATAAGCCTGTGTGCGAGGTGTGTGCTCACCCTGCACGGGAGACCCCGAACATCGTGGAGGAGAGTCTGGATGTAACCCAGGGTAAGCTGGCTATAGGATTTCGCACCGGGGGAATCAGTGTCCGGGACGGGGATTTTCCTGCGCTGCTGCTGATGAATGCCGTGTTTGGCGGAACCAGTATGTCCAAGCTGTTTATGAACGTGCGCGAGAAGTTGTCCCTTTGCTACTTTGCAAGCTCCGCCCTGGAACGCATCAAGGGTCTGATGCTGGTTTCTTCCGGCATTGAATTTGAAAAATATCAGCAGGCCAGAGATGAGATTTTGGCTCAGCTGGAGGCCTGTCGTCGGGGAGAAATTACCGTCGATGAGATGGAGGGAGCACGGCGCATCGTGATCACCGCTCTGCAGACTACCCTGGATTCCCAGCCCCGCATGGCCGACTACTGGCTTGGACAGGCGGTTGCCGGACAGGAAGACGGGCCGGAGGAACTGGCCGGTCACATCGAGCATGTTACCGTGGAACAGGTAGCCCGGGCGGCCCAAAAGGCAGAGCTTGATACCATCTATTTCCTCAAGGGAAAGGAGGGGGCATGATGACGGTCACAGACTATCCCCGCATCGGAGAAAAAATGTATCATACCGTGCTGGAAAACGGACTGAATATTTTTGTCGCTCCCAAGCCGGAGTTCGGAAAGAGCTATGCGTTTTTCGCCACAAATTACGGCGGGATGGATATGCGCTTCAAACTGGGCGGGCAGTGGCATGACACCCCTGCCGGTGTGGCCCATTTTCTGGAGCATAAGATGTTTGATACGCAGGACGGAAACGCTCTGCAGGACCTTGCCTCCAACGGGGCATCGCCCAACGCTTTTACCGGCAGTGCCATTACCGGATATTATTTTGAAAGCACGGAGAAATTTGAGGAGAACTTGCGCATTCTGCTCTCCTTTGTTTCGATTCCATGGTTTACCCAGGAGAGCGTGGACAAGGAGCAGGGAATCATCGGGCAGGAGATCCGCATGATCGAGGATAACCCCCAGTGGCAGGTTTTTATGAACCTGATGTCCGGTCTTTATGCCAACCACCCCATCCGAACCGGCGTGGCCGGTACGGTAGAGTCTATCTCCCATATTACGGCGCAGACCCTGTACGACTGCCATAAGGCGTTCTATAACCCGGCGAACATGGTGCTGTGTGTGGCGGGAAATGTTGTGCCGGAGCGGGTGTGTGATATCGCCCGCGAGATCCTGCCCCGGGAAGCGGGGGAGCTGACGCAGCGTGACTACGGACTGGCAGAGCCGAAACAGGTCGCCGCTCCAAAAACGGAAATTGCTATGGAAGTGTCCACACCGATTTTTCAGATCGGCTACAAGGGCGATCCGGCAGAAAACGGACCGGAGACGCTGCGGCTGCAGCTTATGGGCGAACTGGCGGCTCAGGCGCTGGCCGGACCGTCCACAGCTGTGTATGCCTCCCTCTATGAACAGGGGTTGGTAAACAGCGAATTTGAATGCGGCTGCGAGTTGTATCCCGGCTGTGTGTTTCTCTATGCCGGGGGCGAGAGCCGAGATCCGGACGAGGTTGCCCGCCGCCTGCAGCAGGAGGCCCAGCGTCTTGTTCGGGAGGGGATCGACCCGTCCCTCTGGGAGCGGCTGAAAAAAGCGGCTTACGGCAGCCGTGTGCGTCAGCTGAACTCCTTTGAGAACCTGTGTGTGGGTCAGGCCCAGAACTTCTTCCTGGGGGCGGATGCGCTTGCGTTTCCGGAAGTCTTTGCTTCGCTGACTGCCGAGGATGCCCGTCAGCTGTTGGAGCGCTGGGTCACCCAGGAGCGCACCACCTTGTCTGTGGTGCGGCCAAAGGAGGGCGCATAATGGCATTGATTCAACTGCCCGGAGATGCCATGGTCAATCACGTGTCCTTTCCGGGACTTGGTCTGGAGTTTGAACTCAACCGCGTGGCGATTGTCCTGTTTGGAAGAAATGTTTACTGGTATGGTGCCATTATCGGGCTGGGCTTCCTGCTGGCGGTGCTGTGGTGCTGCCGCAGAGCGGCGCAGTTCGGGATCAAACAGGATGATATTTTCGACCTGCTGATCGCGGAGGTACCCCTGTGCATCATCGGCTGCCGAGCCTATTATGTGCTGTTTAACCTGAGCCAGTACCGTACCCCAGACGGCTCATTGGACTGGGGTGGCATTTGCCGTATCAGCGATGGCGGTATCGCCATTTACGGCGGTGTCATCACGGCGGCGTTGGTTCTGCTGGCCTTCTGCCGTTGGAAAAAATATGAGTTTCTGCCCTTTGCCGATCTTGGCGTACAGGGCCTGCTCATCGGTCAGCTGGTTGGTCGTTGGGGAAATTTCATGAATGTAGAGGCCTACGGCGGTGTGACCCGACTGCCCTGGCGCATGTGTTCACCCTCCATCGCACAGGCGCTTTTGCGGTCCGGCGTGCTGGACGAGGTATCTTACCGAGCCATGCTGGACGGGCAAATCGGGGTGCACCCCACATTCCTGTACGAATCGGTGTGGAATCTGGTTGGCCTTGCATTGATTTATGTCATTTCAAAAAAAGCCTATCAATTTGACGGACAGCTGTTTTTGAGCTATCTGCTCTGGTACGGAGCGGGTCGCTTCTGGATCGAAGGGCTGCGCACAGACAGTCTGTATTTCTTTGGGCTCTCCCTGTTTGGTGTGCCTGTGCGTACCTCACAGGCTGTGGCACTTTTGTCTGTGGCCGTTGGCGGGGGAGTTCTGCTTTGGCAGCTGTGGTTCCAGCGGGGCAAGGGCCGTGCCCTGTACGTAGAGCGCATGAAAGAAAAAGACAGTGAGCAAGAGAAAGAAAAGGAGGCCTGAGCGGAATGGCGGCCATGATCATTGACGGAAAGGCCCTTGCGGCAAAGGTGAAGGAAGAAGTCCGGACCCGGGCTCAAAAGCTGGCTGTGCGCCCCGGTCTGGCAGTTATCATCGTGGGTGACAATCCCGCATCCCGGGTGTATGTGAACGGGAAGAAGAAGGACTGCGAGGAGTGCGGCTTTTACAGTGAGGAGCACGCCCTGCCCGGAACGGCATCTCAGCAGGAACTGCTGGACCTCATTGCAGTGCTGAATGAGCGGGAGGATATTGACGGTATTCTGGTCCAGCTGCCTCTGCCCGGGCAGTTCAACGAGCAGGAGGTGCTGCGCGCCATCCGCCCGGACAAGGATGTGGACTGCTTCCACCCCTATAATGTGGGCAAGCTGATGATCGGCGAAGATGGTTTTCTCCCCTGTACACCCTCGGGCGTGATGCGCATGCTGGAGGAATATGGGGTAGACGTGGCCGGAAAGCACTGCGTGGTGGTAGGACGTTCCAATATCGTGGGCAAGCCTCAGGCCATTCTGATGCTGCGCAAGCATGCTACGGTCACCGTTTGTCACTCCAGAACCCCAGATCTGGCTGAGCAGTGCCGTAAGGCGGATGTCCTTGTGGCTGCGGTAGGTAAAGTCGGATTGATCACTGCCGACATGGTAAAGGATGGTGCGGTGGTCATTGACGTAGCCATGAACCGCAACGAGCAGGGTAAGCTGTGCGGGGACGTATGTTATGAGAAAGTCGCGCAAAAGGCATCCCACATTACGCCTGTTCCCGGCGGTGTTGGCCCGATGACCCGAGCTATGCTGATGGAAAACACCCTTTATGCGGCGAAAAACCACGGAAAATAAGCAAATACAGAACAAACCGGTCTCTGATTTCATCGGAGGCCGGTTTTTTATGCGTCAAATTCGGCATATGTGGGGACAGGCCTTCATAGGATAGGACACACGGAAAGGAGCAGGCGGAATGGACAGTTATCGACAGGCAGTCACAATACTGCCGGAACCGCTGCGTGCCGCGGCACTTGGGGTGGAAGCGGCGTATATGGCCCGGGTGGAGGAAGTCCGTCTTCGCATCGGAAGAATCCCTGCCTTGGTGTTGCCGGAGGGGGAGAAGGATATCCCGGGGACTTCGGCGGTAACAAGCGAGAATCTTGCGCGGTTGGTGGAGATCGCCAGCCGCTGGTCGCTGCATACCGTGTTGGAACAGCTGCGCCGGGGATATCTGACCGTGGAAGGTGGCCATCGACTTGGACTGTGCGGCACAGTTGTTATGGAGGGGGAGCAGATACAGAACCTGCGGAATATATCCAGTGCCGATTTGCGCGTGGCAAGGCAGCTGCGCGGTACAGCGCGGCCTGTGGCAGGACAGCTCTGGCAGGACGGACAACTGCAAAACACTCTGATTCTGGCCCCGCCCGGCGCTGGAAAAACCACACTGCTGCGGGATTTGATCCGCTGCATTTCGGACGGTGAGGCCGGCTCAAAACGGCGTGTGGCCGTGGCGGATGAGCGAGGGGAGCTTGCTGCTATCTGGCGAGGGCAGCCTCAGATGGAATTGGGCAGTTGCACAGATGTATTGGACGGCTGTCCCAAGGCACAGGCCATCCCTCTGCTACTGCGGGGGATGGGGCCGCAGGTAATTGCAGTAGATGAGATCACGGTAAATGAGGATATACGAGCCATGGAGCAGGCGGTTGGCTGCGGCACGGCACTGTTGGCCACGGCCCACGGCAGTGGCCCGGAAGATCTCCGCCGAAGACCTCTTTATCGGGAAGTGATGGACAAGGGGATTTTTCATAAGATCATCACTATTCAGGTGGAACAGGGCAGACGCAAATTGCGGGTGATGTCTATGGAGGAATTGATATGATCCGGTTGGTAGGGGTGGGACTGCTCTGGGGCGGCTGTTCCCTTTGGGGCCTGCAGGCCGCACGAACGGTGCGACAGAGAGTCAGAGTGCTTGAGGATATGGGACAGGCCATGGAACTGCTGGAACGGGAATTGTCACTGAACCGAACAGCACTGCCCGAACTGTTGGAACGATTGTCCCACCGGAATACGCAGCAGGGAAGAGTGGTGTTTCTCCTGTGCAGAAAACAACTTGAACAAGGAGAAAGCTTCTCACATGCGTGGGAATGCGCATTGAAAGAAGCGGAACTGGACCGTGAGGAACGGACTTTGCTGTGTGGCCTTTCACAGGTGCTGGGCAAATATGATGTGCAGGGACAGACACAGGCGCTGAGTCATCTCCGACAGGAACTGGAGCGCAGGTGCATGCGGAAGAGAGAAGAGGGCAGAGCCCTTGTTAGAGTGTATCGAATGCTTGGGATCACTGCGGGAGGCTTTCTGACACTGACACTTCTTTGAGTTGTTGGCAAGTTTGAAAATCCGCCTTTGAACGTCATAAGTGTGGACGAGCAGTCATAGAATGGGACAAACAACGGCTCAACGAAAGAGGGGAGAAGCAGATGAATGTGGATCTCATATTCAAAATCGCGGCCATCGGAATTCTGGTCACCGTGCTCAATCAGGTGTTGGTACGTGCTGGCCGGGACGAACAGGCTACTATGGTCACGCTTACGGCACTGGTCGCAACAAGATAGAAGTGAGAATTTACCGGGGGCAGACCCTATCTTCTTACCCAAAAAGGACTTAATGATACAAGATAGAAGTGTTAGAGTTCCACTTGTAACAAACAACTTCCGAAAAAATGTTGCGTATTATAAAGAAATTGTGTATAGATTGCATGTTATTGTAGGA
>SVLE01000041.1 GCA_015068065.1 Oscillospiraceae bacterium | reverse complement strand
ACACTTTATAGAGGTTAAGGGTGTGACTTTGGAGGAAGATGGGATTGTACGCTTTCCGGATGCACCCACCCTGCGCGGAGTTAAGCATCTGGAGGAATTGATTCGGGCCCATGAGCAGGGGTATGAAAGCTGGGTTTGCTTTGTGGTCCAGATGTCGGATGTAAAATGGTTTGAACCAAATGATCGCACCCATCCCCAGTTTGGACAGACGCTGCGCAGAGCACAGAATGCGGGAGTGCACGTGCTGGCTGTGGATTGTGAGATAGCGCCGGATTCTATGTTTATCCGCAGTCAAATACCTGTTTGTTTATAAAAAACATGTGATGGAAAAATCATTCAAAAGGGCGGACGTTTAGTAATGCTGAATGTCTGCCCTTTTTCCAAAAAACGGCAAAACGTTGATTTTTTGTGGCGTGTGTACTAAAATGGATATACTGGTATTTTATAGCCTGTTTTGGAGGAGTCCAATATGTTAAAAAAACTACGCGGCTGCCGGTTGATGCGTGTTCTGGCATGGGTCACGCTGCCCCTGTTTCCGCTTTTGTGCCTGTATCTGCTGGAACTGATGAATTTTGGAGCAAGCCGGACCCTTGTCCTGCAGTTTGTCGAAAATTTTCCCGGTGCGGTTGCCTTTGCAGTACTGGTTATGGCTATCGTATTTGTGGGACTGCTGCTTCTTTTCAGGTGGGCAGCCGTGGCCTGTGGAATTCTGGGAGGCATTACCCTGATTTGTTCTTATGTGAATTTTACAAAGGTGGCCCTCAATGGCGACCACTTCATGCCGCAGGATATTCTCATGCTTTCCAACGCCGGGAATCTGTCCAGTTTCATCAGCGGCGTGTTGCCCACAGTGTTCTGGCAGGGGATGGCGGTTCTGGTGCTGTGGACGGTGTTTCTGGCCATCAGTGGGATTAACTTACCTCTGAAATGGATGATTCGGCTGCCTGCGTTTGTAGCGCTGGTGGTATGTGCCTGGCTGCCCTGCTCCAATATTGACAAGGCGGATGTTCTGCTTAGTAGATTTGGCATGTCCGTGTTTGATTCGGCGCTGCAAAGCTCCAACTATAACGCAAACGGGTTTGTTGGTGCGTTCACTGTCAATCTGCTCAGTCTTAACGTGCAGGAGCCGCAGAACTACTCCGGGGAATTGATTGAAGAACAGTTAAAGGGGTATGAGGCGACCCCAGCTCAGAAGGATGCCGAGCAATTTGATGTGATCGTGGTGCTCAGTGAAAGCTTTTTTGATGCACGGATTTTGGAGGGCGTCAGTTTTTCCGAAAACCCGCTGAAGAATTATGACCGCCTGCTGAATAACAAGCGCTGCTGGAGCGGGAGTCTCTATACCACCGCCATCGGCGGCGGGACGGTGCGGCCGGAATTCGGTGTGCTTTCCGGTTTGACCTGTGACTATATTCCCAGTGTTCCAACCCCGTATCGCTATATCCGGCAGGATATTTCCACCTATGTCTCCAACTATCGGGATGCGGGCTACAGCACCATTGCCATGCACCCCTATAACAAAAAATTCTATTCCCGGGACAGTGCCTACGGACATATCGGGTTTGACCAGTTTTACGGTCAGGACGAGATGACGCAGATGGTGTTTTGTGAGTATAAGCGCGGCTATGTCACCGATGAGAGCACCCTGTATGCCATCCAAAAGTGTGTGGATGAGGCGAAGGACCCTGTGTTCCTTTTTGCCATCACCATGCAGAACCACCAGCCCTATGACGGCATTGACCCATCGCTGATGCAGGTAGAGGTCACCTCCGACCGACTGTCTGAGCCGGCGCTGACGGCGCTGACCACCTATACGCAGGGGCTTTACGATGCCGACCAGATGTTGGGAGACTTGGCAAAGTGGATTGACAGACGGGAGCGGCCTACGGTCCTGGTGTTTTTCGGAGATCATATGCCAACACTGGGCTCCAATTATCTGGCCTACAATGAAAGCGGCCTGTTCAATTCCTGGGACGGAATGACCGGGGAAGAGCTGCTGAACATGTATGCCACGCCGTTTTTGATCTACTCTAACCGAACGCTGGATGCAGGTCTGTTTGAGGAGAACAGAGGGAACGTGATCTCGGACTACAACCTGCTCAATGCGGTGGCTGTGTCCACCGGGATGGCGCGCACGCCCTATATGAATCTTCTGTTGGATTTCCACACGGTCACGCCCATTTACAATGTTCGTCTTGGCATGGAGATCACGGATGCCATTGCCCCCTTTGCTACCGCCATGGAGCATATCACCTATGACCGGGTATTTGGGGGGAATTACAGCGGCGAAAGTGTTGATACCAAAGGGAAATCTTGACTTTCCAACCGGATAAGAGTATGATTTCGTTATATGTCCAAAAAGGAGTTTTCCGCGATGACCCTCGAACAGTTCAAAGCCGCCCGCAGCGTGCTGCAGGGCGTTATTCGGGAGACCGATCTGATCCATTCTCCGGCCCTGTCCCGCACCTGTGGGAACAACGTATACCTGAAACCGGAGAATATGCAGATTACCGGAGCGTATAAAATCCGGGGTGCCTATTACAAAATCAGTACCATGTCCGAAGAGGATAAGGAAAGGGGACTGATCACCGCATCCGCCGGAAATCACGCTCAGGGTGTGGCCTATGCAGCACAGGCTGCAGGGGTGCGTGCCACCATTGTCATGCCCACGACTACCCCGCTGGTAAAGGTCAATAATACCAAGGATTACGGTGCCAATGTGCTGCTGCACGGGGAGACCTTTGACGATGCGGCCGCCAAGGCGCTGCAGTTGGCAGGGGATGAGGGACTGACCTATATCCCGCCATTCAATGATCTGGACGTAGCCACCGGCCAGGGTACGATTGCTTATGAGATTTTTCAGTCTTTGCCCGATGTGGACGTGATCCTTGTCCCAATCGGCGGCGGTGGACTGGCCGCGGGTGTATCCACGCTGGCAAAGTTGCTCAATCCCAACGTAAAAGTGATTGGTGTGGAGCCGACGGGTGCTGCCTCCATGAAGGCCAGCCTTGAGGCCGGGCATGTGGTGACTCTGTCCGGCGTGTCTACCATCGCGGACGGCGTGGCGGTCAAGACCCCCGGCGATCTGGTGTTCCCCTACATTCAGAACAATCTGGACGGCATCATCACCATTGATGACCGGGAGCTTGTGGACGCATTTCTGGACGTGATGGAAAAGCACAAAATGGTGGTGGAAAACGCGGGACTTCTTACCGTGGCGGCTCTGCAACATCTGGACTGTAAAGAACAGAACGTGGTCAGCGTGCTCTCCGGCGGCAACATGGACGTGATCACCATGTCCTCCCTTGTTCAGCATGGCCTGATCAACCGGGGACGGATCTTTACATTCTCCGTTCAGCTGCCCGATCGGCCCGGTGAATTGCTGCGAGTGGCCAAAATTGTGGCCGAACAGAATGGCAACATCATCAAGCTTGATCATAATCAGTTCGTCAACATCAACCGCCAGTCCGGCGTGGAGCTGAAGGTCACGCTGGAGGCCTTTGGCCACGAACACAGGCAGTCGATTCTGGATGCCATGAAGCAGGCAGGATATGACCCGCACCTTGTTATGACACAGGAATTTTACTCTACCTGATCCCTCCCGGCGGCGGGGCGAAAGCCCCAACCGCCGGGTATCTCAAACGCGGCAGGCACCCGGAAAATCCGGGCCGCGGGGCGGTCCGGGACACGACCTGGAGCAGCCCGGTCTGCGGTGCCACACGGGGTATCCCCTTCTTCCGCGTGCTGTATCCTATGCCGCGCACCGGTCCTCCGCCACCATACTAGGCGTGGTTACCATCTGTCAGGAAAGGAACGATGATTTATGATTAAAATTGCACCCTCTATCCTCTCTGCTGATTTTGCAAATCTGGAGCGGGATATCAAAAAGATTTCCACCGCTGACTATGTCCATGTGGACGTGATGGACGGCGCGTTTGTACCCAATATGTCCATCGGCATCCCGGTGGTCCAGTCCCTTCGCAAGTGTACCGATATGTTTCTGGACGTACACCTGATGATCGAAAAGCCCGTGCGCTATGTGGAACAGTTTGCCAAGGCGGGTGCCGACCTGCTCTCCATCCATCTGGAGGCTGACCATCCCACCCGCATTGCAGAGGCGCTGCGCATCATGGACCAGTGCAAGGTGAAAAAAGCTGTTGCACTGCGGCCCATTACATCCCCCAAGGCCATTCTGCCCTATATCGAGCAGCTGGATCTGGTATTGGTTATGACAGTGGAGCCCGGTTTCGGCGGTCAGGCATTCATGAGCGAGCAGCTGGATACCATCCGAGAAGTGCGCGAAATCATCAACAAGTACAACCCCAACTGCGAGCTGGAGGTGGACGGCGGCATTGCGCCCAACACCGCACCGCTGGTCATTGAGGCAGGCGCCAACGTTCTGGTGGCCGGCTCTGCCGTTTACGGCGCGGAGGATATCCCCGCCGCCATTCAGGCCCTGAGAGGCTGATTCCTTTACAGTACGGGAGGTTTTGATCATGCAGTATTTCCCCCCCGCCCTTGAGTCGCTGGTAGAGCAGTTTGCGCGCCTGCCCGGTGTTGGCACCAAGTCCGCCCAGCGGCTGGCGTTCCACGTGCTTTCTCTGCCGGAGGAGGATGCTGCCCGCTTTGCACAGGCCATTTTGGACGCCAAGCGGGCGATCCACTGCTGTCCTGTCTGCCAGAACCTGACCCAGGGAGATGGTCCGTGCTCCATCTGTGCCAGTTCACGTCGGGATGCCGGTGTGGTGTGCGTAGTGGCAGATCCCAAGGATGTGATCGCCATGGAGCGTTCCAGGGAGTATGATGGACTTTATCATGTGCTTCACGGTGTGATTTCCCCCATGAACCACGTGGGACCGGATGACCTGCATATCAAATCTCTGCTGGAGCGGGTCTCTAAAGGGGCGATTCGCGAGGTCATCATGGCCACTAACCCGGATACGGAGGGTGAGGCCACGGCTATGTATCTGTCCCGGCTGCTCAAGCCCTTTGGCGTAAAGGTCACCCGTCTGGCCTACGGCATTCCCGTGGGTAGTCATTTGGAGTTTGCCGACGACGCCACACTTATGCGCGCGCTGGAGGGGCGGCGCGAGATGTAAAGATGACGTAAAAACCTTATAAATTTCGCATAAAGTTCCGGGAAGCAACCGTTTTTCGGAACTTTGTGTATTTTAACAGTGTTTTATCTGAAGGGACAATTGAAATTCAAACAGGATTGACCTTGTTTTCGCCACCGAATTTCTGCTTTAATAGTAGGTGTAAAAGAAAATGAAAAGAAGAAAGCAAAGAGGTATCCTAAATGAATTTATTTGATGTATTATCCCTGTTCGGCGGACTCGCCCTGTTTCTGTTCGGTATGAATATCATGGGGCAGGGACTGGAGCGCAGTGCCGGAAACAAGCTGAAAACCATTCTGGAAAAGCTCACTTCCAACCCGTTTAAGGGGTTCCTGTTGGGATTGGGCATCACGGCCGTGATCCAGTCCTCCTCCGCCACCACGGTCATGGTGGTGGGCTTTGTCAACTCGGGCGTGATGACGCTGCATCAGGCCATCGGTATTATCATGGGCGCTAATGTAGGTACCACGGTCACTGCTTGGCTGCTCAGCCTAAACGCCATCGAGGGCGACAGCCTGCTGATGCAGCTGCTTAAGCCCTCCTCTTTCTCCCCAGTGCTGGCGCTGATCGGCGTGATCCTCTATATGTCCGCCAAAAACAGCAAAAAGAAGGACATCGGCACCATCCTGCTGGGCTTTGCCATTCTGATGACCGGTATGGACGGCATGTCCAAGGCGGTCTCCGGGCTGAAAAATGTGCCCGAGTTTGCCAGTATCCTGACCATGTTCTCCAACCCCATTCTGGGTGTGCTGGCCGGCGCGGGATTGACCGCCATCATCCAGTCCTCCTCCGCCTCGGTGGGTATTTTGCAGGCATTGGCATCTACCGGGACAGTGGCTTACAGCAGTGCTATTCCTGTCATTTTGGGCCAGAACATCGGTACCTGTGTTACCGCCATGATCTCATCTGTGGGCACCAACCGTAACGCCCGCAGAGCCGCTGCTGTCCACCTTTACTTCAACATCATCGGCACCACGATCTTCCTGTGCGGCTTCTATTTGCTCCACTCCATCATGCGGTTTCCCTTCTACTCACTGCCCATTGATGAACTGGGGATTGCACAGGTGCACACCATCTTTAACCTGACCTGTACCGTGGTCATGCTTCCCCTGTCCCGTGTGTTGGAAAAACTGGCCTACCTGACGATTCGGGAAAAGCCCGGTCAGGAGGATCAGTTCCAGCTGTTGGATGAGCGTCTGATGGTCACTCCTTCCGTGGCCATTCATCAGTGCAGACTGCTGGCTGTGGAAATGACCGCCCTTGCCTGCGAGTCTGTACATAAGGCCATGTCCCTCATCACGCAGTTCAACGAGGAGACCGCCATGCAGGTGGCGGAGCAGGAAAAAACCGTGGACACCTACGAGGACCGGCTGGGCACCTATCTGGTCAATCTGTCCGGTCAGCGTATTTCCGCCGAAGACAGCCATGAGATTTCCAAGCTGCTCCACTCCATCAGCGACATTGAGCGCATCAGCGACCACGCTCTGTCCATCGCCATCACCGCCCGCACGCTGGCGGAAAAGAATATCCGGTTCTCGGAGCAGGGCCAAAGAGAATTCCAGGTCATTACCGATGCGGTCAAAGAGGTCTTGGGCATCACCGAACAGGTCTTTGAGGCGGACGACGCAGTTCGTGCCCTGCGGGTGGAGCCGCTGGAGCAGGTTGTGGACTACCTGAGTGATTCTCTGCGTGCCCGTCATATCAAGCGGCTGCAGGAGGGGGTGTGCAGCGTGGATCAGGGACTGGTCTTTACCGACCTGCTCAGTGACTACCGCCGTATTTCCGACCACTGCTCCAATATCGCCGCGGCCATGATCGAACTGCAGCACAACAGTTTCGATACCCACGAATATCTGGGTGCACTCAAGCGGGGCAACGAGAACTTCGCCCAGCAGTATCAGGCCTATATGGCCCAATTCCCCTTGCCGAACAATCAATAAAGACACAAAAAGGGCGCCGCAAAGCGGCGCCCTTTGAATCGCTTATACGGGATTGAGCTGTTTCCCATTCAGCCAGGAGTAGAGGTTTTCGAAGACGATGTCCGCCCGCATCTCCATGGATTCCACGCTGGCAAAGGCGATGTGGGGGGTGACGATGGTGTTGGGACAGTGGAGCAGGGGGTGGTCCAGAGGCAGCGGGGGCTCCATCTCGAACACATCGCAGGCGGCGCCGGCGATGCGGCCCTCTTTCAGGGCCTGTGCCAGTGCAGCAGAGTCCACTACGGCGCCCCGGGCGGTGTTGATGAGGATGGCGGAGGACTTCATTTTGGTCAGCTGATCCCCGCCGATCAGACCTTTGGTCTGGGGGGTGAGAGGACAGTGCAGGGAGACGATATCCGAGCGCTCAAGCAGCTCGTCCAGGGAGACCTGCTCATCGATAGCGGCGTCGCTGACCGGGCTGCGGTTAAAGGCGATCACATGACAACCGAAAGCCTTGCACAGGGCGGCAGTCTTTTTGCCAATGGCGCCCGCACCCACGATGCCTACGGTTTTTCCGCACAGGAGATTGCCCACAAGGCCGTCCTTGGTGCCGCCCTGACGGCACTTTTCCTCGGTCTTGCCCACGTTGCGCAGCAGCTGGATCATAAAGCTGACAGCCAACTCGGCCACGGCCTGGGTGGCGTAACCGGAGGCGTTGCTCACGGCGATGCCCTTTGCCTTTGCGGCGTCCATGGGGATGTGATCCACTCCGGTGAAGGCCACGTCGATGAACTTCAGGTTGGGACTCTGCTCCACCACCAGAGGGGACAGGGGCATATTGGCCAGCATGACTACATCCGCATCCCGGCTGCGGTCCAACTGAACTTGGGGATCGGTGTCCTTGGGGTAGGCATTAAAGATGTGGCCCAGCTGCGCCAGTTTGTCGGCATGTCTGGCGATGACCTGCTGGCTGACACCCAGACCTTCCAGTAAAACGATCTTCATATGGATATCCTCCCTGCCCGTACAGGCACTATAGTAAACCTTATTATAACAAACGCGCTTGTTTCTGGCAAGAGTTGGAGAATTGCAGGTCCTCCAATTCCGACGAGTCTGAGTTCGAATGCAATCAAGAGAAGAAAGACCTGAGATTCCAAACCTTGCATATGCAGGCTACTTTGGTGTATGATAATGAAAACAACACACGCAAAGCGGGAGAAATGAACATGACCGACCTGTTTGAAAAATCCATACAGACACTGGAACTGCCTCAGGTGCTGGGAATGCTGGCCGCCCAGGCTGTGACCCAGGAGGGAAAGGACCGGGCCGTCAATCTGCGGCCCATGACTGACCCGGAGGATGTGCAGCGGGCGCAGGAGGAGACCTCTGCCGCCGTCGCCATGCTCTCTCTGCGGGGCACTCCTGCTCTGTCCGGAGTCAAACCGGTGGGAGCAAGCCTGCAGCGGGCGGATATGGGGGGCAGTCTGAACACCCGGGAGCTACTGGACATTGCCGGGGTGCTGCGTTGTGCCCGTAATGTGAAAGAATACGGCGATGGAGTGGGGGAGAAAAGCTGCATTGACCACCTGTTCCGCTCCCTGACTGCCAACCGCTATCTTGAGGAGCGCATCAGCGGCTCCATCCTGGGGGAGGAGGAAATTGCTGACTCCGCCAGCGTGGAATTGGCCTCTATCCGCCGCCATATCCGAGCCACCGAGGCCAAGGCCAGAGAAATCTTGCAAAAAATCGTCTCATCCAACCAATCCCGCTATCTGCAGGAGTCCATCATCACCATCCGTTCCGACCGCTATGTGGTGCCGGTCAAGTCGGAATATAAAAACGAGATTCCCGGCCTTGTCCACGATGTGTCCGCCACAGGAGCCACATTCTTCATTGAACCCATGGGTGTGGTAAAGGCCAACAACGAGTTGCGGGAGTTGCAGACCAAGGAAAAAAAGGAGATTGAGCGCATTCTGGCAGAGTTGTCCGCGGAAGCGGCGGCCCATAAAGAGGATATTTTGCAGGACTATCATCTGCTGGTCATGCTGGACTGTATCTTCGCCCGAGCCAGATTGTCCGTGCAAATGGATGGCTCTCAGCCCCGCTTGTCCGAAAAGGGAATGCGGCTGGTCAAGGCCAGACACCCCCTGCTGGACAAAAAGAAGGCGGTGGCCAACGACCTGATGTTGGGAGAGGAGTTTGACACTCTGATGATCACCGGTCCCAACACCGGCGGCAAGACAGTGACTCTGAAAACCATGGGGCTTTTGACTCTGATGGCTCAGTGCGGTCTGCATATCCCGGCGGGAGCGGACAGCACGGTGCGGGTATTTAAACGCGTGCTGGCCGACATCGGTGACGAGCAATCCATTGCCCAGTCCCTGTCCACCTTCTCATCACATATGACCACCATTGTGGGGGTCCTGGAGCAGGCGGACGATGAGACCATGATCTTGTTTGATGAGTTGGGTGCGGGTACCGATCCGGTGGAGGGTGCGGCCCTTGCCGCCGCCATTATTGAGCAGGCACGCCGATTGGGGGCACTGGTGGCCGCCACTACCCACTATGCGGAATTGAAGGTATACGCCATGACCACGCCGGGGGTGGAGAACGCCTCCTGCGAGTTCAATGTGGAGACTCTTGCGCCCACCTATCGGCTGATTATCGGCATTCCCGGAAAATCCAACGCCTTTGCCATTTCCCGGCGGCTGGGCCTGTCCGAGGATATTATTCAGAAGGCGGCCGCTCGTTTGGATGCTGAGAATGTGCGCTTTGAGGACGTGCTGACCAAGCTGGATCTGCAGCGGCAGGAGATGGAGCAGGAGAAACGCAAGGCGGCACAGCTTCGCCGTGAAATGGAGGATTCTGCCAAAACCGCCCGGGAGTACCGCAAAAAGCTGGAGGAGGAGCGGGCCAAGGTTGTGGAAAAGGCCCAGGCCGAGGCGCGGGATATCATTCGGCAGGCCCGGGACGCCAGCGATCAGGTCTTTGCAGAGTTGAAGGATATGCGCCGCCAGCAGCGCAAAGAGGACAACTGGCAGGCGGTGAACGACCGCAGAGCGGCTGCGCGCCACCTGCTCAACGAAGTAGAGCGGGGCATTGGTGGTGGGGCACCGGAGGAGGAAGTGCCGCCTCCCACCCGGCCTGCTGTGGCAGGGGATACGGTAGAGCTGGTGTCCATGGGTACAAAGGCCAGTGTGATCTCCGTGAATAAGGACGGCTCCCTGCAGTTGCAGGCAGGTATTCTGAAAATCACGGCCAAACAAGAGGAAGTGCGCGTGGTGGAGGGCAGCACCGCAAAGGCACAGAAGGACGCCAAGCGAATCATCCGTCAGGCCGAGCACAAGCTGCGTACCGCCGGGGCGTCCTCCGAAGTGGATCTGCGGGGAATGATGGTGGATGAGGCACTGGCCAGTCTGGATATTTTTCTTGACAATGCCCTTTTGGCCCATCTGGAGAGTGTGCGCATCATCCACGGAAAGGGAACCGGTGCGGTGCGTGCCGCTGTGAGAGAACATCTGAAACGCAGCCGCTACATTAAATCCTTCCGCCCCGGCCGCTACGGCGAAGGGGAAGACGGAGTTACGGTAGCGGAGCTGCGGTAACTACGTTCCAAACACACAAAGCAAAGAAAATAAGGAAGAAAAATGAGAAAATCACGTCTTGTTGTGAATTTGAACAAGTAGCAGGCTACATTTTGGTGAAAATGCCGTTGACGAATGCGACGGGAATTTGATATGCTATGAGTGTAAATTTGCCGTGCGAGGCGGAGGTGCAAGTATGTATAGCAAAGAAGCGGTCGTGAACAATCAGGTCGGCCTGCATGCCAGACCCGCGACGTTCTTTATCCAGAAGGCCAACGAGTTCAAGTGCTCTGTCTGGGTGGAGCGCGAGGAGCGCAAGGTCAATGCCAAGAGCCTGCTGGGTGTGCTCTCTCTGGGTATTGTCAAGGGCACTGCCATCAACCTGATTGCAGACGGCTCCGACGAGGAAGAGGCTGTTGAGGCGCTGGTCAAGCTGATTTCTTCCGATTTCGCGGAGTGAGCAAAAAAGGGGTCATCCCAAAAAACATCGGCATAGTCGAACTGTGTTCGACTATGCCGTTTTTTGCTCTTTGGATGGGCCAGGCTACCTTTTCGATTGACAATTTCCGGGGGATGGAAGATAATAAATCAAACCACCTGAATACGGGAGGCAGACCAATGAAAATTGGCATCAATATGAATGCATTCGGCGAAATAGACATTGATAATCAGGTCGCGCTGATGCTGGAAAACGGGTTTGAAACGACCTTTGTCAGGGTGGAGCATCCCAAATTTGAGGAGACGATGCACGCGATCCAACAGGCGGGCATTGTCTGCGAGTGCGGCCACGCGCCCTTTGACAGAATCAACGAAATGTGGTATGAAGGCGAAGCGGGGGAGCAGATGCTGGCACGGCTGTGCCGCAGTGTAGATCTGTGCGCGGAGCATGATATCCCGGTGCTGGTGATGCACTTGTCCTCCGGCATACCCGCACCCCGTATCAGCGAGATCGGTTATCAGCGACTCGACCGACTGGTGAAGTACGGCGACAGCCGCGGGGTGAAGATTGCCTTTGAAAATCAGCGGTATTTGGGTAACATCGCATTTGCCTTTGAGCAGTTTCCTACGGCCGGGTTTTGTTGGGATGTGGGCCATGAGGATGTCTTTGCCGGCGGGCGGCGCTATATGCCCCTGTTTGGAGACCGGCTGTGCCAGCTGCACGTTCATGATAACTTCTTTGAAAAGGATGTTCATATCATTCCCTACGACGGGAAACTGGACTACGAGCGGGTGGCGTCCTCCATCGCTGCGGTGGACTATAACCGCAGTCTGATGCTGGAACTGTCTGCATCGGCCAGCGATGTGTATCGGGACTGGACGCCAGAGCAGTATTATAAGCACGCGGCAGAGGGGGCACGCAAAGTTGCCGATCGGGTGGAATACTATCGAAACCGGCGGGATTGACCCTGAATGAAAGGAGACTTGCGCAATGACCTTTGAGCAACTGCGGGACAAGGCCCACTCGCTGCCCTTGAAGCCCGGTGTGTATATCATGCAGGATAAGCATAATCAGGTCATCTACGTTGGCAAGGCGAAAGCTTTGCGCAACCGCGTGAGCCAGTATTTTCAGGACTCCGCTTCCCATACGGAGAAGACCCGGGTCATGGTCAGTCAGATCGATCATTTTGACGTGATCATCGCCGACAGTGAGTTCGAAGCACTGGTGTTAGAGTGTTCCCTCATCAAGCGGCATCAGCCCCGATATAACATTTTGCTTAAGGATGATAAAGGGTATCCGTATATCCGCCTGTCCACGCAGGAGGAATATCCCCGTTTTTCTCTGGTCAATCGTCCGGCACAGGATGGGGCACGGTACTTTGGCCCCTACGGCAGCCGGGGCAGCACGCAGACCATCATCGAGGCACTGCGTACTGCGCTGCGCCTGCCCTCCTGCGGGAAAAAATTCCCCCGGGACATCGGAAAGGAACGCCCCTGCCTGAATTATCATATGGGACAGTGCGACGGGTATTGCCGCAGCGCAGATATGAAAGAAGCGCATGAGGAGGCAGTGGCTCAGGCTGTTTCACTGCTGGAGGGACGGCATAAGGAAGTTATGGCCGAGCTGACCGCAGAGATGGAGCGCGCGGCAGAGGAACTGCGGTTTGAAAAGGCAGCACAGATCCGGGACCGGCTGCGAGCCGTTGAGCTTTTGGGCAAGCGGCAGAAGGTGGTGGCCGGCTCACTGGCGGACACCGATGTGGCGGGCTTTTTCCGGGGGGAGGCCAAAAGCTGCTTTGTGGTGCTCCACTATGTGGACGGAGATCTGGCGGCAAAGGACATGGAACTGCTGGAGACGCCCATAGAGGAGGAGACGGAGGATATCGTATCCTCACTGGTGAAGCAGTATTACGGCGGACGAAGCAGCCTGCCCAAACAGATCCTGCTGCCCTGCGATCTGCCCGATCAGGTGCCGGTGACCCGGCTGCTCAGCGAGCAGGTGGGGCGCAAAGTGGAGTTGCTTACCCCTCAGCGTGGAGCCAAAATGGACCTGATCCGCATGGCAAACGCAAACGCGCGGGAGGAAGTGGAGCGGGCGACCACACGGGAGGAGCGGCAGAATAAACTGCTTCTGACGCTGGCCCACATGCTGGGCATGGAACAGCCGCCCCGACGCATGGAGTCCTATGATATTTCCAATACCGGAGCAAGTGACATCGTGGCCTCTATGGTAGTCTACGTGGACGGAAAGCCGCTGAAACGGGATTACCGCCGATTCAAGCTCAAGGACATGGACGGACCGGATGACTATGCTTCTATGGAACAGGTGCTCATCCGCCGCTTCCGGCGGATGCTGGACGGGGACGAGAAGTTTGTAGAGCAGCCCGACCTGCTGCTTATTGACGGGGGACGGGAACATGTGCAGGTGGCCCGGCGGGTGATGGAGGACTTGGGATTGGATATCCCCGCTTACGGCATGGTCAAGGATGACCGGCACCGAACCCGGGCGCTGGTCCACCCGGATGGGCAGGAAATTGGAATACAGGCCGTTCCGGCCCTGTTTGCCCTGATCGGCCAGATCCAGGAGGAGACCCATCGCTTTGCGATTGAGTATCACCGCCAACTGCAGTCCGGCCATGTAAAGACCTCGGTGCTGGACAAAATTCCCGGTGTGGGTGAGAAACGGCGGGGTCAGCTGTTAAAGCACTTTAAGACCATTAAAGCGATAAAAGGTGCCAGTTTGGAGCAGTTGGAACAGGTGGTGCCGAAGAACACGGCCAACGCAGTATACGACTATTTCCGCACAGAAAATTGAGCCATGAGGAGAGCATAAATGCTTGGTTTAAAACGCGGTACAGTAGTGCTTTTACCCCACGAAAAAGAGTGGGAAAGGCAGGCGCGGCAGGTCATTGATCTTTTATGCGGAGTGCTGGGCGATGCGGCCTGTGACATCCAGCATGTGGGCAGCACTGCCATCACCCACATCAGTGCAAAGCCCATTCTGGATATTGCCGTGGGGATGAAGGACCCGGAGCAGGTGTTCGACTTTGCGGAGGAATTGGAGTATCACGGTGTGGTTTTCCGTGCCCGGGACACCGACCGGGACGGCGGGATTCTGTTCGTTATGGGTGATTTTGCTGCAGATACCAGAACCTGCCACATTCATGTGGTTGTATGGCAGGGCGAGGCGTGGTACAATTATATCAACCTGCGGGATTACCTGAACGCACGGCCAGAACAGGCTGTACGCTATGAGAATTGCAAACGGGAGCTGGCTGAGCGCTATGCCTGTGACCGGGGGTGCTATACGGAAGGCAAAGGACCGCTGATTCGGCTGCTTCTGGAGCAGGCGAACCGATGGCGGCAGGGAAAGGAAGAAGAATTATGCGAGTAATCTCCGGTACGGCCCGTGGCCGGCGGCTGAAGGAGCTGCCCGGTATGGATACCCGGCCCACCACCGATAAAGTAAAAGAATCTCTGTTCAATATCATTCAGTTTGATATCGAGGGGCGCAACGTGCTGGACCTGTTCGGTGGCACCGGACAGCTGGGTATCGAGGCCCTGTCTCGGGGGGCGGCCCGCTGTACCTTTGTGGATTTGAGCCGTCAGGCGGCGGCAGTGATCCGTGAGAATGTCAAAACGGTGGGGTTTGACCATGTATCCACTATTCATCAGGGAGATGCGGCGGCCTTTCTGGCCGGCTGCCGGGAAAAATTCGACCTGATTTTTCTGGATCCGCCCTATCAGAGCGGACTTCTGGAGCGCTGCATACAGGAAATTACAAAGTTTGACATTCTGGCCGAACATGGTATAATGATTTGTGAAAGTGCGGTGGAAACACAGCTGCCCGAATCGGCTGCTCCCTATGAAAAGGGCAGGGAATACCGATACGGCAAGATCAAACTCACCGTATACCGCCGTCAGGGGAGTTTTTGAACTATGAGCATTGCCATCTATCCCGGAAGCTTTGACCCGGTTACACTGGGCCATTTGAATATCATCAAGCGGGCCAGTCAGTGCTTTGAAAAGGTGATTGTGTGTGTCATGATCAACTCCAGCAAGCAGGGTATGTTCACCCCGGAAGAGCGGGTGGAGCTGCTGAAAAGGGCCACGGAGCGCTTTGGAAACGTGGAAGTGGATTTTTCCGACGAATTGCTGGCCGCCTACGCCAAGCGCAGAAAGGCTCACGTAGTGGTCAAGGGTCTGCGGGCTGTGTCCGATTTTGAACAGGAGGTACAGATGGCGGTCATCAACCGCAAGCTGAACCCCAGGCTGGAGACCATGTTCCTGGCTTCCAGTGAAAAATATACCTATCTCAGCTCGACCATCGTCAAGGAGATGGCCCGTTATGGGGCCGACCTGTCCGATTTCATTCCCAGAGAGATCGTGGACGATGTAAATGCGAGAATGAAACAGTTACAGGAAAGGAAGGGAAACTGAATGGCAAGCGGAGTGGAAGAATTGCTGGACATGTTGTTTGAACTGGTGGATGAGGCAAAGAATGTGCCTTTGTCCAGCGACAAGTGTATGGTCGAGCGCGACCGTGCGCTGGATCTGATCGACGATATCCGGGCTCAGTTCCCCATGGAACTGGCAGAGGCGAAGAAACTGCTGTCCGCCCGGGTGGAGTACATTGCCTCCGCCAAGCGTGAGGCTGACCTTATCCGCCAGCAGGCGGAGGAACAGGCCAAGCAGATGCTGGCCGAGAACGAGGTGCTCAATCAGGCCCGCCAGATGAGCAATGACATGATGAAGCAGGCGGAGGAGCGCAGCCGTGAGCTGAAGCGCTCCGCAAACGAGTACTGCGAAGATGCTCTGCGCCGTACCGAAGAGGCTGTGGCCGAGGCCTATGATGAGATCAAAAAGTCCCGCATCCGCTTTCGTGCGGCGGCAGGTGCTCCGGCTAATTCGGCACCTGCGGGTGGTTCCCGTCCCGTCTATGACGCTGAAGCGGACGAGGTATAACGAATCTGCTGAAATATCCCGACCGAGAGGTCGGGATATTTTTTGTCTGCACCATTCGGGAGGGGAGGGAATAGACTGGTATGTGGCAATGCCACATCGCCAAAAAGTGCGAAAAGGAGAGTTCCATGAATCGATATTTTCCTTCTGATTGCGGTCAGGGATTCCAGACCGTGACGGCGGCCGGGATCAACGGATGCGGATGCAGCTGCGTACCTGTTTGCCCACCCAGTCCGCCCAGCTGCATGGTGGGACCCACCGGACCTACCGGGCCGCAGGGTATCCCGGGGCCCAATGGTCCCACCGGACCTACCGGCCCACAGGGGATTCCCGGACCTGACGGCCCCACCGGTCCAACCGGAGCCACGGGCGCTACCGGTGCAGTCGGTCCCACCGGCCCTACCGGAGCCACAGGCGCTACCGGCGCAGTCGGCCCCACCGGCCCAACCGGAGCCACAGGCGCTACCGGCGCAGTCGGCCCCACCGGCCCAACCGGAGCCACGGGCGCTACCGGTGCAGTCGGTCCCACCGGCCCTACCGGAGCTACGGGCGCTACCGGTGCAGTCGGTCCCACCGGCCCTACCGGAGCCACGGGCGCTACCGGTGCAGTCGGTCCCACCGGCCCTACCGGAGCCACGGGCGCTACCGGTGCAGTCGGTCCCACCGGCCCTACCGGAGCTACGGGCGCTACCGGCGCAGTCGGTCCCACCGGCCCTACGGGTGCCACCGG
>SVLE01000040.1 GCA_015068065.1 Oscillospiraceae bacterium | reverse complement strand
GCATCCAGTTAAAAACTGGAGTGGCGCCGCTCACGCTGCGCCACTCCGCTTAAAACTCAATATTTTCCTACCAGGGGTCTTTTTTGTGCTGTCCGCACAATCTGGACCTGTTCACCATGCAGGGCGGTTTTGGTTGAATTAAGCCATCTGAGCCTTATGGAACACTTTCTTACCCTTTTTGATCATCAGGCCGTCACCGGAAAGGTCAGCGGCGGTATAGCTGACGGTAGGAGCGGCAACCTTCTCGCCGTTGACCTCCACGCCGCCCTGCTCCACCAGACGGCGTGCCTCCTTCTTGGAGGGAGCCAGCTTGCAGGCCACCATCAGATCCAGCACACCGATAGTGCCATCGGTCAGATCGTCCGCATTCAGCTGGGTGGTGGGCACGTTGGACATATCGCCGCCGCCCACGAACAGGGCCTTGGCTGCATCCTGGGCCTTGTTGGCTTCCTCCTCGCCGTGGACCAGCTTGGTCAGCTCGTAGGCCAGGATCTCCTTGGCGGTGTTGAGCTGGCTGCCCTCCCACTTATCCATCTCATCGATCTGCTCCAGAGGCAGGAAGGTCAGCATACGCAGGCACTTGAGCACATCGCCGTCGCCCACGTTGCGCCAGTACTGATAGAAATCATAGGGGCTGGTCTTGTTGGGATCCAGCCACACGGCGCCCTTGGCAGTCTTGCCCATCTTCTTGCCCTCGGAGTTGAGCAGCAGAGTGATGGTCATGGCGTGAGCGTCCTTGCCCAGCTTGCGGCGGATCAGCTCGGTGCCGCCCAGCATATTGGACCACTGGTCGTCGCCGCCGAACTGCATGTTGCATCCGTAGTGCTGGAACAGATAGTAGAAGTCGTAGGACTGCATGATCATGTAGTTGAACTCCAAGAAGGACAGGCCCTTTTCCATTCGCTGCTTATAGCACTCGGCACGCAGCATGTTGTTCACGGAGAAACAGGCACCCACTTCACGCAGCACGTCCACATAGTTGAGCTTCAGCAGCCAGTCGGCGTTGTTGATCATGCGGGCCTTACCCTCACCAAACTCAATAAAACGCTCCATCTGCGCCTTGAAGCAATCGCAGTTGTGCTGAATGGTCTCAGGTGTCATCATAGAGCGCATGTCAGTACGGCCGGAAGGGTCACCGATCATGCCGGTGCCGCCGCCAATGAGGGCGATGGGCTTGTTGCCCGCCATCTGCAGGCGCTTCATCAGGCACAGGGCCATGAAATGACCCACATGCAGGGAGTCGGCGGTGGGGTCAAAGCCGATGTAGAATACGGCCTTGCCCTCGTTAATCATTTTGGAAATCTCTTCCTCATTGGTGACCTGAGCAATCAGGCCGCGGGCTTTGAGTTCTTCGTAGCAAGTCATGACGATTCTTCTCCTTATATTACAAATTAATTTGATTTACAGTATTTTCTGCGGTGACTTTCTTGCCAACAGGACATTATAGCCGACCACGCCGCCGACCACGATCACGGCACCAATTAGCGAGACAAAGCCGATATGGTCAACGCCGGGATAGAACACAGCCACCAGAATAGGGTTGAGCACCGGCTCCAGCCCGGAAACAAGGCTCGCTGTCACAGATGGCGTGGTTTTTAGTCCCTCCCCAAGAAAAATGAATGCAAAGCCTACCTGAAACACGCCCAACACCAGCAGGCTGATCATGGGAGTAAGGGTAAAATCCGTCTCCCGTAACAGGAAAGGCACACCCACCGCCGCGCTGATCATGTGTCCAAAGAAAGCCGCCGACAGGGCATCGCCGTCGGGCAGGTCATTGAGCATAAAGACCACAGCATAGCTCACACCGGAAATCAGAGCCAGCACATCTCCCGTCAGGCTTCCGCCGGACAGGCTTTCTACGAAAAAGCAAAGCACTCCTCCGAACACCACCGCACAGGCCGCCACATCCAATCCTCCGGGCCGCTTGCGCAGAAAAATGGCTGTGAGCAGAATGACAAAGATTGGGGCTGTGTACTGCAACACGATGGCGTTGGCCGCCGTAGTCATTTTGTTGGCAACCGCAAACAGAATATTGGTACAGGACACCGCTACCGCGCCCAGCAGAATCCAGCGGTTAAAACGCAGCTTCTGCCCTGTCAGCCACAGATACACAGCCATCACAACCACAGCGATCGCCGTACGCCCACCGTTGACAGCAAGGCCGTTCCATGGAATGCCCTTCATGCAGATTCCGCCCAGACTGTAAAACACAGATGCAAGAAATACATACAGTGTTCCTTTTTGCTGACGTGTCACACTCCACACCTCCCTATGTACATATAAAGACGCCCTCTGTCCCTTTGGACAGAGGGCGAATGAACGCGGTACCACCTCTGGTTCGTCCGCCCTTTACAAAGCGGACCTCATGGAGTGCTGACACACTCCGGCGCGATAACGGGCGCCCCCGGCACGACCTTACTTGGCAAAGCGGTTCAGGCGGCTGCTCCGGGGTGTATTCACAGGGTGACACTCTGCGTCCTTGCACCAACCGGACGCCTCTCTGTGCAGCCTCTTCCCTGCTACTGTTCCCCATCAACGCGATGGCGATTTAACGAGTGCATTATAACGGGCAAACAGGTCTTTGTCAAGTGCCCATTTCCCGCAAACTCAGTCCCGCAGAATCTTCAGAATTTCCCCTGCGTCTTCCAAAATCAAATCGGGTTTGTCCTCACTGAGCTCTAAAACCTCCGGTGTGGTTTCTCCACTCATGACCAGTATTCCGGTGACCCCGGCATTCTGACCGGACTTCACGTCCGTATAGATGCGGTCGCCGATCACACAGGTCTCCTCCTTTGACATACCCAGCCGCTCCATGGCAAGCTGCGGCATCAGAGGTGTCGGTTTGCCGATGACCACCGGCTCCCGTCCCGTGGCATTTTTGATACCGATGCACACGCTGCCGCAGTCGGGCACACTGCCAAACTCCGTGGGACAAACCAAATCTGGGTTAGTGGCAATGTAGGGCAGCTCAGGCCGGGTCAGCAAAAGATAACTCACATCGTGCAGCTTCTGAAAGGTCAGCTCCGTGTCAAAGCCCATAACCACGCAGTCCACCTCGTCCAGCTGTTCGGTGACCGGAAATCCTTCCCGGCGCAGTTCTTCTTTAAGGGACTCCGTGCCGCACACATACAACCGATTCCCCTCGTGATGCTTATGCAGGTAGTAAGCCGTAGCCTGGGAGGAGGTGATAAAATCCTCCCTCGTACACTCGATGCCCATCCCACGCAGCTTTTTGATGTAGTCCTCCACGCTTTTGGAGGAATTGTTGGTCATAAATAAATAGGTTTTCCCGGCCTTTTTAATGGTATCCAACAACTCAATAGTAAAATCATACAGGCGCTCACCCAGATACAGAGTCCCATCCATGTCGAACAGAAACAGCCGTTTACCCGCTATCAGTTTCCGCTTATTCATTACTCACCTCTTTTGGCAACTGCAGCCTGCAGCTTCATCGGGCCTTCTCTCACTTACCGGCTTTGATGGATGATAAAACCGATGACCACCGCAAGAACGACCACTCCCGCGGCAACCACGGGTAAAAGAGCAAATGCCATAATATACCTCCTGTTCAGTGCTGTCCATTCCGATACTCTTCGGCCTGGACAAGCATTTCCTCCGCCCCCTGCAGGGCGGCCTGTGTCATCAGATCGCCGCTGGTCAGCCGGGCCAGCTCCTCTGCGCGCCGCTCCCGGCTCAGCTGTTCCACCGCCGTAAAGGTACGGCCTTCTGCCTCTCCCTTCTCCACACAGAAGTGGGAATCGGCCATGGCCGCAATTTGGGGCAGATGGGTGACGCACAGCACCTGCTTGCACCGGGCCACGTCCGCCATCTTCCGGGCTACTTTCTGGGCCGCCCGGCCGGACACACCGGTGTCCACCTCGTCAAAGACCAACGTGGTCACATCGTCATTTTCCGCCAGCACGTTCTTCAAAGCCAGCATGATACGGGCCAGCTCACCGCCGGAGGCGATTTTGTGGATGGGTTTGAGTTCCTCGCCCACGTTGGCGGACATCAAAAACTGCACCTCGTTCATGCCGGTTGCATCCAGACCGGTCTCCCCTGCTTTTTCGGCAAAATCCACCTGAAAACGCACCTTGGGCATATCAAGCTGAGAAAGCTCGCTCTGAATGCGCTCCTGCAGGAGCAGCGCAACCTCCCGGCGCTTATCGGACAGGACTTTCGCCCGGGTCACTGCCTCTTTGCGCGCCTTCGCCTCCTGCTGTTCCAGCCGGGCAAGGGTGTCATCGGCATACTGAATCTCGTCCTGTTCCTTTTTACACCGTTCCAGATAGTCCAGCATCTCGGCCACGGTTGCGCCATACTTCTTGCGCAGACGATAGATCGTGTCCAGGCGGCTCTCGATTTCGTCCAAATCTCCGGCAGAAAATTCAAAGCTGTCCCGCAGATCCCGCACCAACTCTGCCAGGTCATCGGCAGCATAACGAACCTCCGCCGCCTTTTGGGCAAGCCGGGCCGTCTGTTCGCTGTATCGGCCTGCATCATGCAGCGCCTGTTCTGCACCCATCAACAAGGAAACCGCACCATCGCCGTTCTCCCCGCCGATCAGGGCGTAATACGCACTTTCCACCCCATCCATGATCCTGCCCGCGTTGCGAAGCAGATCCCGGCGGGCGGCAAGGGTCTCGTCCTCCCCTTCTTTCAGCTGGGCACGTTCCAGTTCATTGATCTGATAGGTAAGGGTGTCCATGCGCCGGGCCTTCTCCGCCTCGTCCATGCGCAGCTCGTCCATCTGTCTGCGAATGGCACTCAGCGCTCCATAGGACTGACCGTATGCATCCAACAACTCTTCCAGCTGCCCGAATCGGTCCAGATACCCAAGATGGCACGCCGGGTCCAGCAGTTGCTGACCGTCATGCTGTCCGTGGATGTTCAAAAGCTGCTGTCCAAGTCCTTTTAGCTGTGCCACGGTAAGGGGCCTTCCGTTGATGCGGCATACGTTGCGCCCATCTCCCTGGATCTCGCGCTCCAGCAGCAGCTCTCCGTTTTCATCCGGTCCAACCCCATTATCCTCAAACCAGGCAAGTCCGGGCAAACCACAGAACACCGCGCTGACCCGGGCAGATTTGGCTCCGGTGCGAATCAGGTCGCGACTGGTCCGCTCCCCCATCACGGCGCCGATTGCATCAATGACGATGGATTTACCGGCACCGGTCTCGCCCGTCAGCACATTAAAGCCGGGCTCAAAGCGGATATCTGCGGACTGAATGACTGCAATATTTTCAATGTGGAGCAGGGAAAGCATCTCCCATCCCTCCGTTTAATTCAGCATTTTGTGTATCTCGCTGCAAAACTCGGCCGCCGCTTCGTTGGTACGCATGATGAGAATGGCGGTGTCATCTCCGGCAAGGGTACCCACCATCTGATCAATGTCCATGCCATCCAGCGCCGAACACGCCGCAGATGCAAGTCCGGGCATGGTGTTGAGTACAACGATGTTCTGTGCCACATCAAAAGAGGTAACGCCCTCTTTGAAAATGGTACGCAGCCTCCCCTCAAAGTTGGCGGTGTGCTTCCGCTCGGAAAGTGCGTAGCGGTAACGACCGGTCCCAGCCAGTTCCTTGACCAGATGAAGCTGTTTTATGTCCCGGGAAATAGTCGCCTGAGTGGCGCAAAATCCACGCAGACGCAGTTCTTCCAGCAGCTGCTCCTGCGTCTCTACTTCCACGTTTTCCACGATTTTCAGAATCTCTGCCTGCCGGGTCCCCTTCATAGCACATACCCTCCCAACTTCTGATTGAGCAGTTGATAAAAGTTTTTGCCCGACAGTTTCACCAGGCGTGTGCGGCATTGTGCACGACGGATCTCTACACGGTCATTCCCGGAGATCCGCATGGCTTTTCCGCCGTCCACAGACAGATAAACACTTTTCCGGCTGCGTCTGGGCAGCTGCACTGTGATCGTGCGCTCCGGTGCAATGACCATGGATCGGGCAGACAGCTGGTGGGCACACACAGGGGTAACCACCAGATTGTCCGAGGAAGGTTCCACGATGGGGCCTCCGGCAGACATGGAGTAGGCGGTGGAACCGGTGGGCGTTGCAACCACAACACCGTCTCCGCTCAACTGACAGATCAGCACTCCATCCGCAGACACATCAAGCTCTGCCACACGCGCAATGGTACCCTTGGAAAGAACGGCATCATTCAGTGCATATTCGTCAAATACCACCTGCTTGCTGCGGAACACCCGGACCTGAAGCATCATGCGTTCTTCCGTGGTATAATCCCCGGAAGCCAGCCGCTCCAGCTGGGAAAGCTCTCCCTCCTCCAGCTCCGCCATAAAACCCACACTGCCCATGTTGACCCCAAGAATAGGAACATTATGAGTAGTAGCATCCTTGGCCGCGTGGAGAATGGTCCCGTCTCCACCGAAACAAATCAACATATCCGCATGTGCCAGTTCCTGCTGCAAATTGGAAAACTTCAGATGTCTGGGCAGGTCGGCATGGTTTCCGTGTCCCAGCTCAAAGGGCAGACAAAAGCAGCACTCCGCTCCCATTCGCTCCAGAATGCGCTGAGCCTGCTGAGCCGCTTTCATCCCACGGTCACGGTATGGATTGGAACTTAAAATCACTCGCATGTCTCTTTCTCCTCCAAAGTACCGTGGGACCGATCCACCAATGCCTTCAGATCGCCGCAGTACACATCACCCGGACCGGCACTTAACCACCCCAGATATTCAATATTCCCCTCCGGCCCGCGGATGGGGGAAAAATCCACATCAAGAACGGTAAATCCCGCCTCTTTGGCATGGATCAGGAAATGCTCCAGCACTTCCAGATGGACCGACGGATCACGCACGACCCCTTTTTTGCCCACCTTGTCCTTCCCAGCCTCAAACTGAGGCTTTACCAGACACACTGCCTGTCCATCACCTTTCATCAAGGTACGAAGAGCCGGCAAAATCAGGCTCAACGAGATAAAGGAAACGTCCACCGACGCAAAGTCCAGCGGCTGAGCGATGACCTCCGGCGACAGGTAGCGGGCATTGGTCCGCTCCATACAAACCACCCGCGAATCAGTGCGCAGGCGATAGTCCAACTGATTATAACCAACATCCACCGCATACACCTTCTGCGCACCATTCTGGAGCATACAGTCGGTAAATCCACCGGTGGAGGCGCCGATATCGGCACACACGGCATCCTTCAGAGTGATTGGCCAGCATTTCATGGCCTTTTCCAGTTTCAGCCCGCCTCTGCTCACATAAGCAAGTGTTTTCCCACGAACCTCAATTTTCTCCTCGCCGGTCATCGGAGCTCCGGCTTTGGTCTGCTTCTGATCATTGACATAGACCTGCCCACTCATGATAATCGCCTGTGCCTTCTGCCTGCTTTCGGCAAGCCCCCGCTGGGTCATCAGCACATCCAGTCTTATTTTAGCCACGATTCAGTACCTCCCTGACCCTGCGGCACAGCTTCTCTGCGTCCAGCCCCAGTTGCTGTTCCAGCTGAGCAACGCTGCCGTGCGTTACAAATTCTCTGCCACTGTTTACAAGAACGATTTTTCCGCCGATTTCCCGCTGTGCCAGCGCAGCACACAGCCGCTGCCCCACGCTGCCCGCTTCCACACAGTCCTCCGCCACAAGCAGCGCTCCGGTCTTGCGTGTCGAATGGCATACCACGTCCAAATCAAGCGGTGTAATGGTATTAAGCTTTACGATTTCAGCACGAATTCCATACTCCTCCAACAACTGTGCAGTCTCGATCACGCGGTTGATCAGGATTCCGTAGGAGACAAGGGTAATGTCACTTCCCTCACGCAGGATCACCGCGGGCTGTGTCCCACAATCCCCCTTGTATGCGCCCTCGCCCCCTCTGGGAAGGCGAAGCGCAACCGGTCCGTTACACTCCAGAATCGCCTGTTTCAACATGCGCTCCAGTTCCGCAAAGCTGGACGGAGCAAGTACCGTCATACCGGGCACACTGTCAAGATAGGCCACGTCAAATACGCCATGGTGGGTCTCTCCATCTTCCCCCACAAGTCCCGCACGGTCCACCGCAAAGACGGTGTGCAGTTGCTGCAGCGCCACATCGTGCAGGAGCATATCATAGCCACGCTGCAAAAAGGTGGAATATACCGCGAAAACAGGAATTGCCCCCTGTTTTGCCATACCTGCAGCCATGGCAACTGCGTGACCTTCCGCGATTCCGGTGTCAAAGAACCGTTTGGGAAACGCCTGGGCAAAGCCGTCCAGTCCGGTTCCGCTTCCCATGGCCGCAGTAACTGCACAAATCCGCTCGTCCTGTTCCGCCAGCCGGCACAGAGTACGCCCAAACACAGAAGAAAAGCTGTCCCCGCCTTTTTTCAGGGGTTCACCGGTCTTAAGATCAAAGGGAGAAACCCCGTGAAAACGATTGGGCACCTCTTCCGCATACGTATAGCCCTTCCCCTTTACAGTTCTGACATGAAGTAGGATAGGCCCATTTATCTCTTTGGCATAACTAAGAATATCCGTCAGCTTTTTTACATCATGTCCGTCCACCGGGCCAAGGTAAGAAAAGCCCATATTCTCAAACATACTGCAAGGCAGGATGCTCTCCTTCACTGCCTTTTTCAGTCCATGAGTAAAGTGATAGATCTTTTTTCCAAGCCATGTCAGCGACATCAGCTTTCGATAGTACTTTTTGAATGTCAGATACTGTGGCTTAAGCCGCTGACGGGCCAGATACTGTGCCACGCCGCCCACATTTTGGGTAATGGACATCCCGTTGTCGTTGAGGACCACAAGCAAATTTTCTCCGCTCTGTCCTGCGTCGGACAATCCTTCGTAAGCCAGTCCTCCCGTCAGTGCCCCATCGCCGATCAGTGCAATAATGTGGTAATCTTCCCCACGCAGCGTACGGGCCTTGGCCATACCAAGGGCCACGCTGACAGAATTGGAAGCATGACCGGCAATAAATGCATCCGTCTCGCTCTCACTGGGCTTTGGAAATCCCGCAATTCCTCCGAACTGACGAATGGTATTCATGGCCTGCGCCCGTCCGGTGAGCATTTTATGAGGATAACACTGGTGACCCACATCAAAAACCAACCGATCCCGGTCCAAGTCAAATACCCGGTGCAGCGCCACGGTCAGCTCCACTGCCCCCAGATTGGAGGCAAAGTGTCCACCGGTACGGGAGACCGTTTCAATCAGTCCTTCCCGCAGCTGCCGGCACAGTCGGACAGCTTCGCTCTCCGACAGGTTTTTCATATCCAGTTGTTCCAGATCCCGGTCAGAAAGCATAAATACACCCCGTTTTATCCGAATTTATTCAGTGGTCGCGTCCGGCAAGCAGATGTGCAAGCCAGATATGAAACTCAGGCTGGTCAAACTCACCCAAAGCCTCAATGGCCTGTTCGGTCAGCTCATCCACCAGTTTTCCGCAGCCTTCCAGTCCCAGTGCGGTAACAAAGGTGGTCTTGCCATTCTCCGCGTCCGAACCGATGGGCTTGCCAAGCACCTCATCCGTGCTGGTCACATCCAGCATGTCATCCCGCACCTGAAAGGCCCGGCCGATGCACTGGGCATATTCCCGCACCGCACGGCGCTGTTCCTCACTGCCGCCGGCCACAATGCAGCCCAGCTCCGCGGCGGCGCAGATCAGTGCCCCGGTTTTCAGGGACTGCATCAGCTTCAGCTCTTCCAGAGAAAGGGGACGTTCCTCCCCTTCCATATCCAGCACCTGACCACCGATCATACCGGCCGCTCCGGCGGCATGGCTCAGGCAGTCAATGGCATCCAGCACCCGGTCCGCGTTCAAAGTCCCCCGGTACTCCGTCATCATTTCAAAAGCCGCGGTAAGCAGTGCATCTCCTGCCAGCACGGCATTTGCCTCTCCAAACACTTTGTGGTTGGTAGGCTTGCCCCGGCGCAAGTCATCATCATCCATACAGGGCAGATCGTCGTGAATCAGGGAGTATGTATGCACCATTTCCAGCGCGCAGGCAAAGGGCAACGCTATCTCCACATCCCCACCGCACATGCGGCAGGTCTCCAGCGTCAGCACAGGTCGGATGCGCTTTCCCCCCGCCATGAGGCTGTAGTTCATGGCTTCGTAGATCTGACCGTACCGTTCCCGGTCGGCAAAGCACTTTTCCAGCCACTGCTCTACCAGAGCACAGTCCTCCAGCAAACGTTTGTTGTGGTCCATATGATTACTCCTCCACATCAAAGGGGACTTCCTCCGGCTGTCCCTCCGGACCTACCTTCAGCAGCGCCACCTTCTGCTCCGCCTTGTCCAGCAGCTCAGAACAGGAACGCATCAGTTTTGTCCCCTCTTCAAACAGGGCAAGGGATTCCTCCAACGGTGCTTCGCCCCGCTCCAACAGTCCCACGATTTCTTCCAAGCGAGCCATAGACTGCTCAAAATTCAACTTTTTCCCTGCCATTACGGACACTTCCTTTCCTCGACCCGACACACGAGACTTCCGTCCCGAAGGCGCAGATCAACTGCCTGTCCCACCTGCACCTGCTCCGGTGCGGTAAGAACCGTTCCGTCCTCGTTACGGGCGATAGCATAGCCCCGTCCGAGAACCTTTAACGGGCTCAGTGCATCCAGCGCCGCGGCCATGCGGCCAAATCGCACTTTCTCTTCCGCCAGTGAGCGTTCCAACCCGTGCAGCAATCGACGGCTTTGATAGTCCAACAACATGCGCCGCTCCCCCACATAGCCGGCAGGATCGGCAAGAACTCGGCTTTGACGAAAGCGTTCCAGCTTTGCCCGCGCGGCGGAAACAGGCTGCTCCATCCCCCGCTCCAACCGACGCTCCAAATGAGCAAGGGAGCCGACCAATTCTTCCCGGTCTGGCACCGCCAGCTCCGCTGCGTTGGAAGGAGTTGCAGCCCGCAGATCGGCCACAAAGTCACAGATGGTCACATCCGGCTCATGGCCCACGGCAGAAATAACCGGGATATCGGAGCGATAAACCGCCCGGGCCACCACCTCTTCATTAAAGGCCCAAAGATCCTCTATAGAACCGCCGCCCCGACCGGTAATGATCAGATCGGTAAGCCCGTAGTAGTTTACATAATCAATTGCCGCTGCGATTTCCTCTGCCGCTTCTTCCCCCTGCACACGCACGGGAACGACCAGCACCTCGGTCTGCGGCCAGCGTGCCTTCAGGATCCGCAGCATATCCCGCACCGCCGCACCTGCAGAAGATGTGACCAGTGCGATCCGCTTGGGAAATCTGGGCAGCGGTTTTTTGTGGGTCTGGTCGAACAGTCCCTCCCGGCTCAGCTTCTCCTTCAGCTGTTCAAAGGCCAGCTGAAGATCGCCCGCCCCCTCCGGGGTGAGCTGGACACAGTAAAGCTGATACTGTCCGTCTCTTGGAAAGACGGTGATCCGACCGGCGGCAATGACCTGCATACCGTTCTCCGGCCGGAAGCGCATACGCACCGCATCCCCGCGGAACATGACGCAGCGCAGCGCGCTCTGGGCATCCTTTAGTGTAAAATAGTGGTGGCCGGAGGGATACATTTTATAGTTGGATATCTCTCCCCGGATCAAAACACCGGACAGCAACTCATCCCGATCCATCCAGCCCTTAATGTACTGGCTAAGCTGGGAGACACTGAGCACACGCAGATCACGATTCATCCCAGTTCCTCCTTCTCCAACGCCCGGTGGGTCAGAATGGCCACGCCCATGGCGTTGTCGGTGGAATATTGGGGTTGAGCAAAGATGGCACCACACTGCTCACTCATAGCCTGACGCAGACGCGAATTGGAGGCCACACCGCCGGAGCACAGCACCGGCAGTCCCGGATAGTCCTGTTGTGCCTGTTTGGTGGCTCGTACCACCACGTCAGCCACGGTATCCAGCGTAAACCGGGCAACAGCCGCAGGCTGCTCCCACCCTTGAACCATGGCTTTCACCTTATTCTCCATCCCTGACAGAGAAAATTCCAGCCCCTGCAGTTTTACCTTAAAGGAGCTTGCCTTTGTTTCCTGATCATACAGGGCGTCCAGCGCCTTTCCCGCAGGAAACTGCAGGCCAAGCAGTAAACCGGCACGATCAATGAGCTGCCCGGCGGAAATGTCGCTTGTACCGCCGATCACACGCGCTTTCACGTTGCATCCCTCCGGCTCAACATACAGCAGTTCCGTTGTCCCGCCGGACAGATGCCAGGCAAGAAACGGGCTGTCCAGCAAGTCCAGCCGACCTGCCGACCAGGCGGCTGCAGCCAGGTGTCCCTGCTGATGGGAACAGGCAAAAAAGGGCACCTTCAGCACGCAGGCCAACGCCTCCGCCTGAGAAGTGCCCGCCAGAAAGCATGGCATATAGGAGCCCTCCACCGCCCTTGGACGGGTGCTGGCCCCTATCGCCTGTACTGTATTCAGGTTTTCCCGGTCGGCGAGCTGCTGAACAAGCTCCGGCAGCCGTTTGACGTGCTGAAAAAGCGCATCACTCTGCCGCAGACCCAAGCCACCCTCCGGTACCTCCAGCAACTTCCCCACGTTTCGGCCATCAGCCCCATCAAACAGGGCCACGGAAGTGGTGTAGTTGCTGGTGTCCAGTCCCAAAACCGCCCGGCTCACTGGTCGCTCTCAGGGAATTCGCTGCGGGCAAAGGTGCCCAAAATGCCGTTAATGAAGGAAACCACCTCAGGGGTCTCATATCCCTTGGCAATCTCCACCGCCTCGTTAATGGCGGCTGCATTGGGAATGTCAGGCATATAGAGCATCTCGTACATGGCAACCCGCATTATGGCAGCGGCTACCCGGGGAATACGGGCAAAGCTCCAACCCACAGCGTGGCGGGAAATATAGTCATCCAGTTCCGGACCGTGGTCAAAGACACCGGTCACCAGGGTACGGATATACTGCTCCTGCACCTCATCAGGGAAGTCGGCATACAGTTGCTCTTCCGCACCGATCAGAGCAAAATTTTCCGGGGTCAGTTCTTCTTCCAGAAGCTGACGGGCGCTGCGGTCTCCAAACCCCAGTTCAAACACCATATGTACAGCAATCTCACGGGCAACGGTTCTTGTCATAGGTAAATCTCCTCTGGTCTGTTCCTACCGGAACAAACAGTATTTCTTTCATATTATACACATGAATATTCAAAAATGGAAGTGTGAATTTCATTGATTATAAAAGAAATTTCTGGTGGATAACGATGAATATTCATTTTTCTCCCCAAGCATAAAAACAGCGGCGGATACATGCGTCCGCCGCTGTTTTATGTGATTTACTGAGCCTGCTTTGCAGCCTCTTTCTCAAAGGAAACGCCGCCCACATTGATGTTGACGGACTGAACTTTCAGGCTGCTCATAGACTCGATGTTGGTGAACACCGCATCCTGCACGGCGCGGGCCACATCCAGAATGGTGTAGCCGTACTTGACCATGATGGTCAGCTCCACCTGCACCTGTTCATTCTCTACCTGCACGTGGATTCCGCGGGCCAGATTTTTCTTGCCCCACAGATCTGCAAGGTCTTTGCCGGCGGATGCAAGACTGCTTACACCTTCCACCTCAAGGGCGGCGGCGGCAGCGATGACAGCAAGCACCTCTTCCGAAATATGGATATTGCCCAGTTCATCTACCTGGGTGATGTATTCTTTCGTCTCAGCCATGGGAGCCACTCTCCTTTTCATAGGTACTCAAACCCTTTTCCCTTACATTGTACCACAGAATCGGAAAATTACAACGATTATTTTCTTCCTACGTCAATGATCTTGATCTGGCTGGCTGGAAACTGCGTGGCCTGAGTCACAATATCGGTGATCCGGGCCGTATCCACATCGGTCAGCTGACCGCCGGAAATCTCCACAACCACACTGACCGTGTCTTCCCCGATAAAGGCTACACAGTCGGCATAACCCTTGGCCACCACCAGATTTTCGATTTGTGCCTCCGTCACAGTGTAATCGGCCATGGTCTGGATTGCAGCAGCCGTCTGTTCTTTCATCGCCTGATCTGCATCAGCACCGGCCGATGCCTCCTGCAGCATGGACAGCGCGCTGTCCCGGGCCTGCTGTCGATTCAGGCGCGCATTCGCAAAGTAGCCTGACGCACTGGCAGTCCCATCCTGAGTTCCCTGTTCCTGCATCCCGCTCAGCAATGAATCTTTACTCTCCCCTGCCACCAGAGCTGCATCGCCCAGCGTCTTCCCGGCATCCGTTCCGCCCTTGTCCTGATAGTTCCAGTTCAGGTACACCGCCAGGCAGACAAACAGCACCACTGCCGCCACCACTGTATTGCGCTTTGCCATCTGCATCCATGCATCGGATTTCCCCCGTGTGTTCGCCATTTCCTCTTCCTCCTGTCATTTTCCTTTACATACGGATATTTTTTCCGTACTTAATCCTGTCAGAGCCCGTACCGCCTCCATGATTTGCAACCTGACCCGTGCATCTGCACCACCGGCACACACCACAAGCGCCCCCTGATAGGTGGGGTATATACGGTGCAGCGGGACCGGTTCCTCCACCCCGGATCCCCGGGACAGAATCACAGTGGTACTGCTTTCCTCCCTGTCAGAGTGTTGTGTATCCCGGGCCAGCACCTGATGTGCACTCTCCTTCAGGGTCAACACCACTGTTACCTCACCGGCTCCCTGAATCTGTGAAAGTGCCCGTTCCAGCTTTGTCTCCATCGCTTCCAGATCAAATTCTTCTTGTTTCTGATACGATGTGCCGCCCGGTTCCCCATCCACCTGTCCTCCGGGAATCAACAGCAAAACCGCTCCTGCTAAAACGATCAGCAAAATGTATTTATACCGCCCCAAAAGTTCTTTCAAGCCTGCGTTTTCGGCAGGCCACCTCCACTGCAACTTATTCACCTCCCGTGTATACCTGACATTCCGGAGCAATGCCAAACTCCTTTTGGATGGCGGCAGTCAGCTCAGCCTGCTGCCTCTCATCCAGTATCCCGGTGATGGATACCGATCGGGGCAACCAGATTCCTCCTTCCCCTTCCTCACACATCACCCGCACCTGACAGTCCAGTCCGATTCGGACTGCCTTGTCCACAATATATGCCGCGCTTTGGCGCTCTATGAGTGTTTTCAGCATGTTGCCACTGTTCTGTTCCAGCTGTGCCCGATGTTGCTCCACTTGTTTCGCCGTTGCACCAAGACCTTTGGACATATCCGGTATATCCACCGTCAGTACCGGGCGCAGCAGTGCGCACAGCAACACAAGGGCACATACCAGTTTCCCCACCTGTCTGACCGCACCTTTTGGCATCAGCCCGTCCGCAAGAGCGGCAATGAGCGCCGCGCAGATCACACCGGTCAGCCACTGACGCACAAGTTCCATTATACTCTCACTCCCGCTATGGCAGAGATCATACTTACCAGCAATAGTAAAGCACTTGCACCTGTCATACCAAGCACCAGCGCAAAGGCCGTGCTGATACCATCGATCAGTTCTGCAAGGCGACTGTCAGCCAGAAGAGCCGCCAGCGCACCGCTGAATTTATAAGTCAGATAATGTACTCCAAGCTGCAAAAAAGGAATCAGGCATATCCCCAATACCGCCAGCATCCCAAACAGGCCCACTGTATTTTTCAGAAGTCCCGCTCCTACCAAAATGGTTTCTGCCGCATTGGAAATAATGCCTCCCACCACGGGAACCGCGGTGGAGATCGCCATTTTCGCTGCTTTTAAAGCCGCCGCATCCGTTGTTCCCGCGATGGTGCCGCTGACGGTAAGATAGGTCACAAAAAGCACAAGCAGTGTGGTAAGTGACCTCGTCACCACCCATTTCAGCACTACGGCCACCTTTTTCAGTCCGGGATTACCCACCGCCGCATGTGCTGTACAGACCACCACATAGGCATAGACCAAAGGGATCAGCAATCGGTCGATCAACCTGAGCAAAATACCGGAAAACAGTGCCGTGGCCACCTGACGGGCCGCAGCTGCAGCCGGCGCTCCCGTGGCCGCTGTACAGGCCGCCACAAGGGGCAGCAACACCTGAGAAAACCCCTGCATACTGTCAATGGTACTTCGCCCAAGCCCCAGCATAGAGCTCATGTCATTGGCAGATATCCCTGTAATGGCCAACGCACCGGCCATCACACATACATTCAGTCCGTTCTGCTCAATTCCCGCCGACCGCAGTCCATCCGCCATAGCGCAGAGCAGAACCACGACCATCAGCACAAGAGCGCTGCGCAGACCGGAGCGCAGCACACCAGGCAGATATCCCACAGCCCGCTCCAGAAGATCTTCCATCCCATGCTCCAGTTTCAACTCTTCTGACAGCTCCACCCCCACGTCATACCGTTCTCCGGCCCGGGCAAGCTCGTCCACTCCAAACTCATCCCACAGCGACTGTTCCCGAGCCCTGCATACGGGGGCAAGAGTCAGCAGCAGAACAATCACGATCATACACCGCCTCATACCAACAACCCCGCGATCATTTCCACCACCGCGTTGACCAACGGTAGCGCTGCCGCCAGAGCAAGGATCGTCCCGGCCAACTCCACAAAGCCGGCAATACCACCTTCTCCCGCGGCCTTGCAAACCTCTGCCGCTGATTTTGCAACAACAGACAGGCCAACCACCTTTACAACCGGCTCCACCAAACCGATATCCAATCCGGCAAGGTCGGCCAGCCGTACAAGACTACCGACTGCCTCCCCAAGCGCCTGCATGGTCATGAATAGTACCCACACGCCTGTCACCAGTACAATCAGTACCGCAAATTCCACACTGTTCCGGCGCAGCACCACGGCACACAGGGCCGCCGTCACCGCCCCAGCCGCTATTTTAACCAGCAGTTCCATCACAGACTGAACAGATTTTTAACCAGTGAGAACAGCGCGGCGATCTCACGCACCACCATCATCAGCACCACTACCAGCGCTCAGGAGATAAGAAGATAGAACTAAATTCACTCGAATAATCAGCGATTCTGCGAGAGATCTGATTCTGATCCTTAAAGAGCAGTAATGCATCACCGCTTTTTGCAAAACGCGTCGGATCATCGT
>SVLE01000039.1 GCA_015068065.1 Oscillospiraceae bacterium | reverse complement strand
AAACCTCGCTCTGTTGAGCGAGCCGTTCTCCCGAAACGAGGCAGACGGGCAGATGCGCATGAGAACTCATGCTTGGTCACTATACCACAGTTTTTCCCCGCTGTAAAGCAAAAAATGCCGTTTTTTCAGGAAAATTTCTGTGTTTTTATCCTTCACACTACATCTTGGGCAGTATTTTTTCTCAACACGACTTGTTGTGTGGAATATTACTTATATTTCTGGCTTTCTGCAACCGCAAGCTCATCGCAGCGGTTGTTGTATTCGTTGCTGGCATGTCCCTTTACCCAGTGCAGATTAACTGTGTGGTAGTCGCACAGCTCCAAAAGCCGCTGCCACAGGTCGGGATTCAGGGCAGGCTTTTTGTCCGCCTTGATCCATCCCTTGGCCTGCCAGCCCTTGGCCCATCCCTTTTCCAGGGCATCAATCACGTACTTGCTGTCCGAGTACAGCTCCACGATGCAGGGCTCCTTCAGCGCCTCCAGCGCGGTAATGACCCCCGTGAGCTCCATGCGGTTGTTGGTGGTGTGCCCCTCGCCCCCGGACAACTCCTTTTTGTGCGGTCCGTACATGAGGATGGCCCCCCAGCCCCCGGGCCCGGGATTGCCGGAGCAGGCTCCGTCGGTGTAGATGGTAACTTGTTTCATGGATTTCTCCTTCACAAAAGCTTCCCCCAAGGGGAAGGTTGGAAAAAGATTTCCCCCCGTTGTGGGGGGAAATCTTTATAATTCTTTCAAAATCTCCTGCCGCTTCTGCTCATACTCCTCCTGAGTAATGAGCCGCTGGTCATAGAGACTGCGCAGCTGTTTCATGCGCTCCTCCACATCGCCGCCGGACGGGGCATTATCCACCTCGTCCATGATGCCCACGATGGTCTCCCGCTGAATATCGGTCTCCACATCGTAGCCCACCCGGTGTGCCATGCCGTTTTTGCTCACTGCAAGACGAATTCCGTTGATACAGAAAAACGCGCCCGCGGCCAAAAAGGGCAGGCCGATCAGCCCCGCGTGGGGAATGATCTGTGTCAGGGCGATTGTCACAAAGACAAAGCCGAAAACAGCGTGGACCACGCCCATCATCCTCTGCATCCCACGGGCCGCGCCGGTGGGCTGGGACTGAACGGTAATACGTCCTCTTCTATGCTTGCTCATAGCCGCTCCTCTCTCAGCGCATGGAAAGAATTTCCTGTTTGCGCTGCTGATATTCCACGGCGTCCAGAAGTCCGGCCTCATAGAGCACCTTCAGCTGCTCCAACCGCTTCTCTCTGGCACAGGTATCATAGGAATAGGAGACCGGGGTATGGGGATGGCTCTTGTAGGGCTGCTCCGCAGCGTCCTCCTCCTTCATCCGCCGCAGAAACTGCTCCTTGGCCGTCTTTCCGGAGCGCTTGAGATTTTCTATTTCCGTTCGAATCGTTCTGCTTTCGGGGGAGGGAGTTTTCTTCCCCTGCTTATAGGCTGCCAGAAAAACAGCACCTATGATTGCCAGCGGTGGAAACAGGAAGAACAGCAGGATCAAGACCATAACCACGGGCGAAATCTCGTTTCGTTTTCGATTGTTGATATCCATATCTGTCCCTCCTTACTCCTTATTCCTGCACTTGCGCCGGTTCGGTGCTCTCCTCCTGCGCCTCATGCTCGGCCAGCGCCAGAGAGATGACCTTGTCACCCTCCTCCTTAAAGCGCATAACGATGATGCCCTGAGTAGCGCGGTTATTGGTCACCTTGATGTTTTCCACAGGGGTGCGGATCAGGATGCCTGCCTGAGTGACCAGCAGCAGATCCTCGCTGCCGTCCACCACCTTGACGCCCACGATCTTGCCCGTCTTTTCGGTGACCATGTAGTTCTTGATGCCGATGCCGCCGCGGTTGGTGATGCGGTACTCCTCCACAGGGGTACGCTTGCCGTAGCCTTTCTCCGTGATGGTCAGCACGTCCTTGCCGGGAACGGCACGGGCTGCGCCCACCACATAGTCACCCTCGCGCAGCTTGATGCCGCGCACACCAACGGCTGTGCGGCCCATGGCGCGCACATCGTTCTCATCGAAGCAGCAGGCCATGCCGTCGTGGGTGGCGATGAGGATGTTCTGGTTTCCGTCAGTCTCACGCACAGCGATGAGCTCGTCGCCCTCGTCCAGAGTCAGGGCGCGGATGCCGCTCTGACGAATGTTCTTCAGTGCGGAAACGGGCAGACGCTTGACGGTGCCGTTGCGGGTGACCATCATCAGATACAACTCCACATCCTCGGAAAGCTCTCTGGTGTGGATCATGGTCTGCACCCGCTCGCCGGGCTCCACCTGCAGGATGTTGATAATATTGGTGCCCTTGGCAGCCTTGCCGCTTTCCGGGATTTGATAGCCCTTCTTGCGGTACACCTTGCCGGTGTCGGTAAAGAAGAACAGGAAGTCGTGGCTGGAGGCGGTGAACACGTCCACCACGCAGTCCTCGTCCCGGGTGGTCATGCCCTTCTTGCCCATGCCGCCCTTGGACTGGGCGGTGTACTCGCTGACGGGAGTGCGCTTGATGTAGCCCGCCTGAGTCAGAGTAAAGACGCACTGCTCCTCCTCAATGAGGTCCTCGATGTCGATCTCATCGGCCACGTCCTGAATCTCGGTGATACGGTCATCGCCAAACTTGTCCCGGATGGCGGTCAGCTCCTCCTTGAGGATATCCCGCACCAGCCCGTCATCGGACAAAACGCGGTTGTAGTACTCGATCTTCTCCTGTAGCTCCTTGAACTCATTTTCCAGCTTCTCACGGTTGAGGCCCTGCAGAGCGATCAGGCGCATGTCGCAGATAGCCTGAGCCTGCACGTCGTCCAGACCGAAGCGGTTCATCAGGTTCAGCTTGGCGTCGTCGTAGGAACTGCGGATGATCCGGATGACCTCGTCAATGTTGTCCTGAGCGATGAGCAGGCCCTGCAGCAGATGGGCGCGCTCCTGCGCCTTGCGCAGGTCGAAACGGGTACGGCGGACGATAACTTCCTTCTGGAAGTCCAGATACTCGTCCAGAATCTGACGCAGTGTGAGGATCTTGGGCTGCTTCTGGTTGTTGACCAGAGCCAGCAGGATGATGGAGAAGTTGGACTGTAGGGCAGTCTGCTTGAACAGGTTGTTCAGCACCACCTGACCGTTGGCATCCTTCTTCAGCTCAATGACGATGCGCATACCGTTGCGGTCGGTCTCGTCACGCAGGTCGGAGATACCCTCCAGCCGCTTTTCCTTGACCTGATCGGCAATATTTTTGATCAGCTGCTTCTTGTTTACCTGATAGGGCAGTTCGTTGACGATGATACGGGTACGGCCGTTGCCGAATTCTTCGAACTCGGTGCGGGCGCGGACCACCACCTTGCCGCGGCCGGTGGCGTAGGCGGCGCGGATGCCGCTGCGGCCCATGATAATGCCTCGGGTGGGGAAGTCCGGGCCCTTGATGTGCTCCATCAGGTCGGACAGCTCCGCCTCGGGATTGTCCAGCACGCACAGACAGGCGTTGATGACCTCGGTCAGGTTGTGGGGGGGGATGTTGGTGGCCATACCAACGGCGATACCGTTGGAGCCGTTGACCAGCAGGTTGGGGAAACGGGAGGGGAGAACACGGGGTTCTTTCAGACTCTCGTCAAAGTTGGGGTCCCAATCCACGGTCTCCTTGTCGATATCCCGGAGCATTTCCTGCGAAATTTTAGCCATGCGGGCCTCGGTATAACGGTAAGCAGCGGCGGGGTTGCCGTCCACGTCACCGAAGTTGCCCTGGCCGTCCACCAGAGTGTATCGCAGGGAGAAGTCCTGGGCCATACGCACCATGGCGTCGTACACGGAGCTGTCGCCGTGGGGGTGATACTTGGCCAGCACGTCACCCACACAGGAGGCAGACTTTTTCGCCTTTTTATCGGGGGTCAGACCGCTCTCATGCATGCTGTACAGAATACGGCGGTGAACGGGCTTCAGGCCGTCGCGCACATCGGGCAGGGCGCGGCCCACGATGACGCTCATGGCGTATTCGATATAAGATTTTTCCATCTCTTCCACCAGGTGGGACTCAGTGATCACCTGATCGGGGAAGAGGATATCTTCGGGTTTATAACTGCGGTTATGTGCCAACTTGCGTCACCTCCTTAAAAATCAAGATTTTCAGCATACTGAGCGTTCTTTTCGATCCAATGCTTGCGGGGCTCCACCTCTTCGCCCATGAGCAGGGCAAAAATCTGATCCGCCCGAACGGCATCGTCCAGGGTAATGCGGCGCAGGGTGCGCTTTTCCGGATCCATGGTGGTCTCCCAAAGCTCTTCCTTGTTCATCTCGCCCAAGCCCTTGTAACGCTGGATGTCGATTTTGGCATTGGGCTTTGCCGCACGCAGTTCGGCAGAGATCTGATCGCGCTGCTCGTCTGAGTAGGCCACCCGGACCTCCTTGCCCTGGGTCAGCTTGTACAAAGGGGGCACGGCGGAGTAAACGTAGCCGTTTTCGATCAGCGGACGCATATAGCGGAAGAAGAAGGTCAGCAGCAGGGTGCGGATATGGGCGCCGTCCACGTCGGCATCGGACATGATGACGATTTTGTGGTAGCGCAGCTTCTCGATGTTGAACTCATCCCCGATACCGGCACCCAGCGCCACAATCAGGGGAGTCAGCTTATCATTGCCGTAGACTTTGTCTACACGGGCCTTTTCCACGTTGAGCATTTTGCCCCACATGGCCAGAATCGCCTGGAAACGGGAGTCACGGCCGCCGATGGCGGAGCCGGCTGCGGAGTCACCCTCCACGATGTACAGCTCGCACAGGGACGGGTCGCGCTCGTTGCAGTCCTGCAGCTTGTCGGGCATCTGGCCGGACTCAAGGCCGTTCTTGCGGCGGACATTCTCCCGGGCTTTCCTGGCCGCCTCCCGGGCGCGGGCAGCCATGAGGGCCTTTTCCAGAATGGCCTTACCCACCTGGGGATTTTCTTCCAGATAGACATCCAGCTTTTCACTGACCACGTTGTTGACCAGGGTGCGGATCTCGCTGTTGCCCAACTTAGCCTTGGTCTGGCCCTCGAACTGAGCCTCGGTCAGCTTGACGGAGATGACCACGGTCAGACCCTCGCGGCAGTCCTCACCGGACAGTTTGTCGTCCTCCTTAAGGATCTTCATGCGCTTGCCGTAGTTTGCAAGTGCGGTGGTCAGGGCGCGGCGGAAACCTTCTTCGTGCATGCCGCCCTCGGGGGTGCGCACGTTGTTGGCGAAAGACACCATGTTCTCCTGATAGCCGTCGTTATACTGCAGGGCGATCTCCGCCATGGAGTCCTCTTTGGCCCCGGAAACATAGATAACCTCAGGGTGGATGGCTGTCTTGTTGGCGTTGAGCCAGGTAACATACTCCCGGATGCCACCTTCGTAGCACATGGAATGGCGGCGGTCCTCCTCCGCCTTGTCGGCGCTGGAGGCGCGCTCGTCGGCGATGGAGATGCGCAGGCCGGCGTTCAGGAACGCCTGCTGCTGCATACGGGTATGCAGGGTCTCATAGCTATACACCGTGGTGTCAAACATTTCCGGGTCGGGCTTAAAGGTGACAATGGTACCCGTACGGTCGGTGTCCCCGATGATGGTCATTTCCTGGGTGATATGGCCCCGGGCAAACTTCATCTGGTGGATTTTGCCGTTCTTGTGCACCTGCACCTCCAGCCACTCAGACAGAGCATTGACCACGGAGGCACCCACGCCATGCAGACCGCCGGACACCTTGTAGCCGCCGCCGCCGAACTTGCCGCCGGCGTGGAGTATGGTGAACACCACTTCCAACGCGGGCTTGCCCGTCTGAGGCTGGATGTCCACGGGAATACCGCGGCCATTGTCGGTAACGGTGATGGTGTCCCCCTCGTTGATGGTGACAGTGATCTCATCACAGTAACCGGCCAGAGCCTCGTCAATGGAGTTGTCCACGATCTCGTAGACCAGATGGTGCAGACCGGACTCACTGGTGGAGCCGATGTACATACCCGGACGCTTGCGGACTGCCTCCAGTCCCTCCAGCACCTGGATCTCCGATCCGCCGTATTCGTGTTCCACCTGCGTGGAGTTCAGTTCCAGTTCTTCAGACATAGTTTACCTCCGCTGTTTCACAAAGCGTTGCCGCTTAATCGTTGCTAATCTCGAATGCATTGCGCTCCATACGTCCCTGCAGGGTGGCAGAGGACAGCTGGGACACATAGACCTGCCAGTTTTCACTGCCGTTGTCCGTGACAACGAAGGAACGAGGCAGGTCATCACAAACCCAGATCACCCGGCCCTCCTCCTGAGCCATATCCAGAAACTCTCTGGTTTTATAGGCCCAGCTGGCGTTATCCATATCAAAAATACCGATCACGTCCCGATAAGGGACAATTACGGATTGACCTAAATGAAGGTACATATATGCTCCTTAAATCAGCTTCCCGTCCTTGATGTGGAAGGCCTTTCCACCATCCAGACAATCCAGCTTATCTTCTTCACAGCAGGTGATGAACACCTGACCGCCCTGAATGCGGTTGAGCACAAATGCCTGCCGTTTGGGATCCAGTTCACTGAGCACGTCGTCCAGAAGAAGGACCGGCCATTCCCCGGTCTCTACCTGCACGATCTCCCGCTGAGCCAGCTTTAAAGACAAAGCCGCTGTTCGGGTCTGGCCCTGAGAGCCGTACATTTTTGCGGACATGCCATTCAAAAACACAGCCACGTCATCCTTATGGGGCCCGGACAGACATTGGCGGCTGTCCAGCTCCGCCTGCCGATGCCGCTCCTGATGATCCAGCAGCTGATCCAGAATGGCTCTGGGCTGGGCCTGAGGGTCGGTCACGGTGGATACGGTCTCATAGGTGAGAGACAACTCCTCCCGTCCGCCGGAAAAATCGGCGTGGATGGCAGGGGCATGATCCATGAGCCGCTTGACAAAGTGAGCCCGATAGTGGATCAGAATCGCTCCGGTCTGGGCCAGTCTCAGATTAAAATCGTCCAATGTAGTCAGCAGGGAGGGATTTTCCGGCCAGTCCCGCAGAATCCGGGTCTTGTGCTCATACAGGCGGTTGAATTCCGCCAGCGCCTGCGCGTATTTGGGCCGAAGCTGACAGATGGCACTGTCCAAGAACTTGCGCCGGGCCGCACCGCCCTCCCGGATCAGATACAGATCCTCCGGACAGAACAGCACAGTGGTCAGAATGCCGGACAATTCTCCCGCCGACTTCAATCGTACCCCGTTGGAGTAAAGCTGACGGCTTTTGCCTCTGGACAGACGGGCCTCCAATGTAAAATCTCTTTCCCGGGAAAAGATCTGCCCTTTGATAAAGGCATCATCCACCCCAAGCAGGATCATTTCCTTGTCGTACCGCGCCCGGTGAGACCGGGCGGTGGACAGATAGGCCAGCGCCTCCAGCAGGTTGGTCTTGCCCTGAGCGTTTTCACCGTAGATCAGATTGACGCCGGGGTCAAATTTTGCTTCCAAATGGACATAGTTGCGGAAAAAGTCCAGCTCCAGTCCTTTGACCATCATGTGACGATCAACTCCAGCTCGTTGTCAATGGCACAGCGGTCACCGGGGCGCATTTTCTTGCCCCGCATGGTGCAAACTTCGCCGTTGACGGTGACCCGCCCTTCCTGAATGATCAGCTTTGCATCTCCGCCGGTCTCGACCGCGCCGGCAAACTTCAACAGGTCCTGCAACTTAATAAATTCCGTGTGGATTTTGATTTCATGAGATTCCATAAACGACCTCTTTTAATTTGCTTTCAGTCTGACCGGCAGCACCATGTAAACAAAGTTCTCCTCACCCTCGGCGGGCAGGATGATACAAGGAGCCACTCCGGAGCTCATCTCCAGCCGCACCCGGTCCGCGGGAGCGGCCTTCAGTGCATCCATCAGATACTTGTTGTTAAAGCCGATCTCCAGACCACCGCCGTTGCCGTCGATGGGGCACTGGTCGGCAGCGTCACCGATGCCGGTCTTGGTGGTGATGGACAGCATACCGTCCTCAAAAATGCAGCGCAGAGGGCTTTTCAGCTTGTCACTGATAATCAGGGACACTCGATCGATGGAGGCAAGCAGCGCACGCTTATCACCCTCCACCTTGACGGTGCTGTTCTTGGGAATGGCGTTGCGCCAGGCCAGGAACTCACCCTCAAGTCGGCGGGAGACCAGAATGGTGTCTCCCGTATCAAACATCACATGGCGGGCACCTTGAATCACGGTGATGGGCTTTTCACCGCCGGAACAGATTTTCTCCGCCTCATTCAGTGCAGAGCCGGGAACCACAAAGGAGAAGGCATCCAAGCCCTTCTTTTCACCAATTTTCTCCCGGCGCAGGGCCAGACGGTAGCCGTCCACGGACACCACGGTCAGCTGATCGCCCTCCACCTCAAACAGGGATCCGGTATGGACAGGGCGGCTTTCGTTGTCACTGACGGCAAACAGGGTCTGGCTGATCATGGAGCGCAGCGCCTCCTGTTCCAGACAGAAGGAGTTCAGGTCGTCCACCACAGGCAGCTCGGGAAATTCCTCGGGATCCGTTCCAAGAATATTGAATTCACTCATGCCGCAGCGCACGTTCACCATGTAATTGTCGGCGGAGAAGTAGACAATATCATCGGGCATCTTGCGCACGATCTCGCCAAAGAGCCGGGCGGACAGCACGAGAGAACCGGGCTGCGTGATATCTGCGGGAACGACAGTGCGGATGCCGGTCTCCAGATTATAGCCCGTCAGGCGCAGAACACTTCCGGCCTCGATGAGAATACCCTCCAGGGCTGGAATAGAGCTCTTCTGGGAAACGGTGCGGGAAGCCGTGGCCACCGCATTCTGAAGCAGGGCTTTTTCACAGGAAAATTTCATTGAGGAAGTACCTCCCTTTTCATGCCGTCTTCTCTCTTGAGAGAGGAGAGGGTTTCTATTTTTAGTAACAGTAGTGTATAGGCAAATTTTTTGTGGAAACTCTCCGCTTTCCCTTGTGCCGCAAGTAAAAGCGGTTCAACAGGGGGTGTGTACAAAGCCGGGCGGTTTTCAACAGGGTCTTTTTTACCCTGGTTTTATCCACAGTCTGTTTTCCACAAGTTCACATTTTTGGTGGAAAAATCACTCATACCGCGCATTGATATTGGCTGTAATATCCTTGATGATCTCTGCGGTCTCGGGCTGCTCCTTGACCATCTTTTCGATACGCTCGATGGCGTGAAGTACCGTGGTGTGGTCACGGTTTTCAAATTCACGGCCAATCTCTTTCAGGGAGAGGTTGGTCATGCGGCGGATCTGATACATGGCGATCTGCCGGGCCTGAGAGATATCCTTGGTACGGCCCTGGCCACGAAGCAGGTCGGCTTCGGTGTTGTAGAACTTGCAGACCTCGTCAATAATCACGTCGGCGGTGGGCAGGATGTCTGCCTTGTCCTTGAACATATCCTTAACCGCCCGGATGATGGTATCCTTGTCCACACTGTCTCCCATCAGCTGCTGATAGGCAAGAATCTTATTGATGGTCCCCTCGATCTGCCGGACGTTGGCGGTAATATTTTCCGCGATCAGCTGGAGCAGGAAGTCGGGCAGATCCAGACCCATACGGATGGCCTTGTTTTTGATGATGGCCATGCGGGTCTCGTAGTCCGGAGGCTGAATATCGGCCAGCAGGCCCCACTCAAAGCGGGTCTTCAGACGGTCCTCCAGCCGAAGCATCTCCTTGGGCGGACGGTCGGATGTGAGTACGATCTGCCGCTTGGATTCATACAGGGTGTTGAAGGTATGGAAAAATTCTTCCTGAGTGGATTCCCGGCCTGCAATAAACTGCACGTCGTCCATCAGAAACACGTCAGCAGAGCGGTACTTTTCCCGGAACTCCTGATTGCGTCCTTCCCGGATGGCCCGAATCAGCTCGTTGGTGAAGGTCTCACCCTTGATGTACACGATGCGATATTCCGGGTGGTTCTGATGGATGGTATGGGCAATGGAATAAAGCAAATGGGTCTTTCCAAGACCGGATTCACCGTAAATCAGCAGGGGGTTATAGCTCTGGGCAGGAGCGTCTGCCACAGCCCGGGCGGCAGCGTGGGCGAATTTGTTGGAGGAGCCCACCACGAATTTATCAAAGGTGTAATCGTCCGTGCCGGGGAAGAGAGAGGCTTTCTGAGGCTGACGGCGGGACTCCGCTTCCTCCGGAGAAAGGACAAGCACATCCAGTTCTGCGGAAAACAGCTCCTGTAGTGCTTTTTTGATGTAGCCGGTGTAGCGCTTGGAGATCATATCCCGGTTCATGGGACTGGGGGAACACAGGATCAACTGATCCTCCTCCAGATCCACTGCGGTGGTGTCGCCGAACCAGGTATTTATCGTGACGGAAGTCAGGTCTGCCTGCATCAAAGACAACACTTTTGTCCAGATGTCCGCGGCGGAGTTCATCATGGAAAACCCTCCTGAAAAGTGAGATGTAAAATGGCGCGCAACACGCACCGAAATACGGAAAAAACACTTATGTTTTCCCTGTGGAAACACAGTGCGGCAATCTAATTTATTATACCAAAAATATACGCCCAGAGCAAGGCATTTACAGTCTTTTTTATTTATAATAAAGGTATATTTTAACGGTTTTCCACATCGGGCAAAAAAGTGGGGAATAATATAAATTTCTTTACTTTTCTTGGGTGCTGAAAAAAGTAAAAGCACAACATCTTGTGTCATGGTTTCATCCGCGAAAAAACCGTGCCATTTCTATGAAATTTGTGGTTGACAGAATGACTTTCTCTGTTCTATAATGAGGGGCACGCTATGTTTTGGCATAGCTTATTTTGACGACCGCAGCCGATGAAAACCGGCTGTTGTGGTGTACCGCTTCGGCGGTTTCAGTTCGTGACAGGAGGTGTCCCGCATGTTTCGTACCTATCAGCCCAAGAAGCTTCAGCGTTCCAAGGAGCACGGCTTCCGTAAGCGCATGGCCACTCGCAACGGCCGTAAGGTTCTGGCCCGCCGCCGCGCCAAGGGCCGCGCGCGCCTGACCCACTAAGGTGGCGCAAACAGGGGATGACATCGTATTAAAAAGGTAGGGGCGTGGGATGGATATCCCCCGCCCCTGCGTGAGCATTCAGAGAAGCGCAAGTGGTAGCTTGGACTGAAGCGAGGAATATAAACCAAGCAAACAAAGGTTGCTGTTTGTATTCCGAGTCAGAGGGAAAGCGACCCGGCCATGTGCCCAACCCGTAGCGTGACGAGTACGATGCGTAAAACACAGCAGTTCCGGGAGTGTGAGTCGGATGAAACACACGGTTTCTCTTAAACTGAATCACGAGTTTCGCCGTCTTTACAATAAGGGAATGTCTGCCGCCAGTCCTTATATGGCTGTTTACTGCAGAAAAAACCGCAGAAGCGAGAGCCGGTTGGGTCTGACCACCGGGGTCAAGCTGGGTCACGCCGTTCAGCGCAACCGGGTGCGTCGACGCCTGCGGGAGATCTACCGGACCAACGAATATCGCTTTGCCCCCGGATGGGACATTGTGATCGTGGCCCGGGTCAAATCGGTTTATGCCCGATACGCAGAGATGGAGCACAGCTTCCTCGCGCTGGCCCGCAAGCTGGGACTGCTGCTCCCCGGAGAAGAACAGAGATGAAACGACTGCTGCTCTGGCTGATCCGCTTTTACCGGACGTACATTTCACCCATGCGTCCGCCCTGTTGCCGCTTTATCCCCACCTGCTCCCAGTACGCGCTGGAGGCGGTGGAAAAATACGGTGCTCTCAAAGGCGGCTGGCTGGCCTTGCGCCGTATCCTGCGCTGTCATCCCTTTCATCGGCAGAAATCCATCGAATACGACCCTGTGCCGTAACGGTGGTCCGTCCCCGTGACGGGAAATTTTGCATACTTTGGAGGAAAATATGGATTTCATTATTATTCCTTTTTCCTGGTTGCTGAATGTGTTTTATAACTTCACGCAGAACTACGGCCTTGCCATTATCCTCTTTGCTCTGGTCGTGAAGATCGTGCTGTTCCCCGTAAGCCTGAAGGGCAAAAAGGGCATGATCCAGATGAGTATGCTGTCCGGCAAGCTGGATCAGCTGAAAAAACAGTATGGCAAGGATCAGGCCCGCTATAACCAGGAAGTGCAGAAACTGTACGAGCGGGAGAAGGTCAACCCCATGGGTGGCTGCCTGTGGACCATGCTCCCTCTGTTCGTACTGATTCCCCTGTACGCCATCATCCGCGAGCCGCTGAAGTTCCTGATGGACCTGTCCCCCGAGCAGATCACCGCTGTGGCCGAGATGCTGGGCGGCGAGTTCCAGAAAAACGGCTATGAGCAGCTGCAGATGGCCGCTATGATCAAGGACGGAATGGCCATTGAAGGGGCACAGCTGTTTGCCATCAACTTTAAATTCCTGGGTATTGACCTTGCCGCCATGCCCACCTGGAAGATCTGGACCGGGATCACTAACTGGAGCGCCGTGATCGGCCCCTTTGTGCTGGTTCTGGTGTCCACCGGCCTGAGCGTGCTCATGGGCAAGGTATCCAATAAGACCAACAACATGAGCAAGACTCAGCAGTCCAACAGCACCAACAAAACCATGATGTGGATGATGCCCCTCATGTCTTTGTGGATCGGCTTTGTCATGCCCGCCGCCATGTGTATTTACTGGATCGCCAACAGCGTGTTTTCCATGCTGCAGGAGATCTTGGCAGCCAAGCTGCTGAAAAAGGACTACGAAAAGGCTCGTATCGCCGCCGAAGAGCGGGAGCTCCGGGAAAAGGAAGAGGAAAAGCAGCGCAAGGAGCAGGCCCGTCTGGAGCGGGAGCGCCGCGCCGCTGAGGAAAAGGCCAACCGCAAGAAGGGCATTAAAAAGGAAACCGAGTCCGAGCAGGAGGGCGTGAACAAGGAGGATAGCCGGGAGGGTCTGCGTGCCCATGCCCGTGGCCGCGCCTACATTCCCGACCGCTTTGGTGGCGTGACGGAATATGTGGACCCTAACACCCTTGCTCCTGTGGACAAAAAAGCCCGCAAGCAGCAGGAAAAGCAGGCCGTCCAGCAGAGCAAGCCCTCTGTGACGGAAAAGGTGGATCTGTCCGCCCTGAATAAGAAGAGTGAAGAAACCACGCCCGCGCCCAAGGCGGACGAGGAATAAGGAGAGTGTCTGACCATGCGTAAATTTATCGAAACTACCGGGCGCTCTGAGGAGGATGCCATCGCCGCGGCCCTGTTCCAGCTGGGGCTGGACCGGGACGATGTGTCCGTGGAAGTGCTCCAGCGCCCTAAAAACGGCTTTCTTGGTTTCGGCAGCAACCCTGCCAAAGTCCGTGTGAGCTATGAGGTGGAAGGGGAGGACGAGACCCCCGTTCCCATGCCCAAGGAAGAAGCTCCCGCCCCCAAGGCGGAGGAAAAGCCCGCCCCCAAGGCAGAAAAGAAGCAGGAGCCCCAGCTGCAGCCCGGTGACGAGGTCATCATCGCCAAAGAGGAGCCCAAGGCTGCTCCCGCCCCCGCCGACGATGCCAAAGCCCAGCAGATCCATCAGTTCCTGACCGGTCTGATGACCCATCTGGACGTGAATGCCGCCCCTGAGATCTCCGTGACCGAGACCGGCTATCAGGTGGTGCTTCAGGGTGAGAATCTGGGTGCCATTATCGGCCGCAGAGGCGAGACACTGGACGCCATTCAGCAGCTGACCAACTACGCCGTCAACCACAGCCAGTCCAAGCGTGTGCGCATCCATGTGGATGCCGAGGGCTACCGCGCCAAGCGGGAGGAGGCCCTGCAGCGTCTGGCTGTCAAGGTGGCGGGCAAGGTAGTCAAGTACCGCAAGAATGTCACGCTGGAGGCCATGAATGCCTACGAGCGCCATGTGATCCACAGCGCTCTGCAGGACTATCCTGATGTGACCACGTACTCCACAGGTACCGAGCCCAACCGCCGCACCGTGGTGGTCTACTCCCCCGGCGAACACAGATAAAGCAACGCAAGTACGGTGAGAGGTGCGCCTCTCACCGTATTTTTTATCCGCAAACCAAGAAAAACTTCTTTCCTATTTACAGAAGATAGGATATAATAGTAATATTAAGGATGCACATGGGTCCACGGGACCGATCCCTGCCCCTTTGCGGGGGAGAAGGAGCGATTTGTATGAAGCTGGTATTTGCCATTATCAACAGTGATGACTCGGGCAGCGTGAGCCGCAGTTTGACCAAAAACGGGTTTTCCAGCACCCGTCTTGCCACCACGGGCGGCTTCCTCATGGCTAAGAATGTCACCCTGATGGTGGGTGTGGACGAGGAAAAGGTGTCCGACGTGATCGAGATCATCAAGGAGCACTGCCACAGCCGCAAGCAGCTTATCTCCACTTCCACCGGCGTGGGACGGGAGTTCCCCACCGGCATGCCTGTGGAAGTCAACGTGGGCGGTGCCACCATCTTTGTGGTGGATGTGGACCAGTTCCAGCGGGTGTAAGTCATGCCTCTGTCCACCCTCAAGGGGAACCATTCCCTGAAGGAGCAGTTGCTGCCCCGCCTGTCCGGTGGAGTTTTGGGCCATGCCCTGACCCTGTCCGGTCCTGCCGGAAGCGGAAAGCATACCCTTGCCGCTATCCTTTCCCGGGCCATGGTTTGCTCCGGAACGGGTACAAAGCCCTGCGGCGATTGTCCCGCCTGCAGAAAAGCCCTTGCCGGCATCCATCCGGACATTATTACCGTAGCCCCTCTGGAGGAGGGGAAGCAGATCACGGTGGATCAGGTGCGTCAGATGCGTGCCGATGCCCATATCCGCCCCAATGAGGCTCCCCGAAAGGTTTATGTGATCGAACAGGCCGACCAGCTGCGCAGTGAGGCTCAGAATGCCATGCTCAAGCTGCTGGAGGAGGGACCTGCCTATGCGGCTTTTCTCCTAATTGCGGAAAATCCAGGCGGTTTGCTGGCCACAGTCCGCTCCCGGTGCGAGACGCTATCCCTTATTGCGGAGGATTCGGACTGCGCGCAGGAGGATCAGGAACTGATCCGGCTGGCCCATACCGTCAGCGAGTGCTGGCTTGCAGGCAAAGAGCGGGAGCTGATGGAGCACTGTGCCCGGATGGAAAAATGGGACAGACAGCAGTTTGTTGACCTGACCCGGCACATGACGACCCGCCTGACCGCCGAACTGGCCACTGCCACGGATAAGCGGCGGATATTGCGGGGCATTCAGCTTTTAGACCGGCTGCGGCAGGCGGCGGCTCTGAATGTGGGCAGCGGCCCTCTTGCAGGCCGTCTGTGTGCGTCCGCCGGCGAATAATAAGCTATCCTCGGAGGATTATGAACTATGACGCAAATTATTGCGGTCCGCTTTAAAAGCGGCGGAAAAGAATATTATTTTTCCCCAAACGGGCTGAACTTTGAGCCCGGACAGGGGGTCATTGTGGAGACCAGTCGGGGTATGGAGCTTGGCGAGTGCGTCAAGGGAAATACCATGGTGGACGAAACGGAGCTGCTGGCCCCTCTGCGCCCGGTGGTCCGTGCCGCCACGGCGGAGGACTATAAAACCGTGGAGCGCAACAAGGAGAAGGAGGCCAAAGCCTTCGCCATCTGTCAGGAGAAGATCGCCCAGCACCAGCTGGATATGAAGCTGGTGGAAGCGGAGTACAGCTTCGAGGGCAATAAGGTGGTCTTTTTCTTCACCTCGGAGGGACGTGTGGACTTCCGCGCTCTGGTCAAAGATCTGGCCGGTGCCATCCATGCCCGTATCGAGCTGCGCCAGATCGGCGTGCGGGACGAGGCCCGGATGCTTGGCGGTCTGGGTATCTGCGGACGGCCCTTCTGCTGCTCCCAGTTTCTGGAGGAGTTCCAGCCCGTCTCCATTAAAATGGCCAAGACTCAGAACCTCTCCCTAAACCCCACCAAGATCTCCGGCACCTGTGGCAGACTTATGTGCTGCCTGAAGTACGAGCAGGATGCCTACGAGGATCTTGTCAAGCGTGCCCCCAGAATGGATTCCTTTGTGGAGACCCCGGACGGTGTGGGCACAGTTTCTTCCGTCAACCTTTTGCGTGAAAAGGTCAATGTCCGTCTGGAGGATGACCCGGAGACTCCCAAATGCTACCACAACTGTGAGATCTGTGTGGTCCGCAGCGGCAAGGGCAAGCGCCCCGAGGGCTATGTTGCGCCCCCGCCCGAACAGCTGGCCAAGCTGCGCAGAGTGGAGGAACAGGAAGAGCAGCCCCGGCGTCAGCCGGAGGATCGGCTGTCTGCCGCGCTGGCACAGGTGCTCAGCCATGATGAGCCGGAGCAGGACAAGCCTGTGCCGGAGCAGGACAAGCCTGTGCCGGAGCAGGAGGAGCACCGCCGCCGCCGCCGTAACCGCAGCCGCGGCCGCGGTCCCAGACCGGAGGGTGAGGGACACAAGAGCGTTCCCCAGCCCAAGCCGGAGGAGAAGAAGCCCGCCCCCGCTCAGCAGCCCGCAGGGGAGCAGAAGGCAGAGGGAGATAAGAAGCCCAACCGAAACCGTCACCGTCACCGCCGTTATCGCAAGCCTGGCGGCGGACAGGGCGCAGCCCCTGCGCAGGAATAAACAAATTAACGCCCCGCGCCATTTCGGCGCGGGGCGTCTTTTTGTCCTTATTCCTCGTCTGCCTTAGTGCAGGCGATGCACAAATCGTCCAGCTGCTTCTGGTCCACCACGTCCGGGCAGGCCATCATCAGGTCGGAGGCGTTCTGCACCTTGGGGAAGGCGATCACGTCACGGATGGAGGTGGCGCCCGCCATCAGCATACACAGCCGGTCCAGACCGTAGGCCAGACCGCCGTGGGGAGGCGCACCGTACTTGAAGGCGTTGACCAGATGGCCAAAGCGCTCCTGAATGTCCTCGTCGGAGATGCCCAGAGCCTGGAAGGCCTTCTCCTGCATCTCGGGGGTGTTGATGCGGATGGAGCCGCCGCCCAGCTCGGTGCCGTTGAGCACGATGTCATAGGCGCGGGCGCGGCAGTTGGCCTTGTCGGTGAGGATCTTGTCCTCGTCCTCCACCATGGGAGCGGTGAAGGGATGGTGCATGGCCTGATAGCGGCCCTCTTCCTCACTGTACTCGAACATGGGGAACTGGGTGACCCAAAGGAACTTGAACTCATTGGGGTCCACCAGACCCATCTGCTTGGCAACCTCGCAGCGCAGAGCGCCCAGAGCGGCCCAGACAACCTCGTTTTTGGCATCACCCACGATCAGCACC
>SVLE01000038.1 GCA_015068065.1 Oscillospiraceae bacterium | reverse complement strand
AGTCTTCTGCCAGGCGCACATAATGCCACGGGAGGAGTTGATGATGGCGCCGTGGCCGTACTTGTCAAAGGCGTACTGCACGTCCTCGGCGGTGCCGCCCTGGGCGCCGTAGCCGGGCACCAGGAAGAAGGTGTGCTCCAGACGCTTGCGCAGGGCGCGGATGTCGGAGGGATAGGTGGCGCCGGTGACGGCGCCGGCCATGGTGTAGCCGTACTTGCCCTCGGTCCCCTTGGCGATACGCTCGTTCAGGTCGCCCATAACCTGATACACCAGCCGGTCCCCCGCCACGATGTCCTGCAGCTCACCGGAGCCGGGGTTGGAGGTCTTGACCAGCACGAAGGCGCACTTGTCCTCCCCTTTGGCGGCCTCAAGGAAAGGATTGATAGAGTCAGAGCCCATATAGCCGTTCAGGGTCACACAGTCCGCGTCAAAGGACTTGAAGGTCTGTCCCTCGATCTGCGCGCCGGACAGCCAGCCCTCGGCATAGGCGGAGGCGGTGGAGCCGATGTCGCCGCGCTTGATGTCAGCGATGACGAACATTCCCTTGCTCTTGGCATAGGCAATCGTGCGCTCCAGCATCTCCATGCCCTGCCAGCCCAGATTCTCGTAATAGGCAGCCTGGGGCTTGATGGCGGGCACAATGTCGCACAGGGCGTCAATCAGGCCCACGTTGAACTGCCAGATGGCCTCGGCAGCACCCTTCAGGCCCACGCCGTACTCTTCAAAGGCGGCCTTGCGGATGTACTCGGGCACATACTCGATGCGCGCGTCCAGACCCGCCACGGTGGGGTTTTTCATGGCGCGGATTTTATCCTGCAGAATATCAAAAGACATATGTATCAATCCTTTTCTGTTTGGTTTTTATAGTATTCTTCGTTGCGTTTTTTCTCCACATACCAGTATCGACCGGCAAGAGCCACAAGACCGGCGGGCAGGAGTATCAGCGCACAATATGCCCACACATTGGTTACCCAGCCAAAGAAAACGGGCAGGAAACACACGCCCATGACCGCAAAGGAAAGGCCGTAGGTCCGCCGCTCCCAACGGTCCCATTTTCTCCATTCCGGATGCAGGTCCGTCATCAGCAAAATGCCGTTCCACAGCCAGTACACGGTCCACATCAGCGCCGTGAAGCCTCTGTGCACCGTGGGGGAACGAAATTCAGCAATGATTACGAGAGCCTCCAGCAGAATGAGCACGCCCAGCCAGAGCAAATACTGCATTTTTCTGCTCATGGTCACACCTCCTGATAAATGACCTCTCCTCCCACGATGGTGTACTTGACCTTTCCTTTCACCTCACGACCAACGAAGGGGGTATTCCGGGCCTTGGAGGCAAACTGGTCCGGGTCCACCACCCACGCCTCGTCCGGGTCGAAGATGGTCACGTCCGCATCCGCGCCGATGGCCAGCCGTCCGCCGGGGATGCGCAGGATGGCGGCGGGGTTGACGGTCATTTTGCGCAGGATAGCCGACAGATCCATCTTGCCCGTGTGGTACAGGGCAGTGAGGGTGACGGCCAGCGAGGTCTCAAGACCAACCATGCCGCTGGGGGCTTTCTCCAGAGGCCGTCCCTTTTCCTCCTTGGAGTGGGGGGCGTGGTCGGTGGCGATGACGTCGATGGTGCCGTCCTGCAGACCCCGGATGATTTCCTCCACGTCCCGCTTGGTGCGCAGAGGGGGATTGATTCGAGCCATGGAGCCCTGCGTGAGCACCTCGTCCTCCGTCAGGGTAAAGTACTGCGGGCAGGTCTCACAGGTGATGGGCACACCCTTTTTCTTCATCTTGCGGATAATGTCCACACTCTTGCCCGTGGACACGTGCTGGATGTGTACGTGAGCTCCCGTCTCCTCAGCCAGCATGGCGTCCCGCATGACCATCAGCTCTTCGGCGATGGCGGGACGGCCCTCCAGCCACAGCTGGCGGGAGATACGTCCCTCGTTCACGGCGTAATTTTTTACCATGTCGCTGTACTCGCAGTGGGACAGCACGGTCATATCGTACCGCTTGGCCCGGATGAGAGCATCCCGCATCACATTGGAGCTGTCCACGGGGTATCCGTCATCGGACAGGGCGACGGCGCCCGCCTTTTTCAGCTGCTCGGCATCGGTGAGCTGCTGGCCCTTCTGCCCCACGGTCACCGCGCCAATGGGGTACACCCGCACACCGCAGGCAGTGGCAGCCTTTTCCGCCACATAGCGAATCTGCTCCGGGCTGTCGGTAACGGGATTGGTGTTGGGCATACAGGCCACGGCTGTCACACCGCCCCGGGCGGCGGCCAGCGTGCCGGTAAAAATATCCTCTTTGTATTCAAAGCCGGGATCACGCAGGTGGACGTGCATATCCACGATACCGGCACAGACCACCTTTCCGTCGGCATCGATGATCCGGTCGGCCTCGTTTCCAAGGTCACTGCCCAGTCCGACGATTTTGCCGTTTTCAATGAGCAGGTCCATGATCCCGCCGATACCGCCCACAGGGTCCACAAGACGGCCGCGCTTAATAAGCATTTTCATGGTCGTTCTCCTTATTGTTCGGAAATATCAATTCGTCAAAAGACGCATACTGTTTCTAATTTATATTATAAAGGAACACACATATTTTAGCAACGAATTTTTCGCGTTTTTGGGGCAGAATAATTTTCGTGGAAAGGAGGATTCGATATGATGTGCGGAAAATTTACCTGCGGCATGGCCGCAGGCTTGATGGCGGGCGCGGCCATCGGTATGGCGGTGGCCTCCTCCCGGCGGGATGTGCGGCGAGCTGCCAGCCGAGCGGTGCGCAGTGTCAACCATGCCATGAACGACGCCATGGACACCATTTCCGATGCCGTGGACACCTTCACCCACAATATGGGCAAGTAAAAAATCCCTGCTGCCGCAGATGCGGCAGCAGGGATTACATCGTTCCTTATGGTTTTTTCATGGTCAGCCCGATACGTTTTTTCTTCTCATCCACTTCCAGTACCCAGACGGTGACAACATCGCCCACACTGAGCACCTGAGAGGGATGCTTAATAAACCGGTCGCAGATCTGGCTGATGTGGACCAGTCCGTCCTGATGCACCCCGATGTCCACAAAAGCACCAAAGTCAATGACATTGCGCACCGTGCCCTGCAGCTCCATGCCGGGCTTCAGGTCCTTCATTTCCAGCACATCGGTGCGCAGGATGGGAGGGGGCAGCTCGTCACGTGGGTCACGGCCGGGCTTGGTCAGCTCCTTGATGATATCTGACAGGGTGGGCACACCCACGCCACAGTCCGCAGCCAATTTGTCAAGGCCCAGTCCTTCTGCCCGCGCCTTCAGCTCGGTCATGCCGCCTGCCCTCACGTCCTTCAGGGAGAAACCACACAGTTCCAGCAGCTTTTCCGCCGCGCCATAGCTCTCCGGGTGCACACCCGTGTTATCCAGCACTGACTTACTCTCCGGCACGCGCAGGAAGCCCGCGCACTGCTCAAATGCCTTGGGACCCAGCTTGGGCACCTTCAGCACCTGCTTACGGGAGGTAAACACACCATTTTCCTCCCGGTATTTCACGATGTTCTTGGCCGTGGATGCATTCAGACCGGACACCCGGGTGAGTAGTGGTGCGGAGGCGGTATTCAGGTCCACACCCACACCGTTGACACAATCTTCTACCACGCCGTCCAGCGTCTGACTCAGCCGGGCCTGAGGCATATCGTGCTGATACTGGCCCACGCCGATGGCCTGAGGGTCGATCTTCACAAGCTCGGCAAGGGGGTCCTGCAGCCGCCGGGCAATGGAGACGGCAGAGCGCAGATTCACGTCATAGTCTGGGAACTCCTCGGCAGCCAGCTTGCTGGCGGAGTAAACAGAGGCGCCCGCCTCATTGACCATCATGTAGCTCACACCGCCGCCCACGCGACGGATGAGCTCCACCGCCATCTGCTCCGTCTCACGGCTGGCAGTTCCGTTGCCGATGGCCAGATGGACCACACCGTGCTTTTTGATCAGCTGGGACAGCTTGTTGATGGCCTCCTCTTTCTGCCGTTCACCGTGGGTTGGATAGACTACAGTGGTATCCAGCACCTTGCCGGTTCCGTCAATCACTGCCACTTTACATCCCATGCGGTATCCAGGATCAAGCCCCATTGTCACCTTACCCTTGACGGGGGGCTGCATCAGCAGCGGGCGCAGGTTGATGGCAAAATTCTGAATGGCACCTTCGGCAGCCGCGTCGGTCAGTTCCGCGCGCATCTCTCGCTCCAGAGAGGGCTGGAGCAGGCGGTCATAGGCGTCATCCGCCGCCGCGCGCACAATATCCATGGCTGCTACGCCGGGAACAGTACAGCGGCGCACGGTAATGCGGGCGGCGTCCCCGTCCAGTTCCACTCCGGCCTTCAGGATTTCCTCTTTCTCGCCACGGTTAATGGCCAGCACCTGATGGCCCTGTACCTTGGACAGCGGAGCGGAAAAATCATAATACAGTCGGTACACACTGTCCTCCGGCTCCTTTTCCGCCGCTCTGGACACCAGAAATGCCCGCTTGTGATAGAGTTCCTTCAGCTGTCTGCGAATTTCCGCGTCATCGGAAATGATCTCCGCGATAATATCGTTGGCGCCCTGAATGGCGTCCTCTACCGTCTCCACACCCTTTTCCGGGTGGATGTAGGCCTCGGCAGCCGCCCGGGGGTCGGGACAGGGCGTGTCCTTGGACAGGTAGAGCAGGGCCAGCGGCTCCAGTCCTTTTTCCTTGGCCATGGTGGCACGGGTACGACGCTTCTGTTTATAGGGACGGTACAGATCCTCCACCTCAGCCAGTGTGACAGCGGCATCAATGGCAGCCGCCAGTTCCTCAGTAAGCTTGTCCTGCCCGGCAATGGAGTTCTTGACCTCTTCCTTGCGTTGGGCCAGATTGCGCAGATACTGCAGGCGGTCAGCCAGCGTGCGCAGCAGCTGATCGTCCATGGAACCGTGCAGTTCCTTGCGGTAACGGGCAATAAAGGGAATGGTCGCTCCCTCGTCGATCAGGCCAATGACATTTTTCACATGGGTCTCGCTGCGGCCCAGTTCCGCCGCCAGCGCTTGGATCAGTTTTTCCATGGGTAAAGTCTCCTTGCAAACAATTTACTCTGCCTTTTTCTTCTTGCGGTAGCGGTCTTCCTCACTGAAGATGCAGCCGCAGTATTTCTGCATATACATTCCGTGCTCCCGGGCAAAGTCCTGCCCCTCCCGGAACAGGGGTCTGAAATCCCGGTACAGGAATTCCACCCCGTATTGCTCCCCCATCTTCCGGGCGATGGCACAGATGGCCTCGTGATCCTGATAGGGACTGATGAGCAAAGATGTAGTAAAGGCGGAAAATCCGTTTTCCGCTGCGTATTTTGCCGTGGCCTCCATGCGGCAGCGATAGCAGTAGCCGCACCGCTTATCAATATCCCCCGCCACGGCAATGACAAAGGGGCGCAAATCGTAAGTACCGCCGATAATCAGCTTCATGCCGATCTCTTTGCTATACTCCTCCAGCGTGCGCTTGCGGGCCTGATATTCCGTATAGGGATGGATGTTGGGATTATACCAGAAGCCCACCGGCTCGATCCCCTCCTGACGCAGGGTGACAATGGGCCGGTTGGCGCAGGGGGCACAGCAGATGTGCATCAATACTTTTTCCATGCGGTTCACTCCAGTCTGATAATGTCCGTATCCAGCCCCTGCTTCATGGCATAGGCCAGTGTATTGGCCGTCCCACCCTTGGGAATGCCGTCGTATACGGCGATGATACGGCAGGAACGGTCCACCATGTAGCGGTTGCGGCGCATCATGCAGCCCCGATCATAGTGGTGCTGCACCATGGTCTCGAAATCGCATTGATCCAGCAGTTCGTCATGGATTCTGCGCTCTCCTTCCGGCCAGCTGTCCGTCTGTGACTGACAAGGAATTGCACCTTCCACCGTTATATCTCCCAATCGTTCCCGCAGGTCGATGGCTGCACGGCAAAAGAGCAGATCACTCCCCCGGGCCATACCGCAGATAAAGTGCCGGCAGCCTTCTGCATAGGCCCGTTCCAGTGCGGCAGTCAGCTTTTCCATCAGCACAGCGCAGCGAGGGTCCTCTTCATTCGCACCCCAGGGCAGCTTATCCGGGCGGTGCCCGGTAAAACAGCAGGTATGGGCTCGGTCCATGCTCGGGCACCTCCTTTTCAAAGTACTCCTATTGTACCCCTTCCCTCCCATCAAGTCAAGAGAAATAGAACAAGTGTTTGACTTTTCTTCCCCTTCGGTGTATGATAAGTTTCGAAAGGAGTGCAGCCATGGACCGCGTGATTTTCCACTGTGATCTGAATAGCTTTTATGCCTCGGTGGAACTGCTGGACTATCCCCAGCTGCGCCACCTGCCCGTGGCGGTATGCGGAGATCCTGCCTCCCGCCATGGTATCATTCTGGCTAAAAATGAACCCGCCAAGCGTTTCGGCGTCCAAACAGCCGAGACCATCTGGCAGGCCCGAAAAAAATGTCCTGACCTTGTTCTGCTCCCCTCCCACCACGACCGGTACCGGGAGTTCTCCCGTAAGGTCAATGCCATTTATGAGCAGTACACCGATTTGGTGGAGCCCTTTGGCATCGATGAGAGCTGGCTGGATGTGTCAGGCACGCTGCACCTGTTCGGCGGCGACGCCCGGGAACTGGCGGATCAAATCCGGGAACGTATCCGCACGCAGCTGGGCCTTACCATTTCCGTAGGCATCTCTTTCAACAAGATCTTCGCTAAACTGGGCAGTGATTACAAAAAGCCGGACGCCACCACGCTGATCCGCCGGGAAGATGTGGAGCACATGGTGTTCCCCCTGCCCATTACCGACCTGCTCTTCGTGGGTAAATCGGCGGCGCGGGAACTGAAAAAATACGGTGTCCACACCATCGGCGATCTGGCCCGATTTGACCGTGAAGCACTGGGTCGGCTGCTGGGGCGGCACGGCTATCAGCTCCACGACTTTGCCAACGGGCTGGAACACAGCCCTGTACAGCCTGCCGGACTGTATACCCCGCCCAAATCTGTAGGCAACGGGCTGACCTTTTCCCACAATCTGGTTGGCGAGCAGCAGGTGCGCTCCGGAGTTGCCCTGCTGGCCGATTCCGTAGCGGAGCGGCTGCGCCGCCATGGGCTGAAATGCACCGCCCTCCAAGTCTCCCTGCGCAGTCCGGAATTTCACGATATCAGCCGGCAGCAGCGCCTGACCCGCCCCTGCTTCACCGCCCCCGAGCTGGTGAATGCCGCCATGGTGCTGATTCGGAATAACTGGAATTTAAGTGCCCCCATCCGGGCCATCACCGTCACCGCCATCAGTCTCGTTCCCGCCGATCAGTCCGCAGGGCAGCTGGATTTATTCTCCGACCCGGCAGACGACCGCCGCCGGGAACGGCAGGAGCAGTTGGGTAAGACCATGGACCATATCAGGGATCGGTTCGGTCACAGCTCCATCGGTCCGGCCTCCGGCATCAGCGAGCGGTTGTCCGTCCGGACGGAAGCTGCCGCAGAGGAAACCGCAGATCAGCTTTGACACCCTGCTGCAATTGTTTTTCCGCCCTGTGCGTGGTATACTATAAGCATCATTCCATTCGGAGGCATGTATATGTATTGGGATTCTACCTATTATCTGGTTTTGATCGGCGCGGTCATCTGTATGGCCGCCTCGTGGAACGTCAGCCGCACCTTCAACAAATTCAGCCGCACCCCTAATGCCCGTCGGCTGACGGCTGAGGATGTGGCTGCCACCATCCTGCGCCTGTCCGGCATCAGTGACGTACGCATTGAGCGCATCAAGGGCAACCTGACCGACCACTACTCCCCTAACGAAAAGGTCCTGCGCCTGTCCGACAGCGTATACGGACAGACCTCCGTTGCCGCACTGGGCGTAGCTGCCCACGAGTGCGGGCACGCCATCCAGCACCACACAAGCTATGCTCCCTTAAAGCTGCGCTCCGCCTCTGTTCCCGTTGCCAACATCGGCTCCAAGCTGTCCCTGCCGCTGATCCTGATCGGCATCCTGTTGGGCAGCACGGGCCTTGCACAGCTGGGTGTGTTCCTGTTTTCCTTCGTGGTACTGTTCCAGCTGATCACCCTGCCGGTGGAATTCAATGCTTCCCGCCGTGCCATGGTTATCCTGCGTGACGCCAACATCCTGTACGGGGAGGAATTGTCCGGCGCGAAAAAGGTCCTTTCCGCCGCCGCCCTCACCTATGTGGCCGCGGTGGCCTCCAGTATTCTGCAGCTGCTGCGACTGCTGCTTCTGACCCAGAGAAGCAACCGCAGAAACTGAGTTGAGTCCAAAGAGGAACGGCATCCCATAGGGATGCCGTTCCTTCTATTATCTGTTTCAGACCATCAGTTCAGCACACACCAGGCCGCAAAAGCTGCTATGGCCGCGAGAAATATCACGCAGCCGATGATCACTCTGGTACCGGTCTTAATGGCATAGCCCTTTCTGGCCTTGTTCATGGTGTCCAGGATCAGAGGATCGTTGGTTAATCCAAGCTGAGCGGGAACAAATTCGTTGGTTGGAATTCTCATAACAGCACCTCCTAATAAATGCGCCCACATCTTTGTTAATAGTTTAACATATCGTCCATCAGCTGTCAATGGTCTCCTTCCCCTGCCACTCTCATCTTATCCGATTTTCGTTCCTTCGTCCACCAACTTTAATTTGCGTTTTGACTTTTTTCCGGCAACTTCAGGTTTCCAGTTTTGTCGAGCAAACCTTCTCCTAAAGGGAGGTCATATAAGCCCCAATTTATTCACTTCGTCACCGCCACAGCCTCCGCCACACGGATACCGTCCACGGCGGCGGATACGATGCCGCCGGCATAGCCCGCTCCCTCGCCGCAGGGAAACAGCCCCCGCAGGGCGGACTGGTACGTCTCATCTCTCAGAATACGCACCGGCGATGAGGAACGAGTCTCCACTCCTGTCAGCACCGCTTCCGGGTGGGCAAAGCCGTTCAGTTTGCGATCCAGCATCGAAATGGCTCCCCGCAGGGTGTCGGTCACATAGTTGGGCAGACAACCCTCCAGTCGGGTCCAGGTCACACCTGGTCGATAGGTGGGCAAAATGCTCCCCGCCCCCACAGAGGGACGATCAGCCAGAAAATCACTCACAAGCTGGGCCGGAGCAAACCAGTTTTCTCCTCCCAACTGAAAGGCCGCCTGCTCCCACTGTTCCTGAAAGCGCACGCCGGCCAGGGCGTCGCCACCGGGGAAATCGGCAGGGCCAACGCCCACCAAAAATCCGCCGTTGATATTCACCCCATCCCGGGCTCGCAGACTCATACCGTTGGTCACCAGCTGCCCCGGCTCACTGGCAGCGGCCACCACCTGTCCCCCCGGACAGACACAGAAGGAAAAGGCAGACCGCCCGTTGGGCAGATGACAGGCCAGCTTATAGTCCGACGGGGGCAGCTTTTCCCACGCCGGGCCATACTGCCGCAGGCTCACCGCCTGCTGGCTGTGTTCAATGCGCACGCCGATGGCAAAGGGCTTTTGCTCCATGGGAACGCCCGCCTGTTCCAGCATACGGAAGGTATCCCGGGCCGAGTGTCCAGGCGCAAGTATTAACGCTTTACAATTCAGTTTGTATCTACCATTTGCACCCTCCACCGTGATGGATTCCACGCCATTTTCTCCGGTTTTGATGCCGCACAGTTTTGACTCGAACCGCACGTCACAGCCAAGAGCGATCAGCTCCTCCCGCACGCTTTTTACCACGTTTCTCAGCACGTCGGTACCGATATGAGGCTTGTGGGACCAAACAACATCCTTCGGTGCCCCGTGGATTACCAGCGTTTCCAGTACGGCAGAGATGCGGGGGTCATGGGTGCCTGTTGTCAGCTTGCCATCGGAGAACGTACCGGCTCCGCCCTCTCCAAACTGCACGTTGGAAACGGGGTCAAGGGGGCCGCCGGACCAGAAGTGTTCCACATTTCGGGTCCGTTCTTCTACCTTGCGTCCCCGCTCCAGCACGATGGGCGGCATCCCCGCCCGGGCCAGAAACAGAGCCGCAAACAGGCCGGCAGGGCCCATACCCACTACCACAGGGGGTATACCGTCCGCCCGGCGCACAGCAGGAAATTGGTAGGGCTGCGGAGCATACAGCGTCGCCTTAGGACTGGCGACACGCTTTGCCACCGCCTCTTCCCTGTCTACGCTCAGATCCACGGTGTACACATAGTGCACGTCACTTTTGTTCCGGGCGTCAATGGACTGCCGGGCGATGGACAGTTCCCGGATCTCACCGGGACGGATGTTCAGCACACGGGCGGCACGCTTTTTCAGTTGTTCCATCCCGCCGTCCAAAGGCAGTGGCAGGTCACGGACCCGGATCATAATCCTCACCTCGCAAATCTTACGTTCAGTTTACCACAAACTGCAAAAAAAGAAAAGCCGCAGACCGAGTCTGCGGCTTTATGGCAAATCAGGCCTCTTCCTTGCTCTCCCCATCGGCAATATCCTGAGGAGTGACATCTTCTGCCACCACTTCGTCAGCAGAAATCTCCTCCACGATGACGGCGTCGGCGGCAGCAGCGGCCAGCTCATCATCCCCGTCCTTCAACTCCTCGATCTTAGCGTTGTTGGCAGCGATATTGGCCTTGGCCGCAGTGATCTTCTCACAGGCAGCAGCGTAACCACCCTCGGGAGTGGTGCCCTTCTCGGCGTAATAGAGCTTGCCGATCTCCAGATAGGCCTTCTTGATTGCGTCCTGCTCGGCCATATTGGCTGCCTTGAGCTTGGCGATCTCCGCCAGCTGCTTGGACTTGGCCACACCAGCCTGAGCCAGATCGGAAACTTTTCCTTTCAGATTATCAAAAAATGCCATAAAAACTCCTCCTAAATCAGATCCGTGTAGACTTACCTTGCGCTTATTGTACTCCATCCCCACCGAAAAGGCAATATCCCGGCGGAATTTTGTTGCCCCGAAGCCCATGGGATGGTATACTGTTCTTGAATTCATTTTGGGAGGTTCGTTATGCTGAACAGGCTTGGAACCCTGAGCGGACGGTTTTGCACCCTGTGCGCCCTCTGCTTCTGCTGCGTCATCTTCATACAGAACCTCCTGCGTCTTTCCATCGGGCAGCTACCCGCGGTGCTTGTTGGACTGCTGTTGGGGTGTCTTGTGCTGTTTGCATGCAAAAAGCTCCTGCGTCCCTTCCGCGGCTTTGCCTCCGCCCTTTTCCTTGCCCGTTTTGCCCTTGCCCTCTTCTTCATTTTATGGCTAAACTCTCAGCCGGTGCAGGACTTTGATACCATGTACTCCGCCGCCCTGCAGCTGGCCCGGGGCAGCCGCGAATACCTCGACAACATCTACTTCTTTAATTGGGCCTACCAGTCAGCTTTCGTAGCCTATGAAGCGCTGGTCATCGCCCTGTTTGGCGATTCTCTTCTTCCCCTGCAGCTGCTCAACGCGGTATATCTGGCAGGGACTAATGTGCTGGTCTATCTTACTGCAAAGCGGTTCCTGCCGGAAAAGGCTGCCATGACGGCAGGGATTCTTTACGCCATATATCCCGCCCCCCTGTTCCTTGCAGGTGTCCTGACCAATCAGCATCTATCAGTCTTTTTACTTTACAGTGCCTTGTATCTCCTGCTTGGCAAAGATCTTACCCCCCTGCGCGCTCTGGGCGCAGGAACGATTATGGCACTGGGCAACGCCATGCGTCCCATTGGCGTGATTTTGATGCTGGCTTCCCTTCTGTGGCTGCTGATTCGTGCCGCACACCGGGCCGATCTGCGCACCGCCCTGCATGGCATCTATGTAGCTGTCAGTTACTTCGCCGTGGGAGCGGCCCTTTCCGGTCTGATCATAGTTACCGGCATCAACCCGGAGGGTCTTTCCAACAACCAGCCCATGTGGAAGTTCGTCGTGGGCCTGAATCAGGACAGCAGCGGCTGCTGGAACCGGACGGATTATGAAACCTATCTCTCCCTGCCCACCGATCAGGCCCACGAGACCATGACCGAAGAGGTCAAAAATCGGCTGAGTGTTGGCCCAGTTGCTTTGGCCGACCTTGCCCTGCGCAAGAGCGCTGTCATGTGGGCAGGAAACGAAGATCTTTACTGGGGCTTCGGCCATCTGGAACAAGAGGTACCTGCCATCACCTTCCCCATTACCCTGTCCTGGAACTCCATACAGCTACTGTTGGGCAGCCTTGATAAGGGGATCTACCTGCTGGCCTTCGCCCTAGCGCTGGTGGGACTGCTTCTGCGTCTGCGCAGACCGGAACAGTGCGGCCGCTCCCTGCTGCTGGTTTTGCTTTTGTGCGGCTACTACGCCGTCCATCTCATAGTAGAAGTACAGTCCCGCTACCGCTACTTCCTCATGCCCTGCGTATTTCTTCTGGCAGGCATCGCCGTTACCCGGCTGCTGCCGGAAAAAGACCACTCTCCTCTTGATCCTTAATCAAAAAGTCCCGTCCAACGGACGGGACTTTTCCATTTATACTTTGATACCTGTATAAGTAATATACTTAAAAAACAAAAAGGATTTCAGCCCAAAGCACACCGTTTCCGCCAGTTCCAGCGGGAACCGTGGGAACAGCACCTCTCCATGTTCGGTAGTGTACAGGCGGTAGTTCTTTTTTGCCAGAAAATATTCCCGCAGCCGCACATCCACCAAGCGCACGTGTAGTTCCGAGATCTCAAAATCCGAGTTATTGATCTCTACCATTTCCACAACAATGGTATGCTTATTTTGTTTGCGCATGTAAGCCAGCAGTTTGGGATCGTATTGAAATTCCATGGCCGCCTCCACAAATCTAGTCAGTGTTTTTCCATTATACCCCAACCGCTGTCTTCCTGCAAGTATCTCCCCTTTTCATATCCCCCCATTGGCATCTGGCGGATTTTGTGGTAAAATGTTGTCCAAGCAAACAGAAAGGACTGTTCTCCGATCATGTCAAATCACACTAAACGAGATTCCTGGACCTCTAAATGGGGGTTTATTCTGGCCTGTATCGGCTCGGCCGTGGGCATGGGCAACATCTGGCTGTTCCCCGCCCGCATCTCCGCCTACGGCGGTGCCACCTTTCTCATTCCCTACCTGATTTTCGTGGTCATCATCGCCTCTACCGGCGTGATCGGCGAAATGGCCTTCGGCCGTGCCACCCGTTCCGGCCCTGTTGGTGCATTCGGACAGGCAACCCAACAGCGTTTCGGTACTCAAAAGCCCGGCCGCCTGCTTGGCCTGATCCCGGTACTTGGTTCTCTGGCCCTTGCCATCGGCTACTCCGTGGTTGTGGGCTGGATCTTCAAGTATCTCTTCCTCTCCCTGTCCGGCGGACTGAAAGAGCTGAACGGTGTGGACGCCTTCGACAGCCTGTTCGGTACCACTGCCGTCTCCAATGTTGGCTGGCAGGTACTTGGTATGCTGGTCACCGTGGCTATCATGGCCTTCGGCATCGGAAAAGGCATCGAAAAGGCCAATAAGCTGATGATTCCCCTGTTTTATGCTCTGTTTATCGGCCTTGCCATCTATCTGTTCACACTGACCGGCTCCCGGGACGCCTACAGATACATCTTCCTGCTGGACCCTGCCGGCCTGCGTGACCCTATGGTGTGGGTATACGCCCTTGGACAGGCCTTCTTCTCCCTGTCCATTGCCGGAAACGGCACCCTAATCTACGGCTCTTATCTGGGCAAGGACGCCAACATCCCCGCCGATGCCAAAATGGTGGCAATTTTCGATACCTGCGCTGCGGTACTGTCCGCACTGGTCATCCTGCCTGCTATGGCCGTGGCCGGTCAGCAGCTGACCACCGGCGGCCCCGGCCTGATGTTCATCTTCCTGCCCAATGTGCTCAAATCCATCCCCGTCGGCGGCATCCTTCTCATCATCTTCTTCCTTGCGGTGATTTTTGCGGGCCTGACCTCTCTGGTCAATCTGTTCGAGGCCCCCACCGCCACCATTCAGGAACAGTTTCACCTGAGCCGCCCCGTGGCGGTATCCATTATCGGCGTTATTGGCATCGTGGTGGGTCTGATCATCGCCCCCATCGTCTCCGGCTGGATGGATGTGTGCTCCATCTATTTCTGCCCACTGGGCGCCCTTCTGGCCGCCGTGATGTTCTTCTGGGTGTGCAGAAAGGATTTTGTTCTTGATCAGGTCAATCTGGCCCGCTCCAAGCCCCTTGGCCGTTGGTTCTACCCCATGGCTAAATACGTACTGTGCCTTGTGACTGTGCTTGTGCTCATTCTGGGTGCTGTCAACGGCGGTATCGGTTAAAGTAAGTCCACATAAAAACTCCCGACATCGAAAGATGTCGGGAGTTTCCTTTTTGCGTTAATGGGACAGCAGGATACGGTCGTTGTCCAGCGCCTTACCCGCGCCGGCCCGGAACTTCTCCAACAGGTCTTCCACTGTCAGACCCTTGCGTTCCTCGCCACCAATGTCCAGTACGATGCGTCCGCTGTCCATCATAATGGTGCGGTTACCCAGTTCAAGGGCATTTTTCATGTTGTGAGTGACCATGAGAGTGGTGATGTTATTACGTTCCACCACCTCGCGGGTGATTTTGAGCACCTTTCCCGCCGTGCCGGGATCCAAAGCTGCCGTATGTTCGTCCAGCAGCAGGACCTTAGGCGGCACCATGGTGGCCATGAGCAGAGTCAGCGCCTGCCGCTGACCACCGGACAGAAGCCCCACAGGCTGCTTCATCCGGTCTTCCAGCCCCATATCAAGCATAGCCAGCTGATCCCGGAAAAAGTTTCGGTCCTCTTTGGTGGTACGGCTGAAAAAGGCGTTCTGATGCTTGGCGGTACGCAGATAGGCCAGAGCCAGGTTTTCCTCAATGGTCATGTTGGGAGCCGTGCCCCGCATAGGATCCTGAAACAGGCGTCCCATCTCCCGGCTGCGTCTGTACTCTGGCTTAAAGGTAATATCCTCCCCCGCCAGTGTGATACTGCCCTCATCAGCAAAGAACGCGCCGGCAATCGCGTTGAACAGGGTGGACTTGCCCGCGCCGTTGGATCCTACGATGGTGACGAAATCACCCGGCTCCAGATGCAGGGACACGCTCTCCAGTGCCTTTTTCTCGTTCACCGTGCCGGGATTAAAGGTCTTGGACACATTGTTCAGATACAGCATTTCAGCGTCCTCCCTTCCGACCGGCTACTGCCTTGCGCCGCTGGAACGCGGCCCACTCCTTAATGCTGGGCGCGGCAATGGCGAGGGCCACAATAACAGCGGTAAGCAGCTTCAGTCCCTCTACGGGGACGATCTTGGTGTAGTACACGATGGCGTAAATCAGGCGATAGATCACGGAACCCACCATCACCGCGGCAATACCCTTGCGCACGGAGCGGCGCCCCAGAACGGTCTCGCCAATGATGAGGCAGGCAAGGCCAATGACCACAATGCCGGTGCCGCCGTTGATATCCATTGTCTTCTGGTACTGACCCACCATGGCGCCGGACAGGGCAGTCAGGGCGTTGGCGATGCACAGACCGATAGTAATGGTAAAGGTGGGATTGATGGACGAGGCGCGCACCATGTCCCGGTTGTCACCGGTAGCACGGATGGACAGACCCAGCCGGGTACCCAGAAAGTACAGCAGCAACAGGCCTGCAGCAATGGTCACAAATGCCGCCAGCACAGTTTCGCACCAACTGCCCCCGATACCGGTGTCCCGGAACATGGTGAATACCGTAGCCTGCTTCAAAAGGCTTACATTGGAGCTCCAGCCCATGGCCATAAGATTAACGGTATACAGGCCGGTATTTGTCACAATACCCGCCAGAATGGAGGGTACGCCCAGCCGGGTCTGAAGAAAGGCCGTCACAAAACCGGCGGCAGAGCCGGCCAGCATGGCGGCGGGGATACCCAGAATGGGGTGGCCGGCGGCGGCACAGGTGACGGACACAGCCGCGCCCAGCACAAAGCAGCCATCTGTGGTCAAATCGGCAATATCAAGGATGCGGTAGCTGAGAAACAGAGCCATGGCAACAAGAGCATAGAGAAACCCCAGTTCCAGAGCCGTCTGGCTTACATACAAAATGGGATGCAAGGATAGTCCTCCTTTCACACCAACACCCCCGGCACACAGCCGGGGGTATCGGCACGATTGCTTTTATCAGTCGGCGGTGGTGGTGACCTCCACAATGGGGCCCATGGGATCGAACATGCTGTAATCGATGTTCAGCGCCGCGGCAGTCTCGGTATTAATGGTGATGATACCGTCCTCAGCCAGATAGAACTCCTCCAAAGCGTCCATGCCCGTGGTCATGGCCTGGTAGGCCAGACGGCCGGCATGACCGCCCAATGCGGTGTAGTTCACGCCGCAGGTGGCAAAAGCGCCGCTGCGCACGAAGGAGTCGGCCCCGGTGTAGTGAGGAATACCAGCGTCGATCAGACCCTCGTAGATGGCCAGTTCTGCAGACATGATGATGTTGTCGGTGGGGGTAAACACGGCATCCACACCCTGGGCGATCAGGGAATTGGCGGCGGTGATGACCTCGTCATTGGTGTTGGCGGTGGCCTCAATATAGCTGATGCCCTTGGCATCCAGATAGAGCTTGGCTTCGGCGATGGGGGTCGCGGAGTTGATCTCGGACAGGGAGTACAGCAGACCAACGGACTTCACATTGGGATTCTGCTTGAGCATCATGTCCATGATGAACTGCGTGTTCAGCGCGTCGCTGACGCCGGTCACATAGTCAATGCCAACCAGTTCGGCGGAGACAGGGTCAGACACGGCAGCAAAGACCACAGGGGTCTTGGTTTCCTCCGCGCACACAGCCATGACCTGAGCGGCGGTGGTGGCGATGGGGATGATGGCATCAACCTGATCCACGATAGCCTGATCACCGATCTGCTTCAGGATGGTCTGGTCGCCCTGACCGGAATAGATCTCATAGGTGATCTTTGCGCCATCGGCAACAAATCCGTCCAGCTCAGCAGCCACAGCGTTGGCGATCTCGTCCAGAGAGGGGTGATCCATCTGCTTGACAATGGCCACCTTGTAGCCATCATCCGCTTCGGAACCGTTGCCGGTGGTACCGCAGGCGGTCAGTGCAAACAGCAGGGACAGGGACAGGACAGATGCGGTGATCTTCTTGATGATGTTCTTCTTCATGGTAGTTACCTCCATTTTCGGCTCTTTGGCCATATATTTTGTTTGGGTGGGTGATGGAGGGGCCGCTGCCAACGGCCGGCATTGGGAGTATAAAAAAACAGCCCCTTATCCCACATGGGACAAGAGCTGCACTCCTGCGATACCACCCAAATTGACGTATAAACGTCCGCTCGCTTCACG
>SVLE01000037.1 GCA_015068065.1 Oscillospiraceae bacterium | reverse complement strand
CGTGGCGATATGCTCTTTGCCCCTCTGGGCAGCGGCAAGCCCCAGCGCGTACAGGGCTGCTTTATCTCTGACGAGGAAGTGGCCCGTGTGGTGGAATTTGTCAAAAAGTCCGGTAGCGCCAACTACTCCGACGAGGTCATGCACGAGATCGAACAGCATGCTGCCGAAAAGGAGAAGAACGCCAAGGGCGTGGGCGGCTCTGCACCTGACGCTGTGGATGACGAGTTCGATGAGCTGATTTCCGCGGCCATTGAGGTGGTGCTGGAGACCGGACAGGCTTCCGTGTCTATGCTCCAGCGACGGCTGAAGCTTGGCTATGCCCGGGCCGCCCGTCTGGTGGATCAGATGGAGGAAAAGGGCGTGGTTGGCCCCTTTGAAGGCTCCAAGCCCCGTCAGCTGCTTATCACCAAGGAGCAGTGGCAGGAGATGCAATACCGTCAAAATCTGCCGGCGGCTGCCCCTGCGGCAGAGCAGATGCCGGTGGAAGCGGATCAGCCCCCCTTTGACGTGGAGGATGGACTGGACATTTCCGGCGAAGAGACACTGTAATATAAAAGGGACTCCACGCAGTGGAGTCCCTTTTTCCAAACGGAGGGAAACGATATGGAACAGATGCAATACTGCCTCAGAACAAGAGGGGAGCACGGCCGGGCGGATACCGCATTTCTCAGTCGGGAGCAGATCAAAAAGGCTGCTTCCTTTCATGCCACGCTGCCCGGCTATGCACCCACCCCGTTGGTGAAGCTGGATGGTCTTGCAAAAGAGATCGGGGTGGGTGCGGTATACCTGAAGGACGAGTCCAAGCGCTTTGGCCTGAACGCATTTAAGGCGCTGGGCGGAAGCTGGGCCATTGCCGATTACCTGAAGGACACACTGGGGCTGGAGGGGGAAGTGACATTCGATACCCTGCGTACCGCCCTTGCCGGTCGTGAGCCAATTACCTTCATTACCGCTACCGACGGCAACCACGGGCGTGGTGTGGCGTGGACGGCCCGGGTACTGGGACAGAAGGCTGTGGTCTATATGCCCAAGGGCTCTGCCGCTGAACGTTTGGAAAACATCCGTGCCCAGGGCGCCCAGGCCAAGATCACCGAATACAACTATGACGATACGGTTCGACTGGCGGCCCGGGATGGGGAAGAGAACGGCTGGGTGCTGGTGCAGGACACGGCATGGCCGGGCTATGAGACCATTCCCACCCGGATCGTACAGGGCTACGGTACGCTGGCACTGGAGATCGTGGAGCAGCTGCGTGACAGGGGAGAGGACGTGCCCACTCACCTGTTCCTGCAGGGAGGCGTAGGCAGCTTTGCCGGTGCGGTTTTGGGCTGTATGGTGGAAGCCTATGGCAAGGACTATCCCATTACAACTATTATGGAACCTAATAAAGCAGACTGCATTTACCGCAGTGCCGCCGCCGATGACGGCAAGCTGCACTTTGTTACCGGAGATATGGATACCATCATGGCCGGGCTTGCCTGCGGAGAACCCTGCACCGTTGTGTGGCCGGTGCTGAATTCCTATGCGGATGCCTTCGTCTCCTGCGATGATGAAACGGCTGCGGAAGGTATGCGCTTGCTGGGCAAATCTGCTGGCGATGATCCTGTGGTGATTTCCGGTGAGTCAGGTGCCGTGGGTGCAGGGTTGCTGGAGCGCATTATGAGCGGACGGCACGAGGAGCTTCGCAGGGCGCTGAAGCTGAACGAAACCTCACGTGTGTTACTCGTCAGCACCGAAGGAGATACTGACCGGGAGAATTACAGAAAAATCGTATTTGGGTGAAAAAGAGAGGGCTGTCCGCTAAGGCGGACAGCCCTTTGAAATTATTTGGTCAGCACCTTTGGCTGATAAACGACCTCATTCACATTATAGATGGTAACGAAAGCCTTGGGGTCTGTTTTGGCGATGAAGTCCATGAGCAGACGGTACTCCTGCTTGTTCACGATGACGATGACCTCGGAGATGGGAGAATTGGTATAGGCCCCTTTGGCCTCGTACAGAGTAGCACCGCTGTGCAGGGTGTTGAGGACGTAGTCCACGATCTTGTCCTGATGGGCGGAAATGATGCATACCCGGCGCTTGATGTTGCTGCCAAAGATGAAGTGGTCCAGCACCATGCCGTTGAGATAGGTGCCCAGAACACTGATGACCACAATTTTTTTGTCAAATACGAAAGCAGAGGAGAGGGCGATACACATACCCACCAGAGAGATGGACTTGCCGATATCCATGCGCAGGAACTTGTTCATGATCTTGCCTACGATATCCAGACCGCCGGAGGAGGCGTTGCGGGCAAAAAGAATGGACTGGCCCAAGCTGACCACAAACAGATAGCACACCATGTCAATGAATGCATCCCCGGTCAGGGAAAGGTTGTTGGGGAACAGCCGCTCAAACAGGCCAAGCAGTACGGGCAGAAGCAGAGAGGTGTAGATGGTCTTGGCACCGAACTCTCTGCCAATGAGCAAAAAACCGAACAGCAGCAGCCCAGCGTTCAGGATCAGCGCAATGGTGGACATGCGCAGAGGGAGCAGATTTTCCAAAATGATGGCAAGGCCGGACACACTGCCCAAGGTCAGGTGAAGGGGTTGGGCAAAGAAGAAAACTGCGGCTGCAATAATTGCGGTTCCAATGGTAATAAGGGTGAATTCCTTTACGGCAATTTTTACGTTCATGGTCAAAATCCTCCGTATTTGCGGAATAAAAAGAAAAATCGCTGCGAACGAAAAACGTTCGCAGCGATGTGGTCGGAGCGCCGGGATTCGAACCCGGGGCCTCTTGGACCCGAACCAAGCGCGATACCAAGCTTCGCCACGCCCCGATGCGAACTCAGCCTGTTAATTATAAGTGTCTCAAACCGTTCTGTCAAGGGAAAACTGTGGCGAACGGAACTATTTGACAGCAGGGGGGCGGGTGGAGTAAAATCAATATAGAACATGATGCTACAGGGCAAAGGAGGCTTCACTATGGGACGCATCATAACCATCGGACGTGAATTCGGCAGTGGAGGCCGGGAATTGGGTCGCCGTCTTGCGGAGGAGCTGCAGATCGAATACTATGACCGGGAACTGCTGACCGAAATTGCCAAACATACCTCGCTGGCGGAGGAGTATATCCGCAATGTGGTGGAGCGGCAGCCTCACAGCCTGCTTCCCATCACCATTGGACGCAGTTTTACTTATGTGGATGACTATGCTTTCAAGCAGGCTCAGGCCGTGTATCAGGCACAGAGTAAAATCATCCGTGAGCTGGCGGAGAAATCGGACTGCGTGATCATCGGCCGCTGTGCGGACTACATTCTGCAGGACAAAAAGCCCCTGCGACTGTTCGTTTATGCCGACATGGACAGCCGTGTGCGCCGTTGTATGGAACGCCGGAGTCCTGGAGAGAGCCAGACGGAAAAAGAGATGAAAAAGCAGATCCAGACGGTGGACAAAAATCGTGCCCGCTACTACGAGTTTTATACCGGCCTGAAGTGGGGCGACAAGCTCAACTATGACCTGTGTATCAACACCACAGATGTCGTAATCAAGGAGATCGTTCCGGCCATCGCCAAGATGCTGGGCTGAGTAATTCAAATATGTGAACCCCCGTTGGGGCGCATTTGCGCCCCAACGGGGGTTTTAAACTATTCTGCGTTGCTGCAGACCTGTATGATTTTGTCCGCGGCGCCTTTTGCACCGGAACAGCGACTGAATCCCTCGGCGAGTGTTTGTGCGTTTTCCAAATAGGAAGGATCATCAAAGATCTTGTTTATCGCGACCAGAATGGAAGGGGCATCTGATCGATCAAGCCTTATGCCTGCGCCAAGCTGACTGACCCGTTCGGCAACGCCGCTCTGCTCCGCTGTCTGGGGCAGCATCACAAGGGGAACGCCGAAGTACAGGCTTTCACTGACGCTGTTCATTCCGCAATGGGATATAAAGATATCTGCCTGCTGAAGCACGGCGATTTGATCAACGTGCGGAAAAACCGATATGTTTTCCGGAAGCGTGTCAAATTCTTCCACGGACACCAGATGACCCACGGACAGGATCACCTGATAATCGGTATTTGCCAGAGCGGCAATGCATTCTGTGTAGAATGGCAGCATGTTATTGTTGACCGTGCCCATGGAAATATAGATAAGTTTGTTTCTTGTTTTTTTGATTTTGTCAACAGCAGGTCGAATAGAAGGGCCAACAAAGGCAAACTTGTCGGAAAAGGTTTCCGAACAGGGCTGAAACTCAGGGGAGGTATAGACAACCGTATGGGTATTATCATCATTGCTGATGAGGTCGAGTACATTTTTGACGGGATACCCTTTTTCCTGCAAACGCTTGATTTGCTTTGCGGTTTTTGGTATTGAGAACAGCATTTTGATCAGCTCACCAATGCCTTGTTTCATAACCTTTGCCGAGTGTTGGTTAAACGCAAAGGTCGTTGTGGAACAAACGAAGGGAATGCCAAGCTTCAGTGCGACGGCCTTTCCCCAGATGGCCATGGAATCGGCAACGATACAGTCCGGTTTTAACAGCTCCATTTCCGCGCAGACCTTGTCATTCAGTGACAGGGTGGTGTCGACCAGAATTTTTGTGGAGAAAGCAAGGTCTTTGCCGATGCGGGCGCCGTCTTTGGAAGAGAGCTTTGACTGCGCATCATAGTCATCGCAGGATACGAAAACCGCACCCGTGGACTGGATTTTTTCACGCAGAAAATCATAGGAGTAATACCAAACCTGATTTCCCCGGGAAATCAGCTCCCGTACGACCCCTAAAGTCGGATTGGTGTGTCCGTGGGCGGGAATACAAAAAAATACGATTTTGCTCATGGCGTTTTACTCCTCAAGGTCCAAAAAGATTCGCTTAATGTAATCCTGCTGAAGGTCCTTTGGAAGAACGGCAAGCCCTTTTTTTTCGTCGCCCAGCACCAAAATTTCATCTCCCGGCTGAAGATTAAATAATTCTCTTGCTTCTTTTGGAATCACAAACTGACCCTTTTCTCCGATTTTGACCATCCAGGCGTATTTTCCTCTGTATACGTTCATGACTATACCACCTTATCTGTATGATTGGTATGAATAATCATACCACGGACGAGCGGAAGAGTCAATAGTGTGGAGAAACAAAACTGCTTGTATTTTACGGGAGGATTTGGTATACTAAAATGGTATTGTTTTAGGGAGGGACGGTATGGATCTGTTGCGGGAATTTTTGAACAATTTTGATCTGTACGCGCTGATTTTCCTCCTGATTCGTGTGGCGGCGGTGCTGCTGTGCATTATGGTGCACGAACTTTGCCACGGCGCGTCGGCATATTTGCTGGGTGACCCCACGGCAACCCGTGCCGGGCGGCTATCTCTGAATCCACTGCGACATATCGACCTGGTGGGCTTTGCGATGATGCTGATTGCTCATGTGGGCTGGGCAAAGCCTGTTCCTGTGGATATGCGATACTTCAAAAGACCCAAGCGTGACATGGCACTTACCGCGCTGGCCGGACCGGTGTCCAATTTTCTGATGGCGCTGGCCGCTCTTGGACTCGGTTCGCTGCTTTATGCTTTCGCGCCGGAAAACGGAAGCATCGTTCTGGCGTATGCGCTTCTGTTTCTGTGCTACATAGCGGTGCTCAGTGTGGGTCTGGGTCTGTTCAATCTGATTCCAATTCCGCCGTTGGACGGGTCGCGGGTGCTGTTTTCCCTGCTGCCCGACCGGCTGTATCTGCGGCTCATGCGCTGGGAACGGTATCTGATGCTTGCTGTTATCGTGCTGGCGTGGTTCGGCTTTTTTGCCGGGCCGCTGAACGTGTGCATGGGGTGGGTGCTTGAGCGGCTTTGTGCTGTGACCCGATTTCCTTTTGCATTTATCCGCTACTATTTTGGCTTTTAAGGAGGTGCGATCATGGAGACTCCCGTATATCATCTGGAAGGCGTAGTCAAGGCCAAGGATACGGATATGGAGGACTTTGTTGGCCCTTTGGACCTGATCCTGCACCTGCTGAGCAAAAACAAGATGGAGATTAAAGATATCCAGATCTCGCTGATTCTGGAGCAGTATCTGGAGTGGATGAATCAACGCAAGGAACTGGATCTGGAGGTTGCAAGCGAATTTGTTACCATGGCCTCCCATTTGATCTACATTAAGACCAGAATGCTTCTGTCTATCCATGACGAGGAAGCTCTGTCCGAGATGGAACAGCTGATCGCCTCACTGGAAGCCCATCAGCGTAATGAAAACTATATCAAGCTCAAGCAGATCGTACCCCGACTGGACCAGCGCTATGCCTTGGGCAGAGACTTCCTGACCAAAGGACCTGAGCCGCTGAAAAAGGATCAGACCTATCGTTATGTCCATGAGCCGGTGGATCTGTTTCGGGCCATGTCTCAGGTTCTGGAGCGCTCGGATCACAAACTGCCCCCGCCGGTCAGCGCCTTTCAGGGTATTGTGGGCCGTGAGCCCTATCCTGTGGCGGACAAGGCGAAGGAGATCCTGCACCGCCTGGTCAGCTTCGGAATCACCCGGTTCCGTGCTCTGTTCAAGGGCAATAAAAGCCGCTCGGAGATCGTGGCAACCTTTATTGCCGTGTTAGAGCTGTGTAAGGCCAACCGTCTGCGGCTGGCAGGTACGCAGGAGGACTGCACCGTCACCTCCATTCAGGGTGAGAGCGAAGAAATGAATTTTACTGCCGACAGCTATTGAGGAGGGAGAGGAAACTATGGAACTGAAAGAATTACAGGCCGCCCTTGAGGGCATCCTCTTTGCCTCCGGTGAGCCGGTGGCCGCAGAGCGGCTGTGTATGGGACTCGACATTGATCGCCAGACACTGGATCAGGTGGCTCAGCATCTGATGGATGAATACAGCTTTCAGCGCCGGGGCATCCGGCTGGTGAAGCTGGAGAGCAGCTATCAGCTGTGCTCTGCTCCGGAATATGCCGACTATATCCGCAAAACGCTGGAAAGCCGCAAACCGGCCAAGCTTTCCCAGTCTGCCCTTGAGGCTCTGGCTGTTATCGCCTATTATCAGCCCACAACCCGGGCCTATGTGGATCAGATCCGCGGCGTGGACAGCTCCTATACGGTCGGACTGCTTCTGGAACGGGAGCTGATCGAGGAATGTGGCCGTTTGGCCGTGCCCGGCCGGCCTATTCTGTACCGCACCACAAAGAACTTCCTGCGCTCCTTTCATCTGACTACGCTGGAAGAGCTTCCTGAGTTGCCTGATTCTTCTCCGGAGGACGGACAGATCACGCTGGAGCTGGAGGCGGCCGTAGCCAAACTGCGTCAGGACGAAACGCAGAGCGCCGAGCAGGCGCAGGAGGAATGACCGGCCTTTTTACCGCGCTGATGATCCTGCTCGTGCTGTTCCTGCTGGGGCAGATCCGCATTGGCGCACAGGTGGAATACTGTGAGGATGGGCTGTTTGTCCGGGTTCGGGCAGGGGCCTTTCTGATCCCTGTTTTTCCAGTAAAGCAGAAAAAGACCAAGGCAAAGAAAATCAAAAAGGAAAAGCCCCCGGAGCAAAAGAAGAAAAAAGGGGGTATGCTGAAGCTGGTGCTTGACCTGCTTCCCACGGTGCTGGAAACGGCGGGGAAATTCCGACGCAGGCTGCGAGTGGACAGGCTGGAGATGGCTTTGACCGTCTGTGCCTGCGATCCGGCAGACGCAGCCATGCGATACGGACAGGCAAACGCCCTGCTGGGGTCCCTTTGGCAGCCTGTGATCCGCACCTTTCACGTGAAGGACGGCCACGCACACGTGGGCGTGGACTTCGAAGGAACCGAGACGTTGCTCTATATTCTGGCATCCCTGTCCCTGACCATAGCCCAGACGCTGAGACTGATTCTGGGTTTTGGATTCAGGGCGCTTGGAATCCTGATTCGTACCCGAACCGGGCGCACAACGCGCACCAATCAAAAAGAGGTGGTCTGAACATGGAACACAATCATCCCATTAACGATCTGCTGGGTACCACGATGGAAAAGATCCGCACCATGGTGGACGCAAATACCATTATCGGTCAGCCCATTCAAGCCGAAGGGGTCACTCTGATCCCGGTGTCCAAGCTGTCCTTTGGCTTTGCCAGCGGCGGCAGTGACTTTACCACAAAGAATCAGAAGCCCACGCAGGCCAATACATTTGGCGGCGGCAGCGGCGCCGGAGCCAAGCTGGAGCCGGTGGCGTTCCTGATCGTCAAGGGGGAGAGCGTGCGCCTGCTTCCTGTTGCGCCCCCTCCCGGCACCACGGTGGACCGTGTGATTGAGATGGTGCCCGATGTGATGGATAAGGTCACGTCCTTTATTGAGAAACAGCAGGAGAAAAAGGCGGCCTCTCATAGGGTTGATCCTGATGTTGTGGAGTAAGGTTCAGACAAGGTTCGAGGATAAAAACTGAGGCAAGGTCTTATAATAGTATCACTTTTTCGTGAGGTGATACTGTTTGAAACGGTTGTGCTCCCTGTTCCTGTGTGTGCTGCTTGTGCTCTGGTCGGGTATGCCTGCCAAGGCGGTGAGCACCGGGGCATCTTCGGCCATTCTGATCGATGCCCAGAGCGGGCGTGTGCTCTATGAGCAAAATGCCGGTGAGCGGCGCTATATTGCCAGCATCACAAAGCTGATGACTGCCCTTGTTGCTATGGAGTCCGGACATAGTCTGGATGAGATTGTGACGATCAAGAAGGAATACACCGGGGCAGAGGGCTCCTCCATGTACCTGAGGGAGGGGGAGCAGCTGACTCTGGAGGCTCTGATGTACGGTCTTTTGCTGGCTTCCGGGAATGATGCCGCTCTTGCCGTGGCTGGTTACTGCGGAGAAAGTGTGGAGCAGTTTGTGGATGCCATGAATCGCAAGGCGGTTCTGCTTGGGATGGAGCATACCTCTTTTCTCAATCCCAGTGGTCTGACGCAGGAGGGGCATATGTCCACCGCCGCCGACATGGCGCGGTTGGCCGCTGCCTGCATGAAGAACGAAACCATCGCCAAAATCGTTGCCACGAGAACCATTACCATCGGCGGACGGACCTTTACCAACCACAACAAGCTTTTGTGGCGGTACGAGGGCTGTATCGGAATGAAAACCGGCTATACGGAGCGGTCGGGACGCACGCTGATCTCCTGCGCCCAGCGGGAGGGGCAGACGCTGATCGCCGTCACGCTGAATGATGGGAATGATTGGGCAGACCACACGGCCATGCTGGATTATGGTTTTGAAACCTATACCAACACCTGCCTTGCCGGAGAGGGAGAGGTATATGCCCGGATCCCGGTGTCCGGCAGTCTGCTCTCCTTTGTTCGTGTGCAGGCGGCGGATGCGGTATATTATCCGCTGGCACTGGGGGAAACGGTCAGAAAGGAAGTATCTCTGACCCAGTGGAGCCAGGCCCCGGTGACCCGGGGACAGACAGCAGGAACCGTCACATGGTATCTTGAGGACGAAGTGATCGCCATCTGTCCGTTGGTGTATGGGGAGTCGGCGGAAATGAATGTTGTAAGTAGCCGAAATCTGATAGAAAAAATGCTTCGGCTGTTTGGCAAGTAGACGATGTGTGAAGGGAGGGAACCTGATCATGGAAGAGCGGCTGCAAAAGCTTTTGTCTGCCTGCGGGATCGGTTCCCGCCGCACTATGGAGGAGTGGATCCTTGCCGGACGGGTTTGCGTCAATGGTCAGACCGCCCACTTGGGCGATAAGGCAGACCTTGATCGGGACCTTGTGGAGGTGGACGGTGTGCCAGTTTCCACACAGCAGGATCGCATTTATCTGATGCTCAACAAGCCCCGGGGTTTTGTGACCACGCTGTCCGACGAGCATGGACGCAAAACAGTGGCAGAGCTTGTGAGTGGCTGCGGACGTCGTGTGTGGCCTGTGGGCCGGCTGGACCTGGACTCGGAAGGGCTGCTGATCATGACGGATGACGGGGAGCTGACCCAGCGGCTCATTCACCCCAGTCATCAGGTGGAGAAGGAGTACCTTGTCTGGGTAGTGGGCGATGTGAAGAAGGGGTTGCCCATCCTCTCCGGGCCGATGGAACTGGACGGAGACAAACTTGCACCTGCGCAGGTGAGACGCGGACGCACCAGCGGCGGTGTGACCCAGCTGTCCGTCACCATCCATCAGGGGAAAAACAGACAGGTGCGCCGCATGTGTGCCCAGTCGGGGCTGACGGTGCTGCGGCTTAAGCGCATACGGGAGGGGGGACTCCAACTGGACCGGACCCTTCCGCTGGGACGATGGCGTCTGCTGACTGAGAGCGAGGTCGCCCTGTTGAAAACGGAGGAATGAAAGCGATTTTGCAAGATTTGAATGGAATCTTGCAAAATCGCTTGCTTTTTTTTCGCAGAAAAGGTATGATAGCAACACTGAACTGTTTTACATGATTCTGAGGTGTATAGATATGAAACAGGATATTTTGACCGCGATTCAGGAGAATATGGGCTCCTTTTCCAAGGGACAAAAGCGTATTGCCAATTTTATTCTGGAGTCTTATGACAAAGCTGCTTTTATGACGGCCAGCAAACTGGGGCAAACCACCAACGTCAGTGAATCCACGGTGGTTCGCTTTGCCGCGGAGCTTGGCTATGACGGATACCCCAGTATGCAGAAATCTCTGCAGAAGATGATTCGCAGCCGTCTGACCTCCGTTCAGCGCATTGAGATCGCCAACGATACCATTGGCGATGATGTGGTTTCTTCTGTGCTCCGCTCGGATATCTCCATGATTCGTTCCACATTGGAGGAACTGGACCGGAGCCGGTTCAACGGGGCGGTGGATGCGCTCCTGAAGGCGCGGAAGATCTACATCATGGGCGTGCGCTCGTCCTCTTCCATTTCGCGGTTCATGGCGTTCCATTTCAATCTGATTTTTGACAATGTCTGCGAGATCAGCGCCAACACCGTCAGTGAAGTGTACGAACAGATCCTGCGTGTGGGCCCGGAGGATGTGGTCATCGGTGTCTGCTTTCCGCGCTATTCCAGCCGGACAGTGAAGGCCATGCACTATGCCCGGGATCGGGGGGCTACGGTGATCGCCATTACCGACAGCGAGGCTTCACCCATTGCGGCGCAGGCAAATATCACACTGACGGCCAAGAGCGGTATGGCCTCCTTTGTGGACTCTCTGGTCGCGCCCATGAGTCTGGTCAGTGCCCTCATTGTGGCGGTGAGCCAGAAGCGCAGTCAGGATGTTGCCAACACCTTCCAGCAGCTGGAGCAGATTTGGGACGAGTACGACGTGTACGAAAAGGTGGGCAACTGAATTCCGGTGAATCGGTCACGGCTCCCGAAGCACTGCGCTTCGGGAGTTGTTTTGGGAGGATACCATGAGCAAAACCGATGTTGTAATTATTGGCGGAGGGGCGGCCGGAATGCTGGCTGCGCGGGCCGCGGCGCTGGCAGGAGCGGATGTGACCCTGTTGGAGCGCAATCCCAAGCTTGGACGTAAAATCTACATTACCGGAAAGGGTCGGTGCAACCTGACCAACCACTGTCCGGTGGAAGAGGTGCTTGCCAACATTCCCGGCAACAGCCGCTTCGTTACCGGCGCGATGCACCGACTGCCGCCCACGGCAGTAATGTCTCTGTTTGAGTCGCTGGGCGTGCCCCTCAAGACAGAGCGTGGAAACCGGGTGTTTCCCCAGTCGGACAAGGCGGCGGATATTATTGATGCCCTTGTGGCGGAACTGCGCAGATGCCGGGTCCGGGTAGTGCAGGACCGGGCAGTCCGAATCCTATGTGAAGATGGTGTGGTCTGCGCAGTGGAAGCAGAGAATGGAACCTACCCCTGTCGTGCAGTCGTCCTTGCTACAGGCGGCGCATCCTATCCGCTTACCGGGTCCACCGGAGACGGATACCTAATTGCGGAGGAACTGGGACACACCGTTGTCACTCCTCGGCCTTCCCTTGTGCCTTTGGAGACGCGGGAGGACTTCTGCGCCGAAATGCAGGGCCTTTCGCTGAAAAACGTCACCCTGAGGGTGAAGAACAGCCGGAAAAAGGTGGTCTATCAGGAACAGGGAGAGATGCTGTTTACCCACTTCGGAATTTCCGGCCCTCTTGTGCTCAGCGCAAGCGCCTGTATGCGCGATTTCAGGGGAGAAGAGTATACCGCTGTGATCGATCTGAAGCCTGCTCTGGACGAGCAGAAACTGGACGCGCGGCTGGTGCGTGAGTTTGCCGAACGATCCAATCAGGACTTTCAGAATATCCTTGGCGGCCTTGTGCCCCGGCTGATGGTACCTGTGATGGTGCGACTGACCGAGATCCCGGGCCATACAAAGGGCCATGAGATCACCAAGGGACAGCGGCGCAGACTTCTGGAAACGCTGAAAGGGCTGACCATTCATATCACGGGACCGCGCCCCCTGTCCGATGCCATCGTCACAGCCGGCGGCGTGAAAACGGGGGAGATCGACCCCAAGACCATGGCATCCAAAAAAGTAACCGGCCTGTATTTTGCCGGCGAGGTCATGGATGTGGATGCCTATACCGGCGGCTTTAATCTGCAGATCGCGTGGGCCACGGGAAGTGTGGCGGGGGACTCTGCCGCCAATTACTGTAAAGATAAATAACTTGTCGGAAAAGGTGAGCTTATGAAACAGATCAGCATTGCCATTGACGGGCCCTCCGGGGCAGGGAAGAGCACCCTTGCCCGCAAGGCTGCGGCCACGTTGGGCTACCTCTATGTGGATACCGGTGCCATTTACCGCACCGTGGCGCTGAGCGCGGTGCGCCGTGGGATCGACCCTGCAGATGCCGCTGGGCTGGTGCCTACACTGAGCGAGCTGGATATCCGTCTGGAGTATGGCCAAGATGGTTTACAGCATATGTACCTCAACGGTGAGGATGTTAGTCAGGCGATCCGTGTCCACGAGATATCCCAGCATGCGTCCACGGTTTCCGCCATTCCCGAGGTGCGTGCGTTTTTGCTGGACCTGCAGCAGGATCTGGCCCGGAAGAACAATGTCATTATGGACGGACGGGACATCGGTACCGTGGTTTTGCCCGATGCCGACGTTAAAATATTCCTTACCGCATCTCCCGAATCCAGAGCCCAGCGCCGTCATCTGGAGCTGCAGCAGCGGGGACAGGATGCGGACTTTGACACGGTGCTCCGGGACATCATCAAGCGGGACGAGCAGGATACCAACCGCCCCATCGCTCCTCTGCGACAGGCGGAGGACGCGGTTCTGGTGGACACCACTCATCTGGATCTGGAGCAGAGCCTGCAGGCCATCCTTGCCGTCATCAGGGAGAAAATCTGACATGAGTATGGATCGTTTTTTTCATGTGCTTTATACCGTTGTGTGGCCCTTTTTCAATCTGGTTCACCCTGTGAAAGCGGTTGGACGTGAGAACATACCCGAGGGTGCTGCGCTGATTTGCCCTAACCACACCAAGGCGTCAGACCCGTTTTTTGTCCTGTATGCATTCGGCCGCAGACATGTGATGCGTGCCATGGCTAAGGCGGAGGTCATGCGACTGCCGGTGGTCGGTTGGCTTTTGAGCAAGGCCGGCGTATTTGGTGTGGACAGGGGAGCGGCGGACATTAACGCCGTCAAGACTGCCCTTCGTTTTCTGAAGCAGGGGGACAAACTGCTTATGTTCCCGGAGGGGACGCGTGTGGAAGAGGGGGAGAACGTGGAGGCTAAAACCGGCGCGGCCATGTTCTCCGTGCGCACCGGCGCGCCTATTATCCCCGTTTACATTCCCGCCAAAAAGCGCTGGTTTCGGCCTACTACGGTGGTAATTGGCGAGCCATTTACCCCTCAGGTAGCCGGACGGAAGGGAACCTCGGAGGAGTATCACGCCATCGTCGACGATCTGATGTCGCGCATCCGCGCGCTGGGGGAGGAGTGCAGATGAAGCTGACACTGGCAAAGTCCGCAGGCTTCTGCTACGGCGTGCGCCGTGCGGTGGAACTGGCTGACAGCACCGCCAAGGCGGGTACACCCTGTGTGATCCTTGGTTCCATCGTCCACAACATGGACGTGGTGCGCCACCTTGCCCAACAGGGTCTGCGCTCCGTGGACTGCGTGGATGACGTGCCCGGGGACGGCAGTGTGATCATCCGTTCCCATGGTGAGGGCAGAGCAGTCTATGAGCAGCTGCGGGAAAAGGGGGCGCAGATCCTTGACGCCACCTGTCCCAGTGTCAAGCGCATCCATGAGCTTGTCCTGCACGCGGAGGAGGAGGGCCGTCAGCCTGTGATTATCGGTACTCCAGACCATCCCGAGGTGCTGGCCATTGCCGGTTGGTGCTGTCACCCGGTGGTGCTGGAAAATGCCCGGGCCCTTTCCGAATGGCTGGACGAGGCGGAAAATCGGCGTGAATTGCCGCTGACGTTTGTCTCTCAAACCACCTCGACCAGAAAGATTTGGGACGAGTGCGCAGAAATTGCAAAAAAAGAGTGTACAAACGCAAATTTTTTTGATACAATATGCGGAGCAACATCGAAAAGACAGGAGGAGGCCCAGCGCCTCGCCGCGGAAAGCGACGCAATGGTGGTCATTGGAGACCGCAAAAGCTCCAACACCAAGCGTCTGGCAGAGCTGTGCCGGGAGCTGTGCTCCAACGTACAGCTGATCGAGCGTGCGGAGGATCTGGACATGACCTGTCTCCGGGATCTTTCAAATGTTGGTATCACTGCGGGCGCATCTACGCCCGAGTGGATTATAAAGGAGGTCTATGACAAAATGAGCGAAGAAATCATGGAGATCGAAAAATCCTTTGCGGAGCTGCTGGAGGAGTCGATCAAAACTTTAAATACGGGGGATAAGGTTACCGGCACGGTTGTGGCTATCACGCCCACTGAGATCCAGGTTGAACTGGGCATCAAGTATCCCGGTTACATCCCCGTGGACGAGTTTTCTGATGACCCCAGCATTAAGATCGAGGAGCACGTCAAGGTTGGCGACGAGATCGAGTCTTATGTCATGCTGGTCAGCGACCGCGACTGCATGGTGAAGCTGTCCAAGAAGCGCCTGGACATGGTCAAGGGCTGGGACGAGGTTGAGGCCGCTGTCGAGGCTAAGACCGTGATGGACGGCATCGTGACCGAGGAGAACAAGGGCGGCATTGTTGTGTCCGTTAAGGGCGTGCGCGTGTTCGTTCCCGCTTCTCAGACCGGCCTGCCCCGTGACGCCGAGATGAGCCAGATGCTCAAGGAGAAGGTCCGCCTCCGCATTACTGAGGTCAACCGTGCCCGCCGCCGCGTGGTGGGTTCCATCCGCGCCGTGGCCGCTGAGGAGCGCGCCGCCGCTGCCGCCAAGGTCTGGGAAGAGATCGAGGAGGGCAAGCGTTACGCCGGTACTGTCAAGTCCCTGACTTCTTACGGTGCCTTTGTTGACATCGGCGGCGTGGACGGCATGGTCCACATCTCCGAGCTGTCCTGGAGCCGCATCAAGCATCCCTCCGAGGTCGTCTCTGTTGGTGACGCCATCGAGGTGTATGTCATCTCTGCCGACAAGGAGAAGAAGAAGATCTCTCTGGGCGTGAAGGACCACGGCGAGGATCCTTGGACCAAGTTCACCACCACCTACGAGGTGGGCAGCGTGGCCGAGGTCAAGATCGTCAAGCTGATGACCTTCGGTGCCTTTGCCGAGATCGTTCCCGGTGTTGACGGCCTGATCCACATCTCCCAGATCGCCGATCACCGCATCGAGAAGCCCGGCGATGTTCTGAGCGAGGGCCAGACCGTCCAGGCCAAGATCACCGACATCGACATGGAGAACAAGAAGGTCTCCCTGTCCATCCGTGCTCTGATCGAGGTCGCCCCCACTGAGGAGGCCGAGGAAGAGGCTGTTGAGGAAGCTCCCGCCGAGGAGAGCACCGAGGCCTGAATTTCATAAAGTCCAATCGGGCACCGGCTTGACCGGTGCCCGATTCCTTTTGCCACAAATACCACGTTGAGTGGCTGTACAGACAAAATATTTGCTTTGTTAACTTCTTTGCCAAGGTATCTTGTGCACAGCACATTGTGGAAACAAATAATATAAAAATCCCCGCAAAAAGCCAAAAATTCCTTGCAAAGTTATCGTGTGGATGGTATAATTTCAAAATGATGGAATATAGCATCAACCCGTATACCCTGTGGGAGGATGCAGGACTGTGACTGCAGTCGTTTTGGGTGAAAAATCTCCGTACGGTTTGGCTGTGCCGCCCGGAGATGTGTCACCTGAAACGTCCGCCAAAGGTCGACCATCCTCCCGAAAGGGACAACTCTCGGGCAGTATACATACGACCCCAAGCTACACCGTTTCCGCCGGAACGGACCGCCGGTTGGCCGCGTTTCGGGACCGCGGCAGACCGACAGGTATCCTCACGGCAGGGAGGGGCGGCGAAGGAAATCGGATGATACTGCACCATCGGTACACAGGTACCAAAAAAATTTTGGAGGCGAAAGAATGAAAACGCGAATTCTATCCTGGCTTCTCATACTTTCCATGGCGTTCTCCTGTTTGCCCGTGACCGCCTTTGCAGCCGAGGGCGACAACACGTCTTTCGAACCGTATTTCGAAGACTTTAATACCTTGGGCTCCTATGACATTGAAGCTGAGGGTGCCGGCTTCGTGAAGAAAGACAAATACGCTACCCCTCTTGCGGGAAGCTATGCTTTTGAAGTTGTCCAAGAAGGAGACACTCAGGCGCTGAAGGTGTCTGTCGCCAAGACAGACACGGCTAGCGGTCGCGCCTGGCTGAGAACTGCCGAGACCTTCTCCGGTAGCTACACCCTTGAGGCCCGCTTCAAGGGCAACGACAAGGGTAACCTGTCCGAGCTTCGACTGCCCGGTGTGCAGATCCTCAAACACAACAAGACGGCTGCGACATACACTACGGGCGATTACGAGCTGCGAATCAACGGCAGCCAGGTCTGGATCGAACTGAACACGGTGACGGCTTTGAATGCTGCTACTGGTGAAACGGCTAACAAAACGGCCAGTCTGTACCTGCTTGACGAGGAAAATGTCCTGCAGGATTCAGAAAAACTCTCCGGTGCCAACACCTGGTTCACTGTGAAAGTCCACGTGGATGCGCAGGCTAAAACTGTGGTCACTGAGCTGTACAACGATGAGTCCACGTTGCTGGGTAGCCGTGTTCTGTATGGTGCCACAGTATCGGATGCGCCCATCACTCTGGACCACTATGGCAATTCCACCACTGCCCGCGAGACTTACTGGGACTACATCAAAGTTAGTGAGTACGCTTACGAGGGTGATGTTCCCGGTTACACCTACACCGTGACCGAGGACACCTGTGTCAATGGCAGCGTGAAGGTGGACGCAACTGGCAATGTTGCGTACGGCACTAAAATCACCGTCACTGCCACTTCCACCAAGCCTGGCTATGTGGTCAAGAATGTCTATGTGAACGATACGGCCATTAATGGTAATACCTTCTACCTGACTGAGAATGCTACCGTCACTGCCGATTTCTGGCCCGAGGGCAGCATTTGGCACGAGGACTTTGACAGATACGATGAGAACCAGGATGTCTACGTTGCGCCTTTGAATGCGGCGAGCAATGACAGCCTTGAGTGGCATAATTTTGCCA